>DATDGR010000137.1:0-4690 GCA_036521995.1 Terriglobia bacterium | reverse complement strand
CGGCGGTCGCGCCGCCGAGGCAAACTATTCTTCCGGCTTGTCCAGCAGGCGGTGGCCGTAGAACCAGCCACTTACGCATCCATCGTTCGAAACACCGAGGCGAAACCACAACCGGTAGGGGTTACCTGAGTCAAGTGGATATCCAGATTTCGATTTTTTCTCGCCGCGCCCCCGTCGGCCTGGCTCCCTAATATTCCAGGTAACTCATTATTTTTGAGCGACATCGAAGAAGAATCGGCCGCCTGCAGGTGCGCTGCGAGGCTCGCTCGGCTGTTTTATCAAGTATCTTATTTTCAATAAGATGTATAAATGCCATTTTCATCATTCTGAAATCTTTTGAGCCGCAAACCTGCCCCTTGAAAAGCGGTTGCCGGCCTCGCGAAAGACGCCGCGTCCAGGTCAAAGGGGGCTGGAGCCAGGCCCGAGGCGAGCTCCTGCCTACGGCCTGGACCGGCCAGGCCATGAGACCGAGTGGAACAGAGATCTCGGGCTTTGCAAAGGTAACAATTGTGAAAGACGTGACAGACGTCTGAGACGTATACAATGTATACAGTTTGGACAATTCAGACAGTCGAAGAGGGATTCCTATCGGCTTTGCACGGGGCTGATCGCCAGAGCGGGAAGCCCTTCGGCTACGCTCTCCCGCGGATAAGGAGAGGGCAGGACCCTAACCAGTATTGCTAAGCCGCGCCGATCGCAGGGATCGTTTAAGTATCGTTATCGTCTGCGGGCGTTGCGGGCCGACCGCTTCTGTGAGAACATAACTTGAGGGCTCTTGCCGGAAGGCAGTGTTGGGCGTCGGCTCAAAACCAATTAGAGTCAAGCCGCCACACGTGAATGGATCGGGGACCGTGCTCACAGGCGCGGTTCAGACCTGTCCGAGGGTGCTGTCGGCCAGCTCAATGCCTGGAGGCGGCGCGATCAAGTCAGGGTGCGGCAAGCGCCCCAGCCGGGTGTTCCGTTTCGGCAGGCGGTCTTCAGATGCGTATCAGGAGAGTCCAGCGGACTCTGCGAAAGACTCTTCCGGCGACCACTGTGGCTGCTCTTTTGGCCAGCCTGGTCACGCTGGTTCTGGCGGCCGACCTCAACTTTCACCCCGGCTTCGATCTCTTCTCCGTGGCTCAGGACGTCCAGGTGGGTCAGGAGAACGCCGCTCAAGTGGAAAAGCAGATGCCCGTCCTGGACGACGAGCAAGCCTCCCGTTACGTCAACCAGCTCGGCCGGCGGCTTTCCTCCTATGCTCCCGACAATCGGCGGGAATACGTCTGGCGGTTCAGGGTGCTGAACAGCGGTGATATCAACGCCTTCGCGCTGCCCGGCGGCTACATCTACGTGAACCGCGCCACCATCGAGTCCGCTGAGGATGAGGCGGAGCTTGCGGGCGTCCTGGCGCATGAAGAGGGTCACGTGGTACTGCGGCACGGCACCCACCAGGCGTCCGAGGTGATGCTCGCGCAGAAGCCTCTGGAGATCCTTGGTGGCCTGGTGGGCGGACAGGACAGCACCCTGTTCGGTCAGTTACTGCAGCTCGGCGTTGGAGTGGGCGTCCAGTCTTTCTTGCTCCACAACTCGCGCACCATGGAGGCGCAAGCTGACTCCGTGGGCACGTACATCCTCTACCGCGCCGGTTACGATCCGCACGCCATGGCGCAATTCTTCGGAATCATCGAGCGGAGGTATCCCCAGCAGACCCTGCAGTTCTTCTCCGATCACCCCAACCCCGGCAATCGCATTAAGGCCGTGGATGAAGAGATTCCCGAGCTCGGCCCCGCCAAGGCTTGGACTACGGACAATCCTGATTTCGAATTCGTGAAAAGCCGGGTGCGCTCGCTGCCACCCCCGCCGAAGCCGAAGCCCCAGCCCGGGTAGGCTACTGTTGCTGCGAGCACCTGATGCCTGGGCAGGTTTCGCGGGCGGGAGGTCAGATCGTGCGCAGGAACACCTCGCGCGCTTCACCAAGGTCGCGGGCGGCAGGGGTGATGATCGTGCGCGGACCAACCCAGATCCTTTCGCCCTTGGTGATCGCCCGCCGGACGTCGTCCTCGCAGACGAAGTCGACAGGCTTGGGCTTGGGTGGCGCCGCGGGCTCGATCGATTTGGTGACTCCCGAAACCGGAGCGGCAGGGGCGTTTGAAACCATCTCCGCGTTGGACTCGGCTGAAGTCCCGCAGGAACGGGAAGCGCCGCTGCCGGCCGGCGCCGGGGCTGGAGTTTTTCCGTGCGAGGCCAGAAAGTGATCGACGATACGCGCGATCTCGGCACGGTCGATGGCCGCTGGTGAGACAGCACCGTCAGACGTCCTCGCGGCGGCAGATGCTGCCGGAGGCGGGGGCGACGCTCCCGCAATCGCCTTCGGCGGAGCCGCCTCCCACAACCTGATCCCGGATGAGGCTGCACTGCTGGCGTGAGACCCGGCGGAGGCCTCCGCGTCATCATGGTCCGCCGCACGGCGCTCGTAAGCCAGGCGTTTGATATTGACGAGGTGCAGGGGCGAGATGTTGTCCGAGGTGATGTTTCCGCCGGGCGTTCCGCAGCCGAGCGACATCGACGGCGTAAGGTTGGTGGTCCAGCCGACCGAGCCGTGGGGCGCGGGCGAATTGACCACCAGGCGGAAGGCCGGGAGTTCCAGGGCCATGGCGCGAATCACCTGATCGTCTCGCGCGTGCAGCGACATGGTGTGGCCCATGCCGCCAAACTCCAGCAGCCGCCGGCAGACGTCCAGGCCTTCGTGCCAGTCCGCCACCGTGAAGAATGAGAGCACCGGTGAGAGCTTTTCCGCCGAAAGCGGGTGGTCCCGCCCGACACCAGTGAGCGGCGCCACCAGAGCACGGGTGCCCGGCGGCACTGGGAAGCCCGCTTCGCGCGCGATGCGCTCCGGCGACTGTCCCACCATTTTGCCATTGACGCGAAAATTGGGCAGGATCAGGAGCCGGGCCACGGCGGCGGCCTGCTCCGCCGTCAGAAAGAATCCGCCCTGCCGCTCGGCCTCGAGCCTGGCCCGCTCGGCGACAGCCTGATCCACCACTAGGTGCTGCTCCGAGGAGCAGATGGTGCCCCAGTCGAACGATTTGCCGGTGAGGATGTCGTTGACCGCCTTAGGAACGTCGGCCGAGCTGTGGATATAAGCCGGCACGTTGCCCGGGCCCACGCCGAGCGCCGGCTTGCCGGAGCTGTAGGCGGCACGCACCAGCCCTGATCCGCCGGTGGCCAGAATGATCGCAGTCTGGCGGTGCTTCATCAGCGCGTCCGTCGCCTCCAGGGTGGGAAGCCGGAGACAGGCGATGGACCCCTCGGGCGCTCCCGCTTCCACGGCGGCCTCGGCCATCACGCGGGCGCTTTCGCGGATGCATCGTACCGCGTTCGGATGCGGGCTCATCACGATGGTGTTCCGCCCCTTGAGGGCAATCAGGGCCTTGAAAATGGCGGTGGAGGTGGGATTGGTGACGGGGATGATGGCCGCCACCACGCCGGCCGGTACTGCCATCTCGACGATGCCGCGCTCCGGGTCTTCCCGGATCACGCCCACCGTCTTCATGTCCTTGATGGCGTTATAGACGTCGCGCGCCGAGAAGAGGTTCTTCTGGGTCTTGTCCTCGATTTTCCCGTAAGTGGTCTCCTCCACGGCCAGGCGCGCCAGCAGCTCAGCGTGGACACGGGCAGCCTCGGCGCAGGCTGCGACCACGGCGTCGATCTGGGCCTGGCTGTAGCCCGCTAAGACCTTCTGTGCCTCCGCCGCTTTTTCGACCAGGCGGCGGGCTTCCTGAATGGACTCGAGATCGCGATCCATGAGGGATTGTGAGACCGCGGGACCAAGGATCAGGGATGAGGGGCCGGAAACCGGGAAGCGGGGCGCTCTCCCCAGCCCCTAGCCTAAATCCTTATCCCGCTTGCTATCCGACGGAGCCCTTCTTGCCTGAGAGGCCGCCGCCCGGCAGAATCTTCTCGGCCTCGCTGTGCGGACGCGGGATGACGTGCACGCTCACCAGTTCGCCCACCCGGCGCGCGGCCGCGGCGCCCGCGTCGGTGGCAGCCTTCACCGCGCCGACGTCTCCGCGCACCATCACGGTGACGAAACCGGCTCCGATGTATTCCTTGCCCACCAGGGTGACGTTCGCCGCTTTCACCATGGCGTCGGCCGCCTCGATGGCCCCCACCAGACCCTTGGTTTCAATCAAGCCCAGCGCGTCCTGCGTCATACCGCCTCCATGTGTTCTTCTAAAGCAGACCTAAGAACCTAGCACGAGTACCCAGGCCTTGCAAGGCGCCCGGCCAGGACTTCTTATCAATGCTGTCAGCCGCGGTGCCATGAATGCTACATTGAATAGTTCCTGGCCAGCCCGATCGCTTCGGCCCACGCGAGATGACCGGTGAGCGATAAGAGCACAGACCGAAGCTTAGAGCCTCCTGGCTCGCCTTCGCGCCGCCGCACCATCGGGCTTGGCGTGATCGGGATGGGAACGGTGGGAACCGGCACCGTGAAGGTCCTGCTCGAACACCAGCGCGAAATCGAGCGGCGGCTCGGTTGGAAGCTGGAGCTTAAAGCCCTGTGTTCGCGCAGCATCCACGGCCGCGATCTTTCCTGGCTGCGCGGCCCCGTGAAGAATGTTAAGACGGTTCAGAACTGGCGCGAGGTGGTGGATAACCCGGAAGTGGACCTGGTGACCGAGCTGGTGGGCAATCTGCAGACGGC
>DATDGR010000136.1:0-3763 GCA_036521995.1 Terriglobia bacterium | reverse complement strand
ATCTGCGAGGACTACCGGAAATTCTGGTGACGGATAATGGACCCGAGTTCGCCGGCCAGGCCCTGGACGTCTGGGCCTGCCAGCGAGGCGTCAAGTTGCACTTCATTCAGCCAGGAAAGCCGATTCAGAACGCTTTCATCGAGAGTTTCAACGGCAAGATGCGGGACGAGTGCTTGAACGAACACTGGTTCCGGACCCTGCGCGAAGCTCGCCAGACCATCGAAACCTGGAGGAGGGACTATAACGAGGTCCGCCCGCACAGTTCACTGGCGAATCGGACCCCGCAAGAGTTCACAGCGCGCGCGGCAACTCTGCGGTCGCCTACGGCTCCCTCCGAGCTGCCGCGGAGAGAAGAACAAAGACAAGAATCTGCCCCGGAACTCACATTATGATCGGTACAGGGAATGGGGGCAGGTCACGCGCATTCCCACCGAATGGAGTTGTGGAATCCGGGGCATGGTGATGGCGATTGCGAAATGATCGTGATGGGCGTTACGAAATTATCGTAATAAGGATTCCGGGGTTATCGTGATGACGATTCCGGGGTCATCGTAATAATCATTGCGGGGTGGGGATAGGCCCTCCGGCTTCAGGCCGGTTGTTCTCGGCCGAGCGGCGGGAGGGCTTTCAGGGTCCGTCCCCGGAAGGGGGTTTAGAGCGAGCGACGCTGGACAACAATCGGGCAAGCCAGGTTCCTCTAGGACGAGGAGGAATCGACTTTGCCGACAGAAAGGTTGTCCATGCGGAAGACCCGAGAAGTACTCCGGCTGCGGTTCGAGTTAGGACTCAGCCAAGACCAGATCGCGCGCAGTTGCTCGATCTCGCAAGCCGCCGTTTCCAACTATCTGAAGCGCGCCCAGGCCGCGGGCGTCTCCTGGCCGCTGCTGGAAGGCTGGGATGAAAGCCGGCTGGAAGAAGTGCTGTTCGGGCATGCCCCGCGCAGCGTCTACGAAGCCCACCGACCCCCACCGGACTTTGAACGACTTCATCAGGAACTCCAAGCCCATCATCACCTCACGCTGCAACTACTGTGGGAGGAGTATCGCCAGAACCACCCCGACGGCTACGGCTACAGCCGCTTCTGCGAGCTCTACCGCCGCTGGCGCCGCCAGTTGGACGTCGTCCTTCGCCACGAGCATAAGGCGGGAGAAAAGCTCTTCCTCGATTACGCCGGCGACACCATTCCCGTGTACGACCCCCAGGGCGGGTCGCGCCCGGCCTCTTTGTTTGTCGCCGTCCTGGGCGCCAGCACCTATACCTACGCCGAAGCCACTTGGAGCCAAGGTTTGGATGACTGGCTGGGGGCTCACGTGCGCGCCTTTGAGTTTCTGGGCGGTGTGCCCAAACTGGTCATCCCCGACAACGCTCGCACCGCCGTTCGTCGCGCTTGCCGTTATGAACCTGACCTCAACCCGGCCTACCAAGAATTGGCCATGCACTATGGCGTCGGTATCCTGCCAACACGCCCTTACCGGCCCCGCGACAAGGCCAAAGTGGAAAATGCGGTGTTGCTGGTGGAACGTTGGGTGGTGGCCGCGCTCCGCCATCGACGCTTCTTCAGCCTCTCCGAACTCAACCAGGCGATGGGCGAATTAGTCCAGAAGCTTAACCACCGCGCCTTCCGCAAGCGCCCCGGATCGCGGGCCAGCTTGTTCGCGGACTTGGATCGACCCGCCCTCGGACCGCTGCCTGCCGAGCGCTTCCAGTTGCATCACTGGACTCAGGCGCGTGTGAACATTGACTACCACGTCCAGTTCGATCGTCACTTCTACAGTGTCTCCTACACGCTCACCGGTCAGCTCGTCGAGATTCGCTCCACGGCCACGACCGTCGAGATCTTCCATCGCGGCCAGCGCGTCGCTTCTCACGCCCGCAGCCGTCAGCCCCATCAAGCGACGACCGTCAACGAGCATCGTCCGAAGAGCCATCAGGAGCATTTGGCCTGGCCACCTTCGCGCCTGATCGGCTGGGCTCAAGGCGTCGGACCTTTCACCGCCCAATTGTTCGCTGAGATTCTCCAGCGCAAGCCCCACCCGGAAATGGGCTACCGCTCTTGCTTGGGTATTCTGCGGCTGGGCCAACGCTATTCGACCGAACGATTGGAAGCCGCCGCTCGGAGGGCCGTCTCGACCGGTGCCTGTTCATACCCTAGCGTCAAGTCGATCCTGGAACGCTCGCTCGACCGCCAACCCCTGGAGACGCCGCCTTCTCCGCCGCCGCTGGCGCACGAGAATCTTCGGGGCCCGGCGTATTTCGATTCCTCGTCCCGCTCGGCGGGACCGCAACTCCCACTCTATTCGGCAAAGGAGAAAGAATGCTAAATCAACCCACGCTGGAAAAACTCCAAACCCTCCGCTTGCACGGCATGGCCGAGGCCTTCCGCGCCCAGTCCGATCCGGCGCAACGTGACGGCCTGGCGGGCCTCACCTTCGAGGAACGCTTCGCCCTGCTCGTCGATCAGGAGTGGATCTGGCGGCAGAATCGCGCTTTGGCTCGCCGCCTTACCCACGCCAAATTCCGTTATCGCGCTTCGGTCGAGGACATCGACTTTCGCACGCCGCGCGGCCTGGACCGCTCCCTCGTCCGCTCGCTGACCCAAGACTCCGCCTGGGTCCGGGAGCATCAGAATATTTTCCTGCTGGGGCCGACCGGCGTGGGAAAAAGTTGGCTCGCCTGCGCCTTGGCCGAGAAGGCTTGCCGGGACGGGTCCTCCGCCTTCTTCATCCGCGCGCCTCAACTCTTTCGCGACTTGGCTCTGGCCCGCGCCGACGGCAGCTTGGGCACCCGGCTGGCTCGGCTGGCCCGCATCGACGTGCTCATCGTCGATGATTGGGCTCATGCTCCCTTAGCCGAAAGCGAGCGGCGCGACTTCCTGGAGGTCTGTGAAGATCGTTATCAGCTCCGCTCTACGATTCTCACCAGTCAGGTTCCCGTCGCCCGCTGGCACGAGCAGATTGGCGATCCGACCTTAGCCGACAGCATCCTCGACCGCTTGGTGCACAACGCTCATCACCTTGAGATGCGAGGGGAATCGATGCGCAAGAAGCGCGGCGGCAAAGAGGCCTGAGTGACCAGAGGGTCAGGGTCGAAGGAGGGTGAGATCGTGGTTCTAGGGGCATTCGGGCGCAAGAGTTTTGGCGAGGTCATCGCCGCTTTGGGCTCCGGACAAAAGAAGCCGCACACGAGGAGGCTGTCTTCAGCGTCGCTTCGCTCCGAAAACAACGAGAGGAGAAGCGCCGTGGAAATGACGCCCCGTGGAAAGCGTGGAAAACTCCAAAAACAAGACCGAGTTTCCCACTCTTTCCACCGGGCTTGGAAATCCGGCGAAAGGCACGCCGGCTTCCCACATTTCCACCGCGCCGGCGGCGAGTCTCTATCAAGAGCAGAGGACAAAAATGAAGTTCAAACTAAATTCCAGTTGACCAACGACGCCTGCAGCGCGCACCATGACTGTGCCAGCGTCGCTGCGCTCCGATCGTGATGATTATTACGTGTCGGAAACATCCATCACGATCAAATCGGAATTACCCATCACCATCATCGGAATCCACAATCGAGGTGGGAGACCGGCCCAACCATTCCCTTGCGATCTCCAAGTATAAATGCACGTGGCCAAAGGCCATGGAGATTGCGGGAACGCAGCCGACGGAAACCATCGTGACCGGTTTCGGCGACATCAGCGGCGGCGGCACGGACGGTAGCGAAAGCTCGTATGTGACCACCACCTATGCCAATGGGGACAAGGCATATATCTCTGAGCAGT
>DATDGR010000135.1:0-10330 GCA_036521995.1 Terriglobia bacterium | reverse complement strand
GCTTCCCTCCGCCCTTGGAAATCCGGCCCAAAAGCCAAAGCGCCGGATTTCCACATTTCGCACAGCGCCTACGGCTACGGGTAACATTTCCAAATTGCAGGACGATAGGGCGAAAGTAACATTCTTAAATTGCGTGACAGGTGCGGGCCGTACGCGACAGCACCGTGCATGCCGGGACGTCAGGGCTTCATACCCCCTTGCGTGGCGTCATTCCGCGGCAAACGGCAAGACCATGAGCTTACCTCTCTCGTAGCGGCCCGGCGTAGAATGACGCTATGCGAAAGGCCGGCATCGCCGCGCTGCTCAGCCTCGGTCTCTGTCTCCGGATGCTGGCCATCGAGAGCCCGAGCTTGCCGGAGTTGCCGAAGCTCACGGTTACTGATCTTCTTCCGGAGGTTCGGGGACAGGTCCAACAAGCTTACGATCTCGCGCGCCAGCACCCTGACAGCGCCGAAGCGTCCGGCAAGCTTGGGATGCTATTCGACCTTTACGACCGGCCTGAGCAAGCGGCGGTTTGCTACGAGCGAGCGCATCAATTGGCGCCGCGGTCCTTCAAGTGGCTGTACTACCTTGGCTCCCTGCAGGCCAAACAAGGGGAGCACGCCCAGGCTGCTCGAACGCTCCGGGCGGCGCTCGGCCTCCAACCAGCTTATCTCCCGGCGCTCCTGAAGCTCGGGGAAAGCCTGTTTTCGGCAGGAGATCTCGATGGGAGCGAGCGGGTTTACTCCGCCACCACCAGGCAGTTTCCGTACGCCGCCGAGGCCTACTATGGCCTGGGGCGGATTGAGGTGGCTCGCGGCGCCATGGCAGCGGCCATCGAGTCATTCCGCAAGGCCTGCGACCTGTTCCCTCCCTACGGAGCGGCACATTACGAGCTGGCCCAGGCCGATCGCAAGCTCGGAAAAACCAAAGAAGCGCAGCAGCACCTCGCCTTGCATGAAAAAGACAGGACCCTTGTCCCTCCCGTCGATGACCCTCTTCGCGATGAGCTGCGCGCGCTCGACATAGAGGCGCCGTCCCTGCTCGAGCGCGGCGTCAAACTCGAGCAGGCTGGGCGCATCGAGGATGCCATCGCCGCACATGAGAAGGCGCTTGAGTTGGACCCAAAGCTCGCGCAGGCGCACGTGAACCTGATCATCCTTTACGGGCGGACAGGAGACTTCGAAAAGGCCGAGGAGCACTATCGGGCCGCCATCAATCTGAATCCAAACCAGTTACCGGACGCCTATTACAACTACGCCGTGCTGCTGGTTAAAGAGGGAAAACTCGACCAGGCTGAGCAGACCTTTCGCAAGGCGCTGGAAATCAACCCTTCCTATGCGGACGCGCACAATGATCTTGGCTACTTGCTGGAGCGGCAGGGAAATCTTCTAGGGGCGGCGGCGGAGTACCAGAAGGCCATCGAGGACAAGCCGGACTTTCGCCAAGCCCATTTCAATTTGGGGCGCATCCTGGTGAGCCAACAACAGTATCCGGAAGCGATCAAGCAGCTTCAGCAGACCCTTACGCCCATTGACGACAGCACGCCCACCTATCTGTATGCTCTCGGCGCCGCCTACGGCCGCGCCGGCGACCGTCAGAACGCCTTGCGCTACCTGCAGGACGCCAAGGAACAGGCCTCCGCACGGGCCCAGGCACAGCTACTTTCCGACATCGAAAAGGATCTTCAGAGCCTCAGCACGAGTGCAGCACCGCACTGAAGATCGAGGCAAGTCAAGCAAACGGTTCCACGTTGCCTGATAGTCCTATCTGATGTTGATTATAAATAAGTTAATTGTATGTTATATCCAAAGTCAAGGTTCTACACCTCCGGCTTTGGATGTAGCCCAATTTTTGTTGATTCTAAAGGACATTCCGGCTTTGGGCTAGCCCCCATATTTAACCTAACTTGTTTATTATAAGCAACATTCAGGCTTTGGCAAAATGGAATTTCTTACCCCTCTTAGAGGGGCTCGACAAATGGCCAAGTCGCGTCGCCGGGAGCCCAGCTGGAATATCCCCAGGCACTCGCACTGCTCCTTAAACCTGACGAGGGAATCGGGCTGGAGCGGCTTCAAGTTTCGGATCACGGATGTCGGCCTCTTCAACGCGCAAGCGCGGCATGCACCTCCGGGTAACCCTATAGTACCATGTTATAATACCGGCGATTGTCAACAGAGCAAACTGCCGGCAAACGTTCTCCCATCGGTGTCATTCCGACGCCGAGCCAGGCGAAGGAATCCCGCTCTGAAAAGACAAGGCGGGAATTCCTTCTTAGATAAGGCTTCACGGTAGAAACCGACGAGGCTCCTTGCCTGATGATGATATATAACAAATGCGATATTAACTACAGTGTTCAAACAGCCGCTTAACAGTAGCTTTAACATGTCTCGATTCCAGAGGTAGATGTCGATCCCAAGGTAAGGTATACTCCGTCGACCTCCGCGATCGAAGGGGAACCGTCGAGAAAGGAGTCAAAGTGGAAAGAAGTAAGAGTTCATGCCGCTACTTATTCGTTTTTTGCTCACTTTTTCTGACTCTCTCAGGGATAACCGCCTGGGGGCAAAGCAATCCTACGCCTCTAATCAACCTGCCACTCGGGCCCGATGCCATTACGCCGGGCAGCTCGGGATTCACTCTTACGGTAAACGGTACGGGATTCGTTTCCGGCTCCACGGTTGACTGGAACGGCAGCGCGCTCCCGACTACGTTCGTCAGCGCGTCTCGTTTGACCGCCATGGTCTCAGCGTCCGAGGTGGCGACGGCGGGCACCGCCTCCATCACGGTGGTCAGCGCCACGCCAGGCGGGGGAGCGTCGAGCCCAGCCTTCTTCCAGATCGCTCCTTCACTGGCTGGACTTGACATGGCTGCGACAACCACGACGTTGACCGAGCCACCGACGTGGCTGGCGGCGGGTGACTTCAACGGCGATGGCAACTTGGACCTGTTCGCGATCAATGCCGACCTAACCCACGGCGGCAACAGCAACGGTACGGTTTTTCTCGGCAACGGCAACGGCACCTTCCAGCCAGGCGTCGATTATCTGGTCGGCAAGACGAAGAGCTCTTCGCCGCGGCAGGTGATTACCGCCGACTTCAATAACGATGGAAAGCTTGATGTGGCGATCGCAGACTCAGGCGACAATGGGGTCGCAATCATGCTGGGCAAGGGCGACGGCACCTTTCAGACCTTCAAGGAATACGCCGCGGGACTGGGCGCTGGCGGCTTGACAACCGGCGATTTCAACGGAGACGGCAAACTCGATCTGGCGGTTTTCGACTTGGGCACGAGTTCAGTCACGGTCTTGCTCGGGAACGGTGACGGTACCTTCCAGAAAGGCCAAACCTACGGAACGACCGCTCAGGATCCCTACTCCGTCGTGACGGGTGATTTTAACGGAGATGGCAAACTTGACGTCGCGGTGGCGGACAAGACGGCTGTCGCAGTGATGCTGGGCAACGGCGACGGCACGTTTCAGAAGGCGGTCAAGTACAAGTCGCCTTTCGCAAACGGCGCCATGGCCGTGGCGGACTTCAACGCTGACGGCAAGCTCGACTTGGCCTTGACCGGCCAGCCCATTGGCGGCAACCCGGCCCTGGCCGTCATGCTCGGCAACGGTGACGGCACCTTCCAGACGTACAAAGAATACGCCGCGGACGGCCTTGGCGCGTCCGGAATCGCGGTAGGCGATTTCAATGCCGACGGCAAGCTCGACGTCGCTACAGCGATGGACACAGGTTCTGCCGACGTTTTTCTGGGCAACGGCGACGGCACTTTCCAGAAGTCCCGGTCGTTTTCAGCCGAGGCATCGGGTGGGCCGGATACGATCGCTGCCGGAGACTTCAACAACGACGGCTTTCTGGACTTGGCCCTCGGTGATCATAGCAGCACGGGCGGCCTCTCGGTCCTGCTGGGCACCGTCGCTCCGGTCGCCAGCGTTAGTCCAGCCTCGCTTGCTTTCGGCGACGTTACCTTGGGGCAAGTGAGCCCGACTCAACACGCGACGATCACCAATACCGGCAGTGCGGCGCTCGACATCACCAGCGTTACGCTTAGTGGGAGCACGGAGTTTGGCGACACGAACTCCTGTTCGTCGTCTCTCCAGCCTGCCGCGACTTGTAGCGTTGGTGTCGCCTTCAAGCCCAGCGTGGGCGGTGCCACCACCGGCACACTGAGCATTGCCGACAGTGCGACCGGCAGTCCCCAAACGGTTTCCCTGACAGCGACGGCTACCCCGGTCGGGCTCTCACCTTCCACTTTAAGCTTCGGCAGCTTCAAGGTCGGGACTTCCAGCCCTCCGCAGACCGTCACCCTGACGAACGTCCGGAACACTCCGCTTGAGATCTACCGCGTCTTGCTCGAAGGATCGGACACTGGCAGCTTCACCGAAACCAATAACTGTCCTTCGGGTAATTTGGCCGCCGGGGGCAGTTGCACGATCACGGTCACGTTCACGCCTCAGGCGACGGGAAGCCTGAGCGCTGACGTCGACGTACAGTACGCTGCCACTGGCAGCCCCGGAGCGGTGCCTTTGAGTGGAACGGGAGCGTCCAACTAGGGCACACCTAGGACAAAGACCGCGGGGAGCGTGCCGTCTCACCCGCGGTTGAACGAGTCGGCCTCAGGAGCGGGCAGACGCCTGCTCTCAGAGCCTCAGATCCCGCGCTCCCACCTAGGGCGGAGCGATTCCGCACAAGAACAAATCAATTTAGGAAACCGCCAGCCGCCGGAAAGCCGCTAGTACGTGAACGACTGAATCTCAGTCACGCCGGAGTCAGGACCATCTACGTACCCAGACCAAAGGCTGGGGTGCAGCGCAATATGCATCGGAATCACGTTGAAGGTATTGGAGAAACTGAATCCGTTGAGGGTCTCTTCAAGGTTCCCGTTGGTGCCGTAAACGTAGATCGTACTGCCGCTCGATGCCGAACTTGAATTGGGCTGGGCGACCAGGAACAGCTTGTTGACGGGATCAAATTCGACATCCGCGCCGCTGAAGAATTGGTTTTCGCCCGATCCGGGCAACACCACGCTGAAGCCGGTCTGGGTCGCAAGATCGTAGAACTCAACACTGGCGTCGTCCTCGGTCGTCGTACAGGCGATGCCGTCGGCGGAGTCCACGGCCATCCCGTTGATAAAGCCAAAGCCGACACCCAGAAACTCCGTAAAAGTGCCCCTGACCAGATCAACCAAGCCAAGGACGGGAAGGCAGGCAAAGCATCCCGGTCCTCCCCCGAGCACCGCTTGTTGCGTCTGGCTATCGTAAGCGATCGGCGGAGGCACGCTGCCAAAGTTGTCGGAGTCTGTAATCTTGACGATCGGCCCGAAGGTGTTGGCGGCGACATTGGAGGAGAAAACCCACGGTATGAAGTTTCCGCTGTTATCATAGGCAAACACAGCGGCCTGGGGTTCTCCCTGGCTACGGCTCACACCCGTCGGCATAATCAGGTGCTGCGACCCGGCGATAGGCGGAGTCCAGACGCCGGTAAACGTGTTGGAATTGAGGGGGTTCAGGGTGTGGAACGTCCGGTTGACCTTTAGAAATCCTTCCACGTGCTCGTGCTCCACCAGCCCGACACTGGTGCCGACGACGCCCAGGGTGATGAAATCATCCTGCGTTTCAGTTTGCGCCACAACCTTGAGGATCTTCCCGGTCTTCTGGTCAAACGTTTCGACCGCGGCCAGCTCGTTCCCGTTGGAGAGCGTCTGAGCCTCGCTCAGCACGCCTTCGGTGCCGTTCTGATCGATATCAAATCCAAAGATTTGCCCGCCAAACTTGCTGTGAACGAGGATCTGGCCTGGTCCGGCCGAGGCGTTCGGCTGGAATTCGTTCGTTTGCCCGAAAGCGGCCGCGCCGCAGACAAGCAGCGGAGCCAAACAAAGTAGCGCGCACCGGGCTACGGCCCAAAGCCACGAGACATCCTCTCGAGCAACATCGCGCTTTTTTTCACCACTGCCTGCCGTTGGAACCAAGATGATCGGCTTGTTCCCTCTGTTGTGCATTCCATAATCTCCTTCGGATGAGCTTCCGACGATCTTCCCGTAAACTGCCGGGCTGCTCCATAAGGGTAGCCGAGGTCATGGTCCGCGTGTGTCACATATTGGTCAAAGATTTGTAAACTCAGACCGGTCGCCAGCCCCCTAGTACACTGCAACAACTATGGTATATTTTTTCGATGCTTACACTCTTGTTTCTCGTCGTCGATCATCCCGAGTCTTCAATGCGATTGTCCGGCTTGCGCAAGATTCTGTTGCCTGCCCTGGTCGCGGTCGCCGCACTGTGCGTGGGCGGCTCTTGGGCGCCGGCTCAAAGCCAGTCCAACCCTGGTGCAGAAACCAAGACCCAAGCATGCCCGAATGATGACAGCGGGTTGACGTTGCCGGCCGGTTTTTGTGCGACCGTATTTGCCGACGACATAGGTCACGCCCGACACATGGTGGTGGGGCCGAGCGGAGTAGTCTACGTCAACACCTGGTCGGGGGCGTATTACGGCAATGAGGCGACGCATGCCGGCGGGTTTCTGGTGGCCCTGCAAGACCGCACAGGGTCGGGAAAAGCCGACGCGACCGAGCGCTTCGGTGAAACCGCCCAGACTGGCGGAGCCGGTGGCACGGGCATCGGCATGTACAAGGGGTCGATTTACGCGGAGATCAACGATCGAATCGTGCGATACTCACTGCCGGCGGGCTCCATCGTGCCGCGGGATCCTCCCGATACCATCGTTTCCGGATTGCCTCTGGGGGGCGACCACCCCATGCATCCATTTGTCATCGACGCCGAAGGCTCGATGTACGTCGACGTCGGCACCGCGACCAATGCCTGCCAACTGCAAAATCGAACACTCAGATCGCCCGGCGCGAACCCCTGCACGGAACTTGAGACGCGGGGCGGCATCTGGCTCTATGACGCGAACAAAACGGACCAAAGGTTTTCACCGGCCGGGCGCTTCGCGACGGGGATACGCAACGCTGAAGGCTTTGCCATCGACTCAACGGGCCGCGTATTTGTGACCCAACACGGACGAGATCAGTTGCACATGAATTGGCCTGATCTCTACAAACCTGAGGAAGAAGCCACGCTGCCGGCTGAGGAGTTGCTGCTTTTGAAGCCCGGCGGCGACTATGGCTGGCCCGAGTGCTACTACGATGCTGTGGTGCAAAAGCTGGTTCTGGCGCCGGAATACGGCGGCGACGGCGGCAAGAAGGTGGGCCCTTGCGCGAACAAGATCCCTCCGGCGGCGGCATTTCCCGCCCATTGGGGGCCGAACGGAATGGTGCTTTATAACAAGAAACAGTTCCCGACCCGCTACCGCAGCGGCGTGTTCATCGCCTTCCACGGTTCATGGGATCGGGCGCCCTACCCGCAAGGTGGCTACAACGTAGTTTTTCAGCCGCTCGCCGGTGACCGTGCTTCCGGCGCGTGCGAGATCTTTGCCGACGGTTTCGCGGGGGCGGTGAAGTCTCCGGATAAAGCTGAACATCGTCCGTCCGGCGTCGCGGTCGGACCGGACGGGTCGCTGTATGTCTCCGACGATATCCGCGGACGGATCTACCGAATTGCCTATCGGGGCGGCTCCGAGGGCGGCGCGAAGTTCACTCCCTGCCCGAGCGCGTCGGCACCGGCCGGCGATATCATCGAAGTCGCCGCCAAACCGCCGGAGGGCACGCATCCCGACGCCGGTGCCGCCGCAAGCGCGAGTGTCCAGGTTCCCGAAGGGGCGACGCGAGGGATGGTGACGCTCGGTGATCGCATTTACCACGGTCAAGTGGGCGGAGCGACCTGCACCGGTTGCCACGGCGCGAACGGTACGGGCTCCCCCTTGGGTCCTGATCTAACGGGCAAGAAATGGTTGTGGAGCGACGGTAGTTATGCCGGAATCGCGAAAACGATAGCCGACGGCGTGATGCACCCAAAAGAGTATCGCAGCCCAATGCCGGCCATGGGCGGGGCGCAACTCTCGGCCGACCAAATATTAGCGCTGGCCGCGTACGTCTGGAGCCTGAGCCATTAGGCACCTCCGACCACTCACCCGGCCTTGACCGAACTCGCCATATCGGGCCGGCCCGGCGTACGGCCACGCGGGGGATACAACCCGTCGAGCCGGGGCCTTCACGTAGTTACCGGCTGATCTTAAAGACCGTACCGCATCCGAGGCCTTCCTCCGAGCAGCCGTCATAACCGCCGTAGGCCGTGGCGCCATACAGGTTCCCAGCCTGACCAAAGGTCAGGCCCGCCACGGGTTCCCTGGGGCCAAAAGCGAAGGTTGTGAAAAGATACAGCAGGGTCTCGGTCCAGGCGGCACCTTGGGTGGATGGGGGCGCCAGTTGGAACACGACACCGCAGCCATAGGCGGTGGTATTGAACACGCAAGGGTTTCCGCCAAATGCAGTGGTGCCGTACAGATTGCCGGACGGACCGAAGATCAGGGTGCCTAAGGGAACAGCCCCGTCCTTGGCGCTGTAGCTGAAGTTGTGAATCACGGTCTCGGTCCAAGGCGCGCCTGGTTGGGCCGGCGGCGCCAGTTGAAACGCCATGCCGCCCTCGAAAATGCCGCCGCCGTAAGTGGTGCCGTAAAGATTGCCGGCCTGGTCGAGCGCGAGGCCACTAAAGGGGTTGAGGCCGTCGGGCTGTCCACCGAACGCGTAAAGCACTTTCTCACTCCAGGCGCCGCCCTGAGCCGACGGCGGACTTACCTCGAACACCGTGCCGCAGCCCAGATAGTCGCAATACACGCCGGTATAAGCGCCGCCCCATTCCGTGGTGCCGTACAGATTGCCTTGCGGGTCACGAACCAGGCCGGCCACGGAATTCCACCCATCGCTGGTACAGCAGGTGAAGTCATGGATCAAGGTGAACGTCCAGATTCCGGCCGGCGCGGTGGGCGGGCTCAGCTCGAAGACTGATGACTCGGTCGTGCCGTAGAGATTGCCCGCCGGATCGAAGATCAATCCACCGTATGGGTAGGCTCCGTCGGTGCCGCCCTGGAAGTGGTAGAGCACGGTCTCAGTCCAGGAACCTCCCTTCGTGCTGGGAGGCGCTAGTTGGAAGATCTCGCCGTACCCTCCGGCGTTACTGTCACTGGTAGTTCCATAGAGATTGCCGGCCGAGTCGAACACCAGGCCGGCGGTCGGCCGGGCGCCGTCGCCCTGATTACGGAAAGTGTAAAGGGTGGTCTCGGTCCAACCATCGCCCGGCTGGGCGGGCGGCGCGAGTTGGAAGACGGTCCCGTAATAACCGCTTACGCCGCCGTACTCGGTGGTGCCATAGAGGTTGCCGGCCTTGTCGGCAATCAGATTACCGGCGGGATTCTCTCCGTCGCTCGCGCCTTGGAAGCGGTGGATCACGAGCAGCGGACCGGCAGCCGAGGCGCTGCCCGCCAAGATCATCACGGCAATCAGAATTGCCAACGGCCTGCCTGGGTTGAGCGCGAATTCTTCGCGGTTCATCGGGTAGCTTCTCCTTTGGGCCGGAGTCCCCGGCGCAGTCCCCTCTCAGTGCTTGCCATTATAGTTCGAGAGTCTGAAGCAGGTTGTAAAATTCTTATGAGACATTCCAGAAGGGGATTCGGTCCGGCACGAATCAGGACCAGCGGATCGTTGCCGGCAGCAGCGACTGAGCACCCATCAGCCCGAAGCCGACCTGGTTGTTAATGCCAGTTGGTAACATGACTTTTATCTCCGTTGTATATGGTTAAGGCCTGCCATCCTATGGTAGTATGAAAGATCGCGTCTGTCCCTGGGCGACCACAATCAACAGGAGGTTTCATTGTCAGTCCCAAACGAGCGGTATCTCTTTACGTCTGAATCGGTGACCGAAGGCCACCCCGACAAGATCTGCGACCAGATTTCGGACGCCGTACTCGACGCCGTGCTCGCCGAGGACAAGACGGGGCGCGTGGCCTGCGAGGCCATGGTGAAGGACAATTCGGTCTATGTCATGGGTGAGATTACCACCTCATCCAAGCCCGACATCGAAAAGCTGGCGCGCGAGACCGTCCGCCGGATCGGCTACGTCGACACCAAGGGGGGGTTCACGGCCGACAGTTGCAAGGTGATGGTGAACCTTACCGCCCAGAGCGGCGACATCGACATGGGCGTGGGTACCGGAGGCGCCGGCGACCAGGGCCTGATGTTCGGCTACGCCTGCGACGAGACGGAAGAGCTGATGCCCTTTCCCATCATGATGGCGCACAAGCTGTGTATGCGGCTCGCCGAAGTGCGCCGCAAGAATATCATGGAGTTCATCCGCCCGGACGGCAAGGCGCAGGTGACGGTTGAGTACGACGGCTCGAAGCCGGTGCGCGTGGATACCGTAGTGGTCTCCACCCAGCACAGCGACGACGTCTCCAAT
>DATDGR010000134.1:0-2698 GCA_036521995.1 Terriglobia bacterium | reverse complement strand
ACCGACTCGGGCACCAGCGGTCCCCGGGTTTCTCCTTGCTGCTGTTCCGCGGGGACACCGATCCGCATACGGCAATCGTCGTCCGTGAGTGAAAAGAACCCGTATGCTCTCACTGAGTTTGCTGCGCTAACATTATCGATTAAATCCAACGGTTTATGAAGACATGACCCTTTGAAAAACCTGGCGCGCCCTCGTGTCATGCCAGTCACGCGCCCGCCCAGTCGCGCCCGGCGCGGCGGCGAGAGCAGCTCGAGCGAAAGTAAAGAGTTATTAAGTTATAGGCTCGCCGAGCCGGGTGCGTTGGGATTGGCTGTTCGACTCCGAAAGATCGCACTCAACTCATTTCTTCAGTTCCGCTGTCCAGTTGCTTACCAACGTAAGGAAGGGATTGGTTGGATGCTCAGTCACGGGAATCGCTAACAGCATCCGCTTACCGTCACGCGTGGAATCAAGGCTAACGCCTACGCTCGGGGTCGCTCCCATGATTTCGGGGAGCGTCTTTCCGCCGAACAGCGGCTGAGACGGGCCGACCTTCAGGTCCTGACCCACGGTGTTGACCGTGGCGACCATCACCCGCAGCTCTGCTGTGGTCCACAACATCTGGTTTTTGCCATTCCAACCTCCACCATTGGTCCCTGCCTGGCTGATCTGCCATCTTCCTCCTGGACCTGGAAAGGGCACAACGTAGAGTTCATCCTGCCCCGATTCATTCGACTGGTACGAGAACCAGCGCCCGTCCGGCGAGAAGGAGCCATTGGTCTCGCTGGCCTCGGCTGCCGGATGCAGGCGGTAAGCCTTGTGATCGCCGGATAGCGGCAACAGCCACAGCGCACCGCTCTTGTTCTGACCGCCCACCTGATCAAAGGCCACCAGTTTGCCGTCCGGCGACCAACTGCTAGGCAATGCAGGGTTGTCACTTCGATACAGCAGCTGCTCGGGCGTACCACCCTCTGCGGCTTTGACGTAAATCGCCCATCCCTGTCCGCGCTCCGCTGCGTACACTACCTGCTTGCCGTCGGGAGACCATACGGCGTTGCGCTCCGTGCCAGGACCAAAGGTGAAGCGGCCCATCACTTTCCGCTCCAGATCGTACATCCACAGCTTGAGTTGTCCCTGAGTTCCATTCTCGGGCCGCAACAGAATGACGCGTTTGCTGTCGGGGGAGAGGCTCACTCCAAACACGCTTACCGGGTCGCCAGTAGTACCCAGCTGCTTGCCCTCCAGGTCGAACCAGGTGAGTTGGAATTTGTAGGCGCTCTGCTGTGGGCGATAGGCAAGCATCCCGGTGTCGGACAAGGCATAACTCCCGGTCCAACGGAAGGGGCTGAATTGCACTTGTTCGGCGATGGGCACGGCTTGGCTCGTCAACTTCAGCCGCGCTTGGTCGAAGGGCTGCGCCATCAGGTTTTGGCCGCGAAAGAAGACCAAGTAACCAGGCGCGACATACCGCGGCCCACTCTCTGCCGCGCGCAGGACGTCGGCGACCTGTCCGGTCTTGCGCGACACGACCCGAATGCTGTTGGCCTTGCCACCAAGTGAGCCGGCGAAGAATAGCACGTGTTCCCCGTCGGGAAGAAACTCGGGCAAACGATCAGTCTCGCCGGTTGCCCCGAGACGGGTCAGCTCCCTCGGGCTTCCGCCTGCTGAGGAAACCTCGGACAAGCCGGTGAAAGGCCCAGGGCTGAAGACCAGGGTCCCGTCCGGCCCCCAGGCGATGCCGCGGCCTTCCTCGGCATCACAGATGGTCTGCACCATGCCCCCTAAGACGTCAATTTTCTTCAGCTTCTGATCTGCGAAAAACGCCAGGTAACGCCCGTCCGGCGACCAGGTAGGGAAGGTGCCTCCCACGGTACCCGCGAGCGGCTGAACTGTCAGGCTGTCCAGCGACCGCACCCAGATCTGGGTTTTGTCGGCTGCGACCAGCGTCAACGCCAGCTTGCGCCCGTCGCGTGAAAACGCCAGCGAACTGTCCCCGTTCGCCGTATCGAACCCGGTAGGAAGCTCCACGCTGGAGCGCAACACCGGGGTCGCGGGGGGCGCATGGAGCCACCAGCCCGCTGCCACTGCTGCCGCAGTCAGCACAGGCAGCACCGCCGCCAAGCCCCACCTCACCCATTGTCGAGGCTTCGGATGCGCCAAGGGCGCCAGACTGACCGCCGAGGATCCTCCTCCGCCGATCCACTTCAACTGCAGCCGGACATCGTGCGCCGTCTGGAAGCGCTCCTCTGGATCTTTGGCTAGGCAGCCCTTGACCACCTGCTCGAAAGCCGGCGGCGTCAGCGGCTGCAGCCGCGAAATCGGCTCCGGTTCTTTTTCCAGGATAGCGCTCGCCACCGAAATCGCGCTCTTGCCTTCGAACGCTCGCTTGCCTGTCGCCATCTCATAGAGCACCGCTCCCAGCGCGAAAATGTCGGAGCGGGCGTCTGCCTCCCTCCCTTCGACCTGTTCCGGCGACATATATTGAAAAGTGCCTACCAGCGTGCCCTGCTGCGTAATGGGGCTCGCCGGGCCGGTCCCTGCGATCGTGGCCGTCATGCTCGAGGCCCCCACTCCGGCTTGTGGTTTGGCCAAGCCGAAATCGAGCAGCTTGGCACCAGTCTTGGTTAGCATGATATTGCCAGGCTTCAAATCGCGGTGAACGATGCCCTGCCGATGCGCCTTCTCCAGGGCTTCTGCGATCTCGGTCCCGGTTTTTAAC
>DATDGR010000133.1:0-5840 GCA_036521995.1 Terriglobia bacterium | reverse complement strand
AAGCAAGAACCGCGCGCGGAGAAAAAGACAAAAAGCAAAAACACATTCAGCGAAAAAAGGAGGCCCCAGCCCCACGACGGGTTACATTCTTACACTGCAAGACGATCCGCTGAAAGTTACATTCTTAGACTGCTTGACAGGTTCACGAAAGGCCATTTCACGAAAGGCCGAAACCGAACCGGTCATAAGGCTGTGGGCCTTCGTTATCTGACGGCCCCTTGCCATTCCTCGACGGCTCGGTCGGTGGTAACATGCTGAACCAGGGGCTGTCAGGCGTGCTCCGAAGCGATGCGCCCGCAACGAGCGTGCCTGGGAGAGGAGCGGACCATGCCTGTAAAAGCGACCGTGGCCGACCGGGTCGAGGTGTCCTGGGATGCGGCCAAGGGCAAGTGGCTGTTTCGTATTCAATCGGGTGAAGAAGTGATCCGCCGTTTCTGCGATCTCGCGAAAAATGCGGACGAGCAGGCGCTCCGTTCGGCGGCGCAAAAGGCCGTGCAGGAGGAAGGCTACGAGCCGGACCCTGCCCGGATCACCGTCAAAGGTTGAGCCTACCCACGTCTGATCAGAACATCAGTTTGAGAGCGAACTGAACCTGCCGCGGCGCGCCCGAGCCAGCGTTGTCGGACGCAAAGCATCCTTGTGGCCGTTGCGGTCAGATACCGTTCAGAATTGCGCCTTGGCGGCAGCCGCCTTGCCTGGTGCGGCCGCCGCCGGCCGGATCTCGAAGTGATCTTTTTCCTCCCACTTCGGTGAGGAGGCTTCGGGATCAGCCACGCGAATCATGGTGGCCAGCAGCTTGTCTCCACTCTCCACGAATTGCACGTAGTGATAGTTCGGGAAGGCGGTGTCTTGGTAGAGGTCCTGTGGGCCGCGAACGATCGGGTACGGCCTCGCGCCTCCCCCACCGGACACCAGGTAAACGATGTCATCCTGAAAGAAGCGCTCGTAGTTGTGAACATGCCCGGCCGCCACCACGAAGCTCACGCGCGACTTCTGGGGTGCCCGAGCCAGGAAATCGGCCAGCGCCTTCTCGTTCGGCCGTCCGTTGTGGTCGGCGTCCCCGCCCTTCTGCACGTCCACGACGGGAGGGTGATGCAGGTTGAAAAAGGCAAAACGCACCGTTGAAGGCAAATGGTCGAGTTGATCCCTCAGCCAGGCGATCTGCTCACTTCCCGGGAGCAGGGATGAGTTGCTGTCGAGGTTGAGGACGTCGATCGAACTGCCGAGCTGGACGGAATACCAGCGCCGGCCCCGCAGCTCCGGGAAAGCATTCCACCAGTTCTCGAGAGACTGCCGCTCGCCGCCATCCTTGAATTCGTGATTGCCGAGCGCCGGGTAGACGCGGAGATGGGCGTCCCGCCAGATCTTGGTTTCGGCGCGATACACATCGTAATCGCTGGCTTCGCCGCCCCGCCACGGCACATCACCGCTCAGCAACACGGCGTCGGGCTTCTCAGCGGCGATCTTCTCCACGAGCCAGCGCCTGACCTTGGGATTGGTCGGATTGTCCTCCGACTTTTGCGGAGCGCTGGTGAATCGCATGTCACCATAGACGACGATCCGTAGCGGATGGGAGAGCTGGCGGTCGTCGACCTGGAAGTCGGGCCCGCCGGTTTGGCCGGAGGCAGCCACCGCGGGCGGCCCGGGCAGAGTACAGCTCAACACCCACAGCCAGATCACACCGAGAGCCGCCGTCAAGCGCCCGCCATAGCCCGTCATGAGCCTAGGTCCTCAGTCTCACGGTCGCACGAAGCTCCTCAATAGGCGCCCGGGACTCCGAGGTGCCTGGGTGTAGCCTCGTGTGTAGTCTCGGACGCTTCCTGCAGCTCCTTTACAATCTCGACGCCCCGGCTGGTGCCGACCAGGGCCGCTCCCGCGGCCAGAAGATCCTGCACCTGGCGGGCCGTCCGGATGCCACCCGACGCCTTCACCTGGAGGTGAACGGGCGTCAACTCGCGCAACCGTTGCACCTGCTCGGGCGTGGCCGCCCCGGCCGCTCCTCCGCTCAAGTTCTTGACATAGGCGGCGCCGGCATCCGCCGCCAGGGCCACGGCTCGCGAAAGCTGGTCGGCGCTCAGGAGCGGCATTTCCATGATCACCTTCACCGGACGGCCGGGAGCAGCCGCCACCACACCGCGAATGTCGTCGAAATACTCCCTCTCCATGCCGGACACCAGAAAGCCGACGTTGGGCATCAGGTCGATCTCTTCGGCTCCGGCGTCCACAAGCTGGCGAGCCTCGTAGGCCTTTCCGGCGCTGGTGGCGGAACCGAACGGAAGGTCAATCCAGGAGGCCGTCCGCACGCCGCTGCCCCGCAAGGCC
The DNA here is from genome assembly GCA_036521995.1 of Terriglobia bacterium. GTDB lineage: Bacteria > Acidobacteriota > Terriglobia > UBA7540 > UBA7540 > Gp13-AA77. Next base: position 3,518 of record DATDGR010000133.1, on the reverse strand, counting down.
TCGACCGTGGCCTTGACCCAGGCGGCAGGCACCATGGCGGCCTGGAACCCGTACCTCAGGCACGCCTCGACATGCTGTTCCCAGGCGGCACGGGTGACACAATTCGAGATCAAGGTGTGCTGGATGCGGCCTGCAAGTAAGGCCACGTCTGCAGAGCATTCGGGCCGGGGGCGCTCGGGCCTGACGTGTTCGGATTGGCCGCATTCGGGCATCGAAATCACCGTTCCCACCAGGCCGTCAAACAGGTTGGCGACAGGCTGGGAAACTGGGCCGTGCGACTCCGTTCTACCAAATTCAGTAGCCTATGAAACTCAGTAATTCCCGCCACCCTACCCGGGTCTCATTGACCGGTAACTTCAAAAGCCGTTTTCTTATCTGACTGATTCCAGGTGACCTCCCAGGTCTGTTTGTCACCTCTCGCCCAGTCGTACCCGAAGCGTCCTGTCGCGACTCACGTGCGGAAAGTGGGAAGTCTGGCTGCATGACTACCGGAAAGCGTAGCGGAATCTGCGGTTACTGTCAAGTAAAATGGATGCGAAGCCGCGCGACTGGTCAGAAGCCGGATAACACCTCAAATTGCGCGACGAATCGCCTGCCGGCAGCATTTTAGCTTGCGCCGACACGGACGCTATAGCTACGCCCCGGGACGTCTAAGCGACACATCCTCTGCTGGCACTATGCCGGCGGCGCTGGGTAGTCTCCGAGTCCCCCGTTAACCGACCAGAACGTCGTTCAGTGACCGAAAGCCTGCATATCGTTGCCAATCTCCTTGGCCGATGACGGAGCACTCTGGCTCGTGCTTGAACCGTCTAATGAATTGCTCGTCGGACGCGTGGTTCTGCTCGGGAACGATGTGTGCGGCGAGCGTTGCAGAGCCGGTACCACGCGTTGAGTGGCCAGGCGGCTGTTGACTTGGCCATAAGTCAGGATTATGGTTGGTTTTCGGCGCACGGGGCGCATCCAGTCCGCGGAAAGGGCCAAGCCCACCCTGCAGGAATTGCACGGCTACAATCTGACAAATCTTCTTTCTGCCTGCGGTGCGGACACAGGCCACGAACGGAAAGGAGATTTCCATGTCAAGGCAACTCCCGCCGAGTCCCAGTCTCGAACAACTCAAGAAACAAGCCAAGTCCCTGTTGAAGCGTCAGCAGGCCGCGGACTCCGAGGCTTTCACTCGTATTCGCGAGAACCATCCGCGCTGCAGAAACCTGTCGGAAGAACAGGTCGCCGCGTCGCCGTTCGCGCTTGCGGATGCGCAGCTGGTGATTGCGAGCGAATATGGATTCGCGTCCTGGTCCAAGCTGCAGTCTCATGTCAAGACGCTTGAAGCAGCCAGCTCGACCGCAGAGGCGGTCGCGTCTCTGCGCGATGCCGCTGGAAGAGGTGACCTCGCGCGACTCAATGCGCTGCTTGATGCACATCCGGAGCTCATTGACGAGCGCGGCGGAGAGGGCGTGAGAACGCCGCTGCACCAGGCCGTCTTCGGCAACAGCGAGGCGGCAGTCAAGCTGCTGCTCGAGCGCGGCGCCAATCCCAACATCCGCTGCGAAGGTGACAACGCGTATCCGCTCCATTTCGCCGTGGAGAAGCATCACCTCCCCATCATTCGTTTCCTGGTGGAACATGGGGCCGATACGATCGGCGAAGGCGACTACCACGAACTGGGCGTGATCGGGTGGACGACTGCGTGGGACTACATCCAGCCCAATCCCGAGATCGTTGCGTATCTGCTGGCGCACGGCGCGAGACACAATATCTTTTCCGCGGTCGCTATGGGCGAAGCAGAGGTGATTCGTGAGCTGGTCGCGCGCACGCCGAACGATCTCGAGCGGCGGATGAACGGAACGCGGATGCGCCGCATGCCGCTGCATCTCGCCGTCATCAAGAATCAACCCGCGTCGGTGACGACGCTGCTCGACCTCGGTGCTAACACGGAGTCGCTTGACGAAGCCGGCTTTTCTGCGCTCGATCTGGCGGCGCTCGACGGCAGGCACGACCTGGCACAAGTGCTGCTGGAGCGCGGAGCGAAGGTGCGGCTGCCGGCCGCGGTGGCTTTGCATCGAACCGCGGACGTCGAGACACTGCTGCGCCGCGATCCCGGTACACTGAAGCCCGGCGGACGATGGGGCAATTTGATCCTTCGCGCCAGCGAACGCGCGCCGGGCGATGTGATCGAGACGCTGATCCGCAATGGAGCGTCGGTTAATGTACACGACGATGCGAAGACCTCCATCGACTCGACGAGCGGATACACACCGCTGCATGCGGCGGCGTGGCACGGGAACGTGAGCGCGATTGATGTGTTGATGAAGCACGGCGCTGATGTCCGCGCGCGCGAAGAGAAGTATCACGGCACGCCGGCCGGATGGGCCGACTATGCCGGTCACAAGGAAGCCCGCCACCTGATTCTGCGCGGATCGATCGACATCATCGAGGCGATCCAATACGACATGGCGCAACGCGTCAAAGCCGTCCTGGAAGAAGATCCCGCAGCGCTGAACCGGGCTTTCCGCGAGTACGGGCTGTTTCCCTGGGACGCTGAAGCATGGCACACTCCGCTCGCCTACGCCGTTACACGCGGCCGTGAAGAGATCGTACGACTGCTGATCGAGCTCGGCGCGGTTGAGACGTTAGGGTCGCCCGAAGGCGAGACATTGAGCGAGATCGCGCAAAAGGCAGGCCATCGAGAGATCGCATTGATTCTCGACGGAGCAGCGGGAAGGGACGAAGCCCGAAGCTAGATAAGCTGCCAATCCACTCGTTGAGAATCGGATTTGTAGTGCGAAGTCCGATTCTCAGTATGCCGACGATCAAAGCGCTCATTGACGGGTTCTGAGCGTGTAGTCGGCCACTCGGAGAGAATGCCAACCCAACCCCGGACGGCAAAGCGATCCGGCTGATCTCAGCGCGGAAGGCTAACGAACGGGAGCAGAGGCAATACCATGAAACGCTATCAACTTGATCCCAAAAAGCCGCGGCGCCTGACTCCGGCAGAAGCCCAGCGGCTGGACGCGACGCGGATCGACTACTCGGACATTCCACCCTGCACGACGAGTTTTTTGCCAAGGCCCGCGCCGACTGGCCGCCCACCAAGCGTCAGCTTACGATTCGACTGGACGCGGACGTCTTGGAATGGCTCAAATCGCTGGGCAGGGGCTACACGACGCGCATCAACCGCATTCTGCGTGCGGCCATGGAGAGCCAGCCGCGCCGCCATCCGACTAAGAGACCCGTCCCGTCAGTGATTTTCACAAGGAGGATTCGGGGCCTGGGACCGGCCTCCGGGACCAATCCACGTTCCGAAGGCCCGGTTCGACTGTTCCAACCGCATAGGCGAAGAAACGAAGATCCAGCGGAACGGGACTCCACCTAGGAAATGAACCCTCTCCCGGCGGCATGTTTTCGATCATCTGTCGCTCGGTCCGAGCGATGAGCCGGGACCACGTGGAGTCGGGGTAGGGATCAAAGACCACGCCGGGGTCACCCCCAAGAATCCACCAGCCACCTAACCTCACCTC
>DATDGR010000132.1:0-1678 GCA_036521995.1 Terriglobia bacterium | reverse complement strand
CGATGACACGGCACTGATCCAGCGCGTACGATTGCGGGCGCAGAAGATGCTGGAGCAGGTGGCGGCGGAAAATCACTGAAGCTGTCTGCCACGGAGAAACGTCTAACATTCGGTGTCGTTCGGGCTCGGGGGTTGTTATGCGTACGTTCGCGTTGCAGCGTCAGTGGCGAAAGCATTTCAGCGCCGTATTGGCTTTGTTCTTTCTTTTTTTGTTAGCGGGTACAGTCAACGTGCGAGCGGACGATGCCCCTGCCCACCGCGCGGCCCGGCTCAGCTTTCTGCAGGGGAACGTGACCGTCGATCATATCGATAACACGGCGGGAGATCCTGCCCAGATCAACATGCCTCTGGCTGAAGGTGTGCGCTTGACCACAGGTGATGACGGACAGGCCGAGGTGGAGTTTGAGGACGGGAGCGTCGTCCGGATCACGCCCAGCAGTTCTCTGGGGCTGAACTCTCTTAGCGTGGATGCCTTCGGAAATTTCCATACCCAGCTGACCGTCCTGCATGGGCTCGTCTATGCAGAGTTGCGCGCGGCGGCCAAGTTCACCTACGCCTTGGACGCAGGCGGTGAGGTGATCTCGCCGGTTGCGAACGCGACGATTCGCATCAATTTGGATAAGCCTCCAGTGATGATCTCGGTGTTCGATGGGACGGTGCATATTGAACACGACAGTTCACCCGAAGCGGACGGCTACAAGACCGACGTGCATGCTGGAGAGATGTTTACGGCCGATGCCTCCAACACCAGCCAATACTTCCTCCTGTCAAGCATCGAGCAGGATTCATGGGATGTCTGGAATCGGGAGCGCGACCAGGCTGCAGCTGAGGCAGCGGCAGACCGGACGAAGGCGCGCGACGGATACGCGGGCGATCAGGGCTATGGGTGGTCCGATCTCGACGCCGACGGTAGCTGGTACGAGGTTTCTGGGGAGGGGCAAGTCTGGCAACCCGCCGTAGCACAGGACTCTGCTTTTGATCCCTATGGGTATGGCAGCTGGGTCGCCTATCCCGGCGCCGGGTATGTCTGGGCCTCGGGATATACATGGGGCTGGACCCCGTTCCGCTGTGGTACTTGGTACTACTGGAACAGCTTTGGTTGGGGATGGTCGCCGGGCGCAGGCTGCAGGCGGGCGGGATGGGGCTTCGGTAATGGTTTTGCCAGTGGCGTGTTTGTCATCAACATCGGCCGTCCCCCGGTGAACTACCATTTCCCAACGCGACCGGTGCACACGCCCGGTATGCTTCATCCCATTCGGGTTGGGCGTGCTGTTCCGGAACCTGGGCATGATGTACGCCTGTCGCACGAACCTCGTTTGATCGCCGGGGTGCCTGTGGAGCCGCTGCGACCGATCGGGAATGCATCCGCGTTGCAAGATCGCAGCGTGGTTGGCTCGGCTCTGCGGAGTGACTTCGCCGTAGACCACATCAGCCAACAGCCTGTGTTGGGCGTGACCGGTGCGGCTCAGGCTGCAACACCTCGAAGTGACTTGCGGTCAGTACCACCGGGGCCTTCCACTCCCTCTGGCGCAGCCAGTGAAATCGAACGGCCGCTACCCTCCGTGCAGCCTCCGCAGCAGCGCTCGAGCTATCCGGCACAAACACAAGTCGAGCATTCAGCGCCAAGGCCCTCTGCGCCGGCGTACACGCCTCGCTCGGCGCCTCCTCCTTCGCCACC
>DATDGR010000131.1:0-16420 GCA_036521995.1 Terriglobia bacterium | reverse complement strand
CCTCGGATATCGAATCGAACCCGCCAGATCTCAACAGCCGAATGCAACATGAGCGCGGGATTTTCGACCCTGTCTCGACAGCCGCTTAGTAGTAACTTTTAACATGTCTCGATTCGGGGATTGGCATCCAGAGACGGTCAGGTGTATCTTATCGCTCGGTCGAAAACTAATCGCAGGGGTACTCATGAAAAGATCCGTGCACAGGTTGATGTTCATAGGAAAGATCATCTCAAAGTTGGTCATGGCGACGGCCGTTCTGGCAATCATGGCGTTGTTGTCCGCGCAGCGGCGGACCGCGGCACAATCGAGCCCGCAGGAGAGCTCCAGTCCAGCCAAGGAGCAAGCAGTCTCCAAGCCTGCAAGGCCAAGCCTTGATTTGACCAAGCAACCGACGCTCTTTGTGGTCGGGTACGCGCACCTCGACACCCAATGGCGATGGGAATATCCGCAGGTGATCCAGGAGTACCTCAGCAAGACGATGCGCAGTAACTTCTACCTGTTTGAAGAGTACCCGCACTACATCTTCAACTTCACGGGCGCCAACCGCTTTATGATGATGAAGGAATACTACCCGGCGGATTTCGCCCGGCTTAAGCATTACGTCCAAACTGGCCGATGGTTCCCGGCCGGCTCCTCGATGGAGGAAAATGACGTCAACTCCCCCTCGGCCGAGTCCATCATCCGGCAGGTGCTCTACGGCAACGAATTCTTCCGCAGTGAGTTCGGCAAGGCCAGCGAAGAGTACATGCTGCCGGACTGCTTCGGCTTTCCAGCCTCCCTGCCGAGCACCCTGGCGCACGCCGGCGTCATAGGCTTTTCCACCCAAAAGCTGAATGCGGCCTGGCAGCCGGCGCCGCACGTGGGCGGGCCGGATTCGCCGGAAAAGACGCCGGAGGGTATCCCGTTCAACGTCGGCCTGTGGGAAGGTCCCGATGGAAAAACCGTCATCGCGGCGCTCAACCCGGGCAGCTACGGCGATGGAGTCTACACCGATCTCACCCGAAACAACACTCCGCCCGCTGGCGTAGGGCGAGGCGGCGGAGGCTACGTCTGGGACTGGCCTGACCGGGTCAATCTGGATGGGAAAGTCACCGGCGTCTACGCTGACTATCATTACGTGGGCACCGGCGATATCGGCGGGGCTCCGCCCGAAGACTCGGTAAAGTTGATGGAGGCGATTGAGACCAAGGGCCTGGCGGTGTTGCCACCGACGCAGTCTATCGTCAGCGAAGAGGAGCAACCCGCCGCCGCGAACGGTCTGAAAGTAAAGGTAGGCGGCGGTCCCTTGCAGGTCATCTGGTCAGATGCTGACCAGATGTTCCGCGACATCAAGCCGGGCGAGACCAGCCGCATGCCCCGCTACAAGGGCGACTTGGAGCTGATTAACCACTCCGCCGGATCGATTACTTCACAGGCGTACCACAAACGCTGGAACCGGGAGAATGAAATTCTCGGCACTTCCGCCGAGGAGGCTTCCGTGGCCGCCGCTTGGCTGGGCGGCCAAGCCTACCCTCTGGAACGGCTCAATCACGCCTGGCGGCTGGTGATGGGCGGGCAGTTTCACGACATCATGGCCGGCACCGCTACCCCGAAGTCTTACGAGTACTCGTGGAACGACGACGTGATCGCCATGAACCAGTTCGCCAGCGTGCTCACCAGCGCCTCCGAAGCAGTTGCGTCCGCTTTGAACACCCAGGTTCAAGGAACGCCGCTCGTGGTCTTTAATTCGCTGAATGTTGAGGATCAGGATGTGGTGGAAGCCGACGTTTCCTTTCCAAGCGGTATACCCAGGGGCGTTCGCGTCCTTGGCCCGGATGGCAAAGAGGTGCCCGCCCAATTGGAGGGCCAGAGTAACAGCGCCGCCAAGGTGTTGTTCCTGGCCGATGTCCCGTCGGTCGGGTACGCCGTTTATGACGTGCAACCCACCGACTCTGCGCCTCCTGCGTCATCGTCGCTTCAAGTGAGCGAGTCTGCGCTTGAAAACGAGCGCTATCGCGTCAAGATCGACGAGAATGGCGACGTTTCCAGCATCTTCGACAAGAAGCTCAATCGCGAACTGTTGTCCGCTCCCATTCGTTTGGCGATCATCACCGATAATCCCAGGCAGTGGCCGGCCTGGAACATGGATTTCGACGACGAGCAGCGGCCACCGCGCACTTACGTGGGAGCACCGGCGCAGATTCGCGTGGTTGAGAACGGGCCTGCCCGTGTGGAGGTGGAGGTCTCCCGCGACGCCGAAGACTCGAAGTTTGTGCAGACGATCCGCCTTTCCGCGGGCGACGCCGGCAATCGGGTGGAATTCGGTAACGTGATCGATTGGAAGGCCAGCCAAGGCAATCTGAAGGTGGTCTTCCCGCTGAGCGCCTCGAACCCGATGGCGACTTACAACTGGGACATCGGAACCCTTCAAAGGCCCAACGAAAACGAGCGGCAGTTTGAGGTAGCCTCGCACCGCTGGGTCGACCTCACCGATCAGAGCGGCTCTTTCGGCGTCACCGTGCTGACCGACGACAAGAACGCTTCCGATAAACCGAATGACAACACTCTTCGCCTGACCCTGATCCGCACACCGGGGACTCGCGGTGGTTACGAGGATCAAGGTACGCAGGACTGGGGCCGCCACGAATTCGTCTTCGGGCTTGCGGGCCACGAGGGAGACTGGCGCCAGGGGCAGACGGACTGGCAAGCCTACCGCCTGAATGAACCTCTCAAGGCCTTTGAGACTTCCCCGCACCCGGGATTTCTCGGGAAGGACTTCTCGCTGCTTAAGGTGAGTAACAGCCGCGTGCGCCTGATGGCCTTGAAGAAGGCTGAGGAGAGCGACGACGTCATCGTCCGGCTGGTTGAAACGGGCGGCAAGCCGGAACCCAACGTGCGAGTCTCGTTTGCCGCGCCGGTTGCCGCCGCGCACGAGGCCAATGGCCAGGAGCAAGCCCCGGGACCCGCCACCGTGGAGGGCGGGGAGCTGGTGACATCTTTCAGCGCCTATCAGCCCCGCACCTTCGCGGTAAAGCTGGCTCCGCCGCATTCCAAGCTGGCTGAGCCGGTGTGGAAACCGGTGTCGCTCACCTACGATGCCTCGGTGGCGACGCGCGACGGCAAACCCGCCGAGGGTTGCTTCGATTGCGACTTCAACCGGCCGGATTCCTCGCAAGGGAAGGCCTTGCCGGCAGAATTGCTACCCACTGACGTCGCTTACGCCGGCATTCACTTTCGCCTGGCTCCGGCGGGCGCCGGGAACCCCGATGCGGTGACGGCCCGCGGCCAGACCATCCACCTGCCCGCGGGCAAGTTCAATCGGCTTTACCTCCTGGCAGCTTCGTACGATGGCGACCAGACCGCAGCGTTCAGCGTGGGAGGCAAGTCCGTCGAACTGAATATCGAGGACTGGGGCGGGTTCATCGGGCAGTGGGATACCCGCACCTGGAACGAAAAGACCTTGGAAGTCCCGACGCCACCCGAACCCGCCGCCGATGACCATAGCCCGCGCGCCGAAAGAGCGCGGCGGTTCCGCGCCTACGTGAAGCAGCATGGACCTATTATGAGGGCCGTGTATGAGTATACCGGCCTGAAGCCGGGCTACATCAAGCGGGTGCCCGTAGCCTGGTTCGCCTCGCACAATCACGCCGCCGACGGCTCCAATGAGGCCTATTCCTACTCTTACCTGTTTGCCTATGAGATCGATCTGCCGCAGGGCGCCAAGGTACTGACTCTCCCCAATAACCCGAAACTCCGTGTTCTGGCTGCCAGTGTTGCTGATGAGGGTCCGGGGCTACGTGCGGCTCAGCCGTTGTATGACACGATCGAGCGTATGGGTGTGAACATGGGGCGGTGGAACGCAGCAACCGCGAGCAACGCACGTTCTGCGGACGAACACTAAGCCGCAATCGCGTACCCGATACTAATCCTAAAGGCGACTGGGAGGTTCGAAGGGTCCTCTTCAGCCCCTCGCTTCGTCATCCAGGCTGATTTGCATGGCTTTGAGGAACTGAATGTCGTCGCCGGTGATCTGAAACTTGGCGCGCTTGCCGATCTTGTGCCGGTGAACCACGTCTCCTTCGCCGCGCTTGTCGAAGCCGATGGTAACCTCAAGCACGAGGAACAAGTCGTAGCCAGCGGCTTTGATCTTGCTCATGACTTCGCCGATGCGCTCCGACTCAGCCAGGGATTCATTGATGGCCTCGCCCAGCTCCTCTAGCAAGCGCTTGAACTCTCGGTTCAGTTCCAATAGTCACCCGGTGAGGCCCACGCTTAATCCGGAGCCTCCCTCAAGCTGATTCTAGGGGCCGCCGTTCCGGCTGTCAAGAGCATGAACCAGTTATGAATGAGCCGAGCGATCCCTGAACGAGCGCGGGTCAATTTGGCGATTCTCCCGGCTGTTATCCACACCAAAGTGGAAGTCCATTTGGCAGATCCTTGAGTCGGCGGGCCGAGATACCAGCTACACTGGGCAGCTCCTATTGGGATTGCTGGCGACCAGGTGCCCGCCCGTAGTCATTTGGCGGGAGCAGGAGCGGAGGAGGGAACAGGGATGGCAACGGTGCTGATCACGGGAACCAGTTCTGGAATAGGACTGGCAACCGCGTTAGAACTTGGCAGGGCGGGCCACAAGGTATATGCCACGATGCGCAATCCTGTGCGCGCTCCGGAACTGGGTGCACGAGCGTCCACGGAGGGACTGCCGATTTCCATTCTCCCCATGGATGTCGATTCCGATCGGTCCGTCTTGGACTGCCTGGCAGCAGTTTATCGGCAAGACGAGCAGATCGACGCCCTAGTCAACAACGCTGGAATCGAACGGCATGGTTCGGTCGAGGAACTTCCCATGGAAGCCTTTCGGGGTACCATGGAGACCAACTACTTCGGGGCTCTGCGGTGCATTCGCCAGGTCTTGTCGCGCATGCGCGAGCGCAGGAGTGGGTGCATCATCAATGTGACCTCGGTGGCAGGGAAAATCGCGTCCTCACCGCTCGGTGCATACGCCGCATCGAAGTTCGCGTTGGAGGCCTTAAGCGAAGTGCTGGCGCAGGAGATGAAACCGTTCGGCGTGCGTGTTGCCATCGTGGAGCCAGGCATTATCGAGACACCGATGGCGCATGCCATCGAGCACCAGCCTTCATCGCGTTATCCTCAAGGAAGGCAAATCGCCGCACTATTTCAGGCGTCGCTCGAGCATCCGACACCACCGGGTGTCGTCGCGACGGTCATCAGAAACGTCATCGAAAGCGGCACCTGGAAACTGCGGCATCCTGCCGGACCAGATGCCGAACCATTTCTAAGCTGGAGAGCCGCCATGAGGGATGAACAGTGGATCGAGTTCAATGCCCTGGACGCCGAGAGCTTTCGGAAACGTGTGAAGAACGACTTCGGTCTCGACCTGAAGCTTTCGGCAGATGCACCGGCGGGCCTTGCATCAACAGCCGACTGAACACATCGCCGCCCTGCGGCCCTCCTCTTCGCGTGACATGGCTCCGCACCGCCGAGTACTCGCTCAGCGCTCTAGAGTATCTGAACGGTTAACTTCTATCTTTCCGGTTAGGCGCTGACCCCTTCCGGCTTCCTATCAGAGGGTGCGTTGCAAGCGGCGGGCGTCGAGCTAGTTCCTTTTTGGTCCGTCGCTTAGGAGTCCTCGGGTGCCGCCGGACTGCCGCCCTTCCCTTTGGCTTGGTTCTTGCCCTCTTGGTCGATCTAATCTCTCACTCTCGGTTTCTAGTCTCTTGTCGAGTCATCGACCGGAACGTCCGGTCCATCAGTCCTCATTTTGTTCGCCGGGCGGGAAACGATTCGATGGCGGCGGTCACCATTCGACAGGCAAGTGGGGCAGATTGTCTCCGCCGCAGAAAGCGGCCTTCAGAGCGTCGCAGCGTCCCGTAGGGCGCCGGACCGTGCCGGCACGAAGGAGGGCTTATGAATCGGGGTTCTGGGATTCGATGGGTGGAGGGACTTCTTCTCTCGATCCTGGTTTGTGGTTCGGCATCGGCCCAAAATGACACGACTCCGGGAGTGCGGGGATCCTCCCCGAGTCCCAACTATCCCAAGACGACTGGCAGCGCAGGGGGTGGTTCCGGCGCCGGCATCGCGATCGGTGCGGGCGCGGCGGCGGCAGCCGCTGTGACTTATTGGGAGCTACGGCACCACTTGTCCTCCATCACGGGGTGTGTCCAACCTTCCGGCGACGGGAGCGAACTGGTGAGCGAGAAAGACCAGAAGACCTACGCTCTTCTCGCTAGCAACGGTATTAGGCCTCCGCTCGGGGAGCGCGTGGAGATGAAGGGGAAGAAGACCACGCAGGACGGAAAGTCGGCTTTCCAAGTGCGAAAACTCGCCAGGACTTTTGGGTCGTGTTCCGAAATCGCTTTCGATCCGTTGCCTTCGGACCCAACCAGGCAGGCGCCTGAATCTTCTCGTTCGGATGGGAACACCCGGGACGCGGCGCGCCTTCTGGACGAAGAAGGTCCCCAATTCGCGAGTGCTTTCAGCATGTCGCGTTTCGATGTGGCGGCGTTCGTCAAGGGTAATTGGCCGATGGTGCTGTACTACGAGCTGGACCGGCCCGGCGCCGTGCAGGTGAGGGTTGAGGCTGAGGGTGTGCAGCCCTTGCTTCTCCGCCTCGAGGCTCCTGATACCAGCCGTCACATGGAAGTAATGCGAATTCCGGCTCGCTTCGGAGCTCGGACGGCCGCAGCCCGTTATTCGGTACAGGTGGAAAGCGCCCCCTACAGCACCGCTCCGCGCCTGCGTGTCTATGGGTTCGGCGCCGGCCCCAGGGCGGTGGGATCGATCCACATCGACCGGTTGCGCTTTGACCCCGGCGACATCCGCCCCGAGCAGCACGAGGAGGCCTCTTACAGCTTCCACGCCAGGGCGGACTTCGAGAAAGCGGCTGCTGAGTTTCTAAGGGTGGGGTTGGTGAATGGGGAGATCATGACGGTGCGCGCGAACCGAGACGTGATCGAAGACGGTATTCGCCGCGACGCGTCGAAGAGCGGGAACTGGAACGGGGAAGACCGCGCGAAGAGGATCTCCTTGGGCCAGCACCTTCTGCAGGTCCGGGCCTGGGAGAGCCGCGAGCCCAATGGGGATGGAGGAGACTGGGTCGCCGCCTGGTCCGACAATGCAGTGCGCGTGGAGTAATCCGGCGGCGCCGCCGGCAACGCGATTAGAGATGTGGCGATGATCGCTTACCTTATCAGGCTATACAGACACAAGCGAACCGTTCGGTGGGCGGCGGCCCTCGGGGCATTTGGCGCCGTGCTGGCCGCGGAGTACCTGCTGGCCGCCATTCCCTTCGTTCCGGTTGACCTCCAGGATACCGGCCAGTTTGCTCCCGCGGTGGCCCGCGCGGCGGAGCAAGCCTTGGTGATTGAACAGCCGGTCCTCGACGGTGCGTCGCAGGAGCTCGTTTCACACGACGGACGTGCCAACGAAGCGGTGGACGTCTATTTCGACCAGGCGCGGCTGGCGAATGAGTCGGTGGCCAGGCTGAAGGCCCTCGGACTCTCACCGCCTGCGTTCGGCTCGGCCATTGATTACGTCACCGAGTCTTCCGGAAACGAGGGCGGACGCGGCGCCACTTGCCGAACCTCGGTGGTCGTTCTCGGGGACGGCGCCAAGACTCCCGGCAGCGTCAGCTTTTTCCAGCACGAAGCGGCTTCGTCGGACCGGTATCGAAGCGTGGAGATGAAAGCCGGCGGAGCGGAAGTCTCGGTCCGCCTGGACACCGTGATTCCGTTCCCGCTCGAGGGATCGTCCCCAGCGCCGGCCTGTCGTGTCCTGCTGAAGGTGGGCGACTGGAAGCAAGCGCTCAACGGATCACTCGGAATCACCTTTATCGCGTCTGAGGATTCGAACTTTCGCTTTCACTTTGAGTCGGTCGCTAAACGGGGCCTTGCCGGAGGCCCCGATGGCCTCTTCGAGCCTTTCACGCTGGGGACTGGGGAGTTCTTTCAGGCACGAGGATTGCGGATTGGAGCGCTCGATGCCGGCGGGGCTCCGGTCTTGAGCGCCGAGAGCCCGGCCGGCAAACCGCCACTGCGCGTCGAGCACCTCAAATTGGGAGGCGATCAGCTTCAGATCAACGCCTTAGGAAAGGGGCGCGTGACAGTCAAGGGGAAGAGCTGGACGGTAGACGTTCTCGACACGCTCACCAAGTCACCCACGCTGGCGACCCTGATCACGCTGGCGAACGGCGCCCTTTTCACTTGGCTGAGGAAGGCCCTCCTGAATCGTCGTTCAGCCGCGGAGCCGGAATCTGAAGCCCATCCGGCGGCGCGGAGGCGACGCCGAAGGGAAAGAAACACCGCCACGGTTTCAGGTGTGTAGTCTCGGCGGGAGGCGGGTCATTCCACCGTCTATCCCGCTATCGCACGAAGCAGATCAGCACGACATTGTGAGTCAAGGTGGCCGAGCCGCACGATGAGCGAGGTCGCCTGTCCCTACAAAGCCGGCGCTGGTTTGACGGCCACGGGTTCTCCCGTAAACAGGGTGGGAGCGCCGGCGCCTTGCGCGGCCTTGTTGTAAGCAGTCACATCCTTTTTCACAAGATCATTGAACCCCGCCAGGTAACCCTCAAGCTGCTTGGAAAGCCCGGTCATACGTTCCTTCTGCACGGGTGTGGGAGGCTCGGCGTAGGCGAAACCGAGACTTCCGGCGAGACCTGTCAACTGGGAGTGGAAGTCTGCCAGCTCGTGGATGTCGTCTTCCGGGGCGGTGCGCTGGAGCGTGGGACTATAGACTTTCGCCTTGAGCGCCTTCAGTTTTTCATCGAGACTGCGAGCCTGCGAGAGGAGCGAGCTGTACTTGCCCTGAAGGTCTTTGTCGGCTTGCACGGTGTTCTGGAAGGCCGTGATCTCGTGATCTAGCCCATCGATGCGGTTGATCATTTCGTTGAGGGCGTCCACCTGGCTACGCATCTGGAGTGCGGCCTCGGCCTGGGCGCGGAAATCGGCGGGGTCGATTTGCAGGTTGGGGTCGGGACGGACCGTAATGTCAGCCTGCTGTGTTTGCCCCTTGACCGTGACGGCCACGTGATAGCGCCCGGGCAGCACCCACGGGCCTTGATTGCCGCCGAACGGTTCCTCAGCTTCACCCTGCGCCTCTTCGGGCGGCGTCTCGGACTGAATCCGGCGCGCTGGCTCATAGTGCAGGTTCCAGACGTAACGGTTCACTCCGGCGAGAGACGGGCCATAAACGGTGTTCACGGGCTGGCCGTGACTGTCCGTAATGACGATCTTGACGGGGGTTTCGCGCGCCTTCTTCTGCTCGGGAGTGGCCTCGATCTTCGACTTCAGGGAATAGTCGACCACGACGCCGTCGGGCGCATCCGGAGCGCTGTAGCCAACCGCCGGTCCGATCTGCCAGCGATGGAACAGCGTGCCGGGCGCCGGGGTGAAGAGGTGGAAGTCACCGGACTCCGCCTCCGCTGTCAGCTCCTCGACCGGTCGAATATCGTCTAACACGAAGATCCCGCGCCCATGCGTGGCCACCACGAGGTCGTGGCCGTCCTTGACGAATTTCAGATCCCAGACAGGCGCGGTGGGAAAGTTGGCCTTAAGCGGTTTCCAATGCTCGCCGGCATCCGGTGAGTAAAACAAGCCCGTGTCGTTGCCGAGCACAAGCAGACCTTGCCGGTTAGGGTCTTCGCGCACCACCTCGGCGGGCGTGTCCGGCAGCCCGGTCGATATCTTCTGCCAGGACTGACCGTAGTTTGCGGTCTTATAAACGTAGGCGTGCCGGTCAGCGAGCTCGTGGCCGTCAAAGGCGACAAAGGCCGCACCGGCGTCGAAGGGCGAGACGCCCACCTGATAGACCCGCGCCCACTCCGGAGCGCCTGGAATCTGGGCGGTGGTGTTCGTCCAGGATTTTCCGCCGTCGCGCGTCACCTGAACCAGACCGTCGTCCGTGCCGACCCAGATCACGTTCGGGTCTGTGGGGGCGATGGTGATGCACAGGATCGTGCCATAGGTTTCGGCGCCGCTGATGTCGTGCTCGACCGGCTCTCCGGACACTTCCTGCTTGCTTTTGTCGTTGCGACTGAGATCGCCGCTGATCGGCGTCCAGTTGCGCCCGCCGTCGGTGGACTTGAAAAGCACATTGCCGCCGAGATAGACCTCGTTGGCGTTCGTCTCCGAGACCGCGATCGGGCTTGTCCAGTTGAAGCGATACTTGAGATCGGAGGGTTTCATCTCCTCCACGCCCTCGAGGTACGGGCGCACGAAGTGTGACAGGTGGGTGCGTTTGTCGAGGCGTCGCACGGACCCGTTCTGAGAGTCGACATAAACAATGTTGAGGTCGCTCGGGGCCGGAACAGCGTATTCGCCGTCGCCGCCCGCTACGGTGTACCAGTCGGCGTTGGCGACGCCGCTCCGGCGGCCCAGATTGGTGGAAGGACCACACCACGCGTTGTTATCCTGCAGGCCGCCGCAGAGCGTGTACGGCACGGCCGAGTCCGCCGCCACCATATAGAACTGCTCGATGGGCAGACCGTCCAGGAATCGCCACGATTTGGCGCCATCCAGCGAAAGGAAAGCTCCGCCGTCGCCACCTTCAAGAATGCGATTGGGGTTTTTGGGATCAATCCAGATGGCGTGATGATCCGAGTGGACACCGCGCGCGGCAATGTGCGCCGTCTTGCCGCCATCGTCGGACTCCATCACATTGAATGAAAGAAAGTAGACCTTGTTCTCATCGACGGGCGACACGGCCAGGCGCGAGAAATAGAAAGGCCGCACATCGAGCGCGTGATTGTCGCTCACCTGAGTCCAGTGGTCGCCCCGGTCCGTCGATTGCCACAGCATGCCCCGCTTGGCGGCGATCAGCGCGTAGACGTGGCTCGGGTTGCTGGGTGCGACGGCCACGGCGATGCGGCCGAGCGGTCCCGGCGGCATCCCTTCGGTGAGTTTCTTCCAGGTGTCGCCGCCATCCGTCGAGCGGTAAAGCCCGCTCGAGTCGCCGCCGTCCTCCAGCATCCAAGGGTAGCGGCGAAAGTGCCACAGGGCAGCGTAGAGAACCTTGGGGTTACCGGGTTCCATGGCGAGATCCGCCACGCCGGTGGTGTCGTCCACGAACAACACCTTCTTCCAGGTCTTGCCTCCGTCCGTGGTGCGGAAGACGCCGCGTTCGCTGTTGGGAGCCCAGGCGTGACCGAGGGCGCCCACAAAGACCACGTTCGAATCCGCCGGGTCCACGATCACGCGCGAGATCTGACCCGCCTCGCCGAGCCCCATGAACTTCCAGGATTGCCCCGCGTCGGGAGAGAAATACACTCCGGCCCCGTCGATAACGTCGTTCCGGACGTTGGCCTCGCCCGTGCCCACCCAGATGAAGTTCGGGTTCGAAGGCGCCAGAGCGAGGTCGCCGATGGAGGCTGTGCTCTCGTGCTCAAAGACCGCCTTCCAGCTGCTGCCGCCATCCGTGCTCTTGAAGACGCCGCCCGCCGCTGCCCCTACATAGTAAATGCTGGGATTGTCCGGGACGCCGGCCACTGCCGCTACGCGGCCCCCGGCAGCGGCCGGCCCGAGGTTTCTGAACTTGAGATTCTTGAGGATGTCTGTATTCGAGGAGTCCGATTCCTCCGTGACCACTTGTGCTCGAAGCACCGGAAGTAAAGCGGCCAAGATCAGAATTGCCATTGTGGCCAGCACAGCGTATGACAGGCAGGTCTTTTTCATCACATGGCTCCTGTTATGAAATCTGCCGGATCAGCCCGCCGCCAAGGCAATTAGCCGGACCCGGTTTGAAGAGAGGATTATTTATCACCAATGGGGCTGAAAGAGAAATGGAATTGATGGGGAGAGCAGGGCCCGTGGGCGGTGCGTGCCGGGTAACCGATCAAACCGGGTGAGGAATCCCCAGGATGCAGCGCAACGTGTCGCGCGCGATCAGCAGCTCTTCGTTGGTCGGGATCACCCAAATTTCCGGAGAAATGCCGGGCGGGCTGATCATCTTGTCCTGGCCGATGGCGGCGGCGTTGGCTTCGAGGTCAAGCCGGATACCGAACACTTCCAGCGATTCACAGATCTGGGCGCGGATCTCGGGCGAGTTCTCCCCGATGCCGCCGCCGAAGACGATCCCGTCGGCGCCATTCAGCGTCGCCAGATACGCCCCCAGGTACTTCTTCACCCGGTAACAGAATATGTCGACGGCCAGCGCTGCGCGCTCGTTGCCACCTTCACGGGCCTTCAGCAGGTCCCTCATATCGCCCGAAATTCCCGAGATTCCGTAGAGCCCGCTGTGGCGGTTGAGCTCGGTTTCGAGATCGTGAAGGCTGGTGCCTTCGCGCCCGAGCAGGTAGGTGAGAACGCCCGGGTCCACGTCGCCCGGTCGAGTGCCCATCAGCAGACCTTCGAGCGGCGTCAGGCCCATGGAAGTGTCAATCGAGCGGCCGTGGTCGATGGCGCACATCGAGGAGCCGTTGCCGAGGTGGCAGGTGATCACCTTGTAGTGGCTGCGATCGTGTCCATGCAGGCGGGCAAATCGGTAGTTGAGATAGCGGTGCGACGTGCCGTGGAAGCCGTAGCGGCGCACCCGGTCCCGCGTGTAGTGCAGGTAGGGAACGCCATAATGAAAGGCGCGCGGCGGCATGGCGTGATGGAAGGAGGTGTCGAACACAGCCACTTGTTTAGCCTCAGGCAGCAGCCGGCGGGTAGCCCGGTATCCTTTCAGGTTATTGGGATTGTGGAGCGGGGCCAGGTCGATACAGCGCTCAATCTCCCGCACCACCTCATGGTCGATTAGAACAGAAGACACTAGACGTTCGCCGCCATGCACCACCCGGTGCCCTACGCCTTCGATCTCGCCCAGGCTCTTGACCAGACTGCCAGAGCCCGTCAGGCAGCCGAGGGCGGCCTGAATAGCCTCGGTGTGATCGCGAACCGCCACGCCTTCGCGCGTGCTTTCGCTGCCCGGGACCTCGTAGGAGACCAGCGCCTCGGTGCTGCCGATCCGCTCCACTTCACCCTTGGCCAGCAGACGATCGGCGTTGGCGGCAGTCTGCTCCAGGCTGGTCTCGATCAACTGAAACTTGAGGGACGAGCTGCCGCAATTGATGACCAGGATTTTCATGCAGCCTCACCTGTCTTTGCCCGGTCGGGGCCCGCGCGCGCCCTCGAGAATGAGTCTGACCTCAGCATTGTAACTGATGCGGCGGGCGACAGGGAGAGCTGAAGAGCGGCTTGGTACGGGCTGGGACTCCGCCTACCGCGAGGCGGACTCCCAGCCGTTCAGACATTTAGTGGGTAAGGTTTAGCGTGTTCGTTGCGTCGTCGACATAATAGAGGCTCGACGGACCCGTAACTGCCAGGCCGAACAGAGCCCCGTTTCCCGGCGGAGAACCATTGTTGTCAAGCAGGGTTTTTCCGACCTGAGAGCCTGCAGGCCTGGTCACAACCAGGAAGCCGTCGTTGCCGTTCACGGTCAGGATATTGCCGTTGCTTGCGATTGCCAGACCGAGAGGATCGTTGAGACTTCCTCCGGAGGTGACGGTGGTTCCGGTTCCGGCTGAGGTGGTCCGGGTGAGCGCGTTTGAAAGGGAGGCAATGCGATTCGACAGGCTGTCAGCGACGTAAAGGGTGTTGCCGCTCAGGCCGACACCCGTCGGTCCGATGACCAGCGCCGCCGGGTCCGTGCGCTCGGGGAAGCCTGAGCCCACGACGGTCATCGACTGAATGGCCGGCATCGAGGTCCGCGAGACGTTAAGCACCATTCGCACCACCGTCCCTTCATTGACCACGTTCCCGGCGGCAGCAACCGTGCCATTGAGCACGTTGGTGTAGAACAGCGTCGCCTGGCTGCCTTGGTCGAACGCGGTCATGTCCCAAGGCCCGTTGATCAGCGATCCGTAAAAGGTCTCCACCACCTGGCCCGCGCTCGAGAGGACGAGCAGGCATCCAGCTTGTGCGGTGTCAGAAGAACCATCTGTGGTAGGCAGACTGCCCACAATCACCCAGCCGGTCTTTAGCACGGCGAGCGCCGTGGTGAGGCCGACGCCCCCAGGACACGGGCCCGGCAGGCCTTGAGCATTAATGGTGGCGAAAACACTCGTGGATCCACTGGGAGTGATGTCCACGATGGTGGTACCGGTTCCTTGTTGATTCTGGCTGTTGTTGAAGTTGCTTACCAGGATGTCACCTTGCTTCAGGTTTCCGATGGTGGTGGGAACGACAGCGACGCCGTAAGGATTCACGTCACCGTTCGCCGGAACCGTGGAGGCGACCACAGAGATCGCAGCGGGCTGTGCAGCGGATGCAAAGTCTCCTAGACTTGCGGTTAGCAGAATGCCCGCCAGGGCTATCGAAAGCGCGCACAGCACACGGACCGACAGGGAATGAACTCGACGTTGGGTCATAAACACGCTCCTTTGTAACGGGGTTTCCGCCGGGGCTGAGCAAAGGTGAAACCGGCGAAGGCTGCCCGCCGAAGTTAACTTCTTCCGCAGGTTCAACCCCGAGGTACAAATGATAGGCTCTACGCCCCCTGTGCGTGTCACGGCGGTGTCAATGAATTGTCAAGAATCTGTAAACGGAGCGCGGCGCAAGTCCTGGAGTCCTGTCCTGGAAGTCGAGGGGAGCTTTGGCAATTCAGTTCGAACCCGAACCTTCCGACCGCGGCCACAACCAACTCCAGTCTAGACAAAGAAGAGGACGCCGACCCATGAAAAATCTGCATAGCCAACGACTCATCAGCGCAACTTTTACACGGTCGATGATCCCGTGATCCTCGACTGAACTGAGGCCAAACAGCTTACGGGCTGGTCTGTTTTGGCGTCCCGTTTGCAGTCCGGGCGGTGCGCCTTCAAAGTGCCTTACAGCGCTTATGAGGGTGCCGCGGTCCCCCCTCCGCGAAGGAGCCGGGGAACGGCCCCGGAGCCAGTGGCTTGAATCAAGCTTTATCTGGCTCCGGGGCCTCCCCGGATTCTCTTTTTCTCTCCCCAAAGCCCAGTTCCCGCGTTCAGGAGATGTAATTCGTAAAGATGGGAGAAGTCCAAAAAGGACGCAAACAACATTTCAAGGGCTTTCACTCGTTTCGAGGAACTTTGTCAGATAGACGAGGCGATTAACGATTTTCAGAAAAGAGTCGGAGTAGGGATCATGGTTGCCCATAACCCCCTCCACGGATCCGGACGAGCGGGTTTCCCGCATCCGGCTCTTGCCTTAGGTGACGACGCCCAGGCGGCGCAGAGGATAAGCATGGTGGATGCGAACAAAGGGAAGCCAGCGGTTAATCAACCGCCGCATCCGGTCCCAGGGAACGCGACCGTTCTGACTGCGCCGCGACAGCGCGCGATGCCAGAGCCTGCCGGTCTGGAACCGGAAGATGTGCAGCGCCGGAGCGTTCATGGGCACGCCGTAATAGCGGAAGTGCCCACTCACCACCGAGCGCAGCCATTGCCCCAAATCCGGGATGGGATAGTGCAAGCGTCGCCGAAGTTCGGCTTTCACCGCATTCAGCTTGGCCTGCAACCGCTTGCGCATCGTCTGCCGCAGTACCGTAAACATTCCGTTGCTCCTCTTCTTCCCGCAGATATGCGTGAAGCCGAGGAAGTTGAACGTCTCCGGCTTCCCTTCTCCGCGTCGCTTCCGGTTCCCGGCCGCCAGCGGCCCGAACTCCAGAAGGCGCGTCTTGTCAGGATGCAGTTCGAGCGCGAACTTCCGAAACCGCTCCGTCAGTTCCGCCCAGAACTGCTCGGCATCCGACTTCACCTGAAATCCCAGCACGATGTCGTCGGCGAATCGCACCACGATCACATCGCCGTGCGCCCGCTTCCGTCGCCATGCCTGGACCCACAGGTCGAAGACATAGTGGAGGTAGATGTTCGCCAGCAGCGGCGAAGCACTGCCACCTTGCGGCGTTCCTTCCTCCACTCGCAAGTGTTTCCCATCCTCCAGCACGCCGGCTCTCAGCCATTTCTGGATGAGCCGCACGACGCGCCGGTCCGCAATCCGATGCTCGACGAACTTCACCAGCCATTCGTGGGAGATCCCATCGAAAAAGCCTTTGATGTCAAGGTCGAGCACCCAGTTCACCTTTCTCGTCAGCAACCCCGTGTAGAGCGCATCCAGCGCATGATGCGGGCTGCGCCCCGGCCGGAATCCATACGAGAAACCGAGAAAGTCCGTTTCGGAGATGGCGTTCAACACCTCGACCGTCGCACGCTGGGCGATCTTATCTTCCAGCGCCGTGACACCGAGCGGCCTTTGCCGCCCGTCGGCCTTGGGAATGTACACCCTTCGCACCGGCTTGGCCCGGTACGCTCCTCGCTTCAGGCGCTCGGAGAGGTCCCGGAGATTGTCTTCCAGGGTCTCGCCGTAGTGCCGCCACGTCTCCCCGTCCACACCCGGCGCGGCTTCCCTCTTCAAACTGAAGTAGGCCGTCAGGAGCGTGTCCAGGCTGTAGATATGGTGCAGGAGCGCGGTGAACCGCA
>DATDGR010000130.1:0-6854 GCA_036521995.1 Terriglobia bacterium | reverse complement strand
AAGACTTTGCCGGTAATGGGCCAAAGGGGCACGGAGCGCTCTTTGCGGCCTTTGCCCTGCAGGTGTAGGTAACTCTTGGTGGCCAGGGTCACTTTATCTTGACGAAGTCCGCATATTTCGGAGACGCGGGCGCCGGAATTGTACATGGTCAGCAACAGGGCATAATCGCGTCGCCCACACCATTGCTTGCGGTCGAGGGCCGTCAGAATGGTGTCCATCTCGTCGCGAGTCACATAAGTCCGCACTTTGATGTCGGCCTTTTTCATGGGAATCGCCATGACCCGCGTCACGATTCCGACGCTGGCAGGGTCACGCAGCGCGACCATACGGTAAAACGAGCGGATGGCGGTCAAACGCAGGTTCCGCGAAGCAATCGTATTGTGGCGGTTTTGTTCGAGCCCATCCAGAAAACCAAGAACCCTATCCGCATCCAGGGCGCTTAGAGGCAAGGACGCCGGTTCAATGCCCGTGACGCGGTGGACGAATTGAAGCAGCAAGCGGAAGGTGTCCCGGTAGCTCGCGACTGTCTGTGGGCTGAGACGCCTCTGGCCGGTCAGGTGATCGGTAAAGAAGCGTTGGAGTAGAGGTCCAACAAGGGTAGGCACAGGTCGTGGGGTCATGGTCGGACAGCCCCTTCCAGGCGGGGAGGGGTGAAGAGCACCGCCGCAGCGTTAAGCAACTCCGGAGTAGCCGTGACGTACCAATAGGTGTTTTCGGGTCCGACATGGCCCAGGTAGACGGCCAGATGAGTCAACAAGTCCTGAACGTTTTTTCCCTCCCGGTGTCATCGCGCACCTCCCGGCCAAGGAAGATACGAGTGCCTGGACCCTGCTCTCGTTGACAACCTCACAAAGAGGATGGAGTCCGCCTTCAGGATCTTCGACGAGAACTGCCGCGTTTATCAATACCTGTTCAAGCGAAATCGGGAGAGCATTCCCCACCAGAGCTACGAGAACCCGGTCGTAAGGGCTGCGGCCGAAACCCGCATCGCCTATCTGCGCGGTAAGGCTGACACCCTCTATTCCCTTCGAATCTACTACGTGGTGCTACTGGAGGGCTCCCGCCACCGGCGCAAGCTGGCCTCGGTGCTTGCGCGAATCGCCGCAGAGCCGCGGAATGCCTTCCGGGAGCTTGGCGCTGCCTTCTCGACTGGCAAGCGGGTGGAAGTGATCGATGACCAGATCGAGAGACTGAGCGCCCTGCTTCTGGCCAAAGCGCGGAGCTTCGTGCTTCAAGCGGCGGACTTCCTGCCCACCGAGATCCTCGGCAAGGCCGAGGCTTTCGGGGTTCTGAAGCGCCTGCTCAACTTCGCACCGCACAAGATCGAAAACGCCAGGCTCAAGCATGACGCCTTCCTCGACTGGTATCTTTGCGAATCCCACCTCGAGTGCCACCGCACTCACCTGCGGCTGGACGACTCGTACATCAAGGTTCTGACCCTGAAGGAGCCGCCGGCCCAGACCTTCCCGCTGATCTTTAAGCGCCTGCTGGAGGTTCAGGCGAACTACTACGTCACGACCGGGTGGAGGAAGCAGGCCCCCGACCGCACCCGCAGCCTCATCAACTCCCGCCGGCGGCACTTCCACAACACCAAGCGCTCTCTGATGAGCAACTTGACCCTCTCCGATCACCCCGAACGCAGCGACGACATCCTGATCGACGACTCCAAGGAAGCGCAGGTCCGGGACCTCGGACGGGCCCTGCAGGAACTGGAGGTCAACGGGAATTACTTCGGCGAATTCTCCCTGACGGTGGTAGTTCACGATACGGACCTCGCCAGGGTTGAAACTGCCTGCGCTGAGTTCTACAAGGTGTTCAGCATTCACGACGCTCAGCTCTACGAAGAGCGGTATAACGCCCTGAACGCTTATCTGGCCACCGTCCCCGGGAACAACGCCTTCAACCTGCGTTCAATGCTGATTTCGAACTGCAACTACGCCGACTCTTCGTTTCTCTTCACCCTTCACACTGGGGAGCGCTGGAACCCGCACCTGAAGCGGGAGTACCTGGCGGTGCTCGAGACCAATCACCAGACCCCTTACTACTTCAACCTCCACCACCGCGACGTGGCCCACACCCTGGCGCTCGGGTGTACGGGCACGGGCAAGTCCTTCTTTCTCAATTTCGCCGCTACCAACCTGCAGAAATACGACCCTTACACTTTCATCTTCGACCTCGGGGGCAGCTTCGAGGCGCTGACCCAGCTCTTCCAGGGCAGGTATGTCCGGGTGGGGATCGATTCCCCAGACGTCCGGATTAACCCCTTCAGCCTGCCGCCAAGCAAGCAGAACCTCGATTTTCTTGCATTGTTCGTCAAGGTCCTGGTGGAAGCCGGGGATGAGGCAAGACTTTCAGCAGCCGAAGAGCAAGACCTTTACCAGCAGATCGAGAACCTTTACGAGATCGATCCCCCGCTGCGCACCTTGAGCGTCCTGGCCAACACGCTGAACCGATCCCTCGCCCTACGCCTCAAGCGTTGGACCGCCGGCGGCCAGTTCGGGTTTCTCTTCGACAACAGCCAGGACACGATCACCTTCTCCCGCTTTCAGTGCTTCGATTTCCAGGGGATGAACCAGTATCCCCAAGTGCTCGAGCCGCTGTTGTTTTACATCCTGCATCGGGCGAACGCCGTGATGTGCGATCGCAGCATCACGGAGACCTTCAAGGCCTTCTTCATCGACGAGGCCTGGGTGTTCTTCCGGAACCCCAGCATCAAGGCCTATATCGTGGAGGCGCTCAAGACCTGGCGCAAGCACAACGCGGCCATGATCCTTTCCACGCAGTCGCTCGACGAACTGCGGAAGTCCGGCATCCTGGAAGTGATGGTGGAGAGCTGTCCTACCAAGATCTTCCTTGCCAACCCGGACATGAACCGGGAGCTGTACCGGCAGCAGTTTCACCTGAACGACAACGAGATCGAGCTGATTTCGACTCTCATTCCGAAGCGCCAGATGCTCATCAAGACCCCGGAGATCGCCAAGGTGGTGAATCTGGAGGTGGACCCGAAGAGCTACTGGCTCTACACCAACGATCCTTTCGACAACCGCCGGCGTCAGCAGGCTTTCGAGACCTACGGTTTCGAGCGTGGCCTTGAGGTGCTGGCCGGAGGTGCGGCGTGAAGGTTTGGGCTCTCACGTTTACCCAGGCCGCGGCCGCAGGTTTCGGTCCTGCAATGGCTTTGCGCGAGGCGGGGGTATGGGCACCCCATCTGCCTGGGAACACGACCGCGGTATGGCTGCTCGGTCTTGTAGCCGGTCCGGTGGTGGCATGGCTGGTGTCCCAGCGGACGGCCAATTCAAAACGAAAGAGGTGAAGGGCAATGAAACGGTGGTTCTTAGGTCCGGCGAGGTCGAGCGTTGTCGCAGTGCTGGCTCTCGGTGCGGGCCTTTTCGCGGCCAACGGCGCCCGAACGGTGCAGTACGCCCAGACCGATATCGTTCCCATTCACGCCCGGGTGCGTTTCTCAACCCTGATTGTGCTGCCGGCGAGCGAAGAGATCCTGGACTTCACCACCGGCGACCGGGACTTCTGGATCATCAACGGCGCCCATAATCTCTGCTACGTCCACCCCGCCCAGGCCGGCATCCGCAGCAACCTCAACCTGATTACGGCGAGCGGACACGTCTATTCCTTCCTGCTGACCGAGACCAGTAATCAGCCGGGCCTCGATCCCGACCTCAAGGTCTTCGTGGTCCCGAAGGACGATTCCAGCATAGCTGGCTTCAGCGGCGCAGCGAACCTGGTGAGGGCATCGGAAGCCGAGGCTTACAAGCAGGAGGCGGAAGCCGCCCAGGCCCAGGCCGCGCAGGCCGTTCGGCAAGCCAAGGATCAGGCTCAACAGGAGCTCACCCGTTACCGCGACCAGTACCCCTCGAAGCTCCAGTTCGACTACACCTACAAGGCCAAGCTCAGCAAGGCTCCCTTTCTGGTCAGCGCCATCTACCACGACGACAAGTTCACGTATGTTAAGTGCGGCGCCCAGGAGAAGCCGACCATTTACGAGGTCAAGGACGGCAAGCCCAACCTGGTGAATTTCGACTTCCAGAACGGGGTCTACATCATCCCCAAGATCCTCGACAGCGGCTACCTCGCGGTGGGCAAGCAGAAAGCTGACTTTGAGCGCAAGGGCAAGGAGAACTAACGATGGCTGCACGGCGATTGAAACCCGGCAGCTGGGAATGGCTGGAGCGGGAGCTGGTGAAGAGGATCCAGCGCGCCGATGCCAACCTGCCCTCGGGCCAGAGCCTGGTCGGGTTGCTGGCCGGGCGCTCAGCCTGGACTCCGGGCAGTCGCAAGCCGCGCCGGCCCCCGATTGGGAGGCGATTCCAATGACCGATAACCCTCCAGCTCCGGCCCCTCCCAACCGGATCGAAGACCGCGCCCCGAAGCCGCTCGGGGTGATCCCGAAGCATGTGCAGTCACTCGTGATCATGGGTGTGGCGGTCGCGATGATTCTGATCATGTGGCTCACCGGGAACAGCAGGAAGGCAGCGCCACTGAGACCCGTGACGATTCCGACCCCACCCGTCAGCCCGACCGATGCCTCCAAGGTGCAGGACTTCAAACAGGCCATCCAGAGCGAGCAGCAGGCAGTGCGGCGCGCCGTGCCCAGCCCTGGTGAGACGCCGGCCGACGCATTTGGCATTCCTGGGGTCCCGGGGCTTACCGGAGGCCCGAACGCCAATCCCTCGCAACCGTGGGGGCAGGTGCCGCCTGGCGCCGCCCAAGCGTTCTCCGGTGGCGCTCCGTCGCCACCCACCTATCAGCCCGGGCAGCCCGGGGAGGCCGTGCCGGCGGGCGCAGCAGCGGCTGAAGACCCGGTGAAAGCCGAAAAGAAGAAGCGCCAGTACCTGTCCCTTTTTGCTTCCAACGTGGCCCTGAGCTACCGCCCAGGGGAAGAAGCCCAGAAGCTGATGGGAGTGGCCTCAAACGCCAGCGGCCCAGCTAGTTCTACTCCGTCGCCGGACCCGGAGGCAGACTATCTGCGCCAGCTTCAGGCACTGAGTGCGGTCCCAGCGGTGCCACCGGCTCCCCAGGCCGCACCAGCACCGGACAAGGCAGCTGAATCATCCGGTAGCGTAGCCAAGCCAGTGAACCCGAGCCACGGCGAGGAGGAGGCCTTCAACCAAGCCGTCGGAAAGAAGTACGTCATCTTCGAAGGCACGGTGATTGAAACCGTGCTCATCAACCGCCTCGAGGGAGGTTTCGCCGGACCCGTCAACTGCCTGGTCACAAGTCATGTCTACTCGCACGATCGCCAGCACGTCCTGATCCCTGCCGGCAGCAAGGTTCTCGGCGAAGCCGGCAAGGTCAACACCTTCGGCCAGCAACGCCTGGCGGTGGCCTTTCACCGGCTGATCATGCCGGACGGCTACTCGGTCAGCCTCGACCAGGTCAAGGGTCTCGACCAGATCGGCGCCACCGCCTTACGGGACAAGGTCAACAACCACTACCTGAAGATCTTCGGCGCCTCGATGGCGATCGGCATTCTGGGCGGGATCGCTGAGGCGGGAACCGGCAACGTCTACGACCAATCCGCTTTTGATCGCATCCGGGTCGGCTTCGGGCAGAGCACCGCGCTGGCGGGCATGCAGGTTCTCGACCGCTTCCTGAACATTCTGCCCACGATCACCATCCGTGAGGGCCAGCGCGTGAAGGTGTATCTCTCAGGCGACCTGCTGCTGCCGGATTACACCCAGCACACGATGGACTCCGATCTTTGAGGAGAGAGCCGTGACGACACGCTTGTCGAGATCCATTTCGATATCGGTGACGAGCCTGGTGCAGGCAACCGCGATGGCAGCCGTATCGATGCTTCTTGCAGCCTGTCACTCGAAACCGAAGCCGGTAGAAGAAGTTCCGCCCGTCGGTTACTTCTCCACCCGCGCCGAAGCTCAGGCGGCTGCCGATCAGGCCAATGCTAGTCTGGCCCACAGCCGGGCCACCGAGAAATCCGCCGGGGTTCGCGATCAGGACCTGCCTTGCGGGCAATACAAGGCAGTTTCAAAGAACGACTCCGACGGCCACCCCTGGTGGACCACCGAGCGCGCTATGACGGGCTGCCCCAGCTCGGCCCTCGCGCCTCTCTCTCAACCGCAACCATCCGGAGGACAACCCCGATGAAAAAGTCAGTCGCTCTTGCGGTGCTTGCCCTCTTCATGATTCCCAAGCCTGGCCGGGCCCAGTTCGGCGGCGTGGTGTACGACCCCACGAACTTTCGCAACGCCGTGCTGCGCTATTACCAGCTGTGCCGCCAGCTTGCCCAGCTGCAGCAGACCTACCAGCAGATCGTCAGCCAGTACAACCTGGCGCTGCAGATGTCGAAGAACCTCCAGAACATGCCGGCCCGCTACCGGGCCACGTTCTCGCAGTGGCGCAGCCTCACCACGGTTCCCAATGCCTACCAGAACACCGGCACCTGGGTGAACGGGGTCAACACCGGCCTGCCCTCTGTCGTCGCCAGCGGCTACCAGCAGGCCACCCAGGCGCTGGCGCGTTACAGCCCGCAACAGATGGCCGCCATGATCCCGGACGAGCAGGAGAGAGCCACGGCCAACTACGCCTCCGTCGAGCTGGCTGATGGCGCCAACACCAACGCCATGAGCATCGTCGGCAACATCCGGGCCAATGCGCAATCGATTCAAAACCAGATCGGCAACCTGGAAGCCGATTCACTCTCGAGCGACCCTTCGCTTAACAGCGAGGTCGGGGTTCTCAATAAGATCAACGCCGCCAATGTGCTCATGCTTCGCACCCTGCAGGACGCGAACAACCTGCGCCTGGCGGCCCTCGAGCAGCAGATCGTGCAATCGAAGCGCGAACGCGACGCCGAAGCCACGCTGATCAACACCGAC
>DATDGR010000129.1:0-11878 GCA_036521995.1 Terriglobia bacterium | reverse complement strand
CAGCGCGGACAACCATTGAAATCGTCAGGATCGCGAAACCGCGCTGGATTGGGCGGCGCCGGTCCTTCCGAGGCGTAGGCCGGTCCGTCAGATCGGGCTGCCCATTGGCGCCGATTCAGCAGCCGGAGCTTGCGGCAGCGGGCGCATTTGCGCATCTCATAGCCGAGCTTTCGAGCCAGCTTGGAGCGCAGCCCGGGTCGAACCGGCTCCGTCTTGGTAGCTCCACACTTTCGACAGGGCGCAGCCATGGGTTAGACTTAAGAATAACAATCGGGTTCGGGCAAGACAAGGTGATCGCGCGGTCCAGGACCATGCCATCGGAGGTTGCCGTGCCTCGTGTTGAAAAGCACAAGACCCCTGCAAGGCTTCGGGCGAGCCTTGCCATTTCCCTCGCGCTCCCGGCTGTCGTGGCGGCGCTGGTCTTGTCGAAAACGACTTTTGCTCGACCCTCTCCCCTTGCTGAACCGCCTTCGGCGTCGGCGGATTCGCCCGAGCCCTGGAGCGCGTCGGAAGTCGTCAAGCCGGAGGCCTTGGCACGCGAACTCGCAGGCACGTCCGCTTCGAAGCCGCTGGTGGTCTGCGTCGGGTTCAGCTTTTTTTACGAGTCCGCTCACGTTCCCGGCTCCCTGGTGCAGGGTCCGGCGCGCGAGGCCTCGGGCTTGAAGAGCCTCGAAGCCGCCGCCCAGGCTTGGCCACGCGACCGCTCGGTGGTGGTTTACTGCGGTTGCTGCCCGTTTAAGCAGTGCCCCAATATCCGTCCGGCCTTCGAGGCCTTGAAGCGGATGGGATTCACCCACTTGCGCGTGCTCGATCTCGAGCGCGATTTCCACACCGACTGGCTGCAAAAAGGTCTTCCAGTCGAGAAGTCGCCGCCCGCACCGGAGAAATGAAGCTCGACCACGATCGGTACGCATTCATGTTCTGGGCACCGCTTGCAGGATCTTCAGCAGGCCGCTCAGCGACTCGCGTGTGCTTTCGACCGTATTGCCGTCGGGCCGCCGGTAATGCGTCTCGAGCGACATCGTTTCGTTGTACCCATCGTGCTTGAGGGCTTCGAACTGCCCGCGCCAGTCGATAAATCCTCCGCCCACCGGAGCCCATTCGAGCTTTCCAGTCGAGTCCTTGCGCACGTCCTTGACGTGCATGTGCCCGATTCGACTCACGCTCGTTCCGCGAACCGCCGAGTATCCGTCCGGATACGGCACCTCGCCCAGCATGACCGCGTTAGCCGGATCCCAGTTGGCCTTGAGACTGGGCGAGCTGACGTCGGAAAGCAGGCGTCCGAGCTCCTTCCCGGTCCCGATGTTGCAGGTGTGCTCATTCTCCAGCACCAGCAGGATGCCATTGCGGGAGGCGAGCTCGGCGGCGCGGACCAGTCGATCGCGAACGTAAGGATATGCTTTCTCAGGCTGGTCCACGCGCCAGTAACTGAAGATTCGCACCTTGTGCGAGCCCAGACTATGTGCCAGCTCGAACGACTTCTTGAGCAGCTCGTCGCTGTCATCCTCGGTGAAGCTGGCGTTAAAGGTGTCGCGCTTCTCCGCCTGGGCCGGCATCTGGGGCAGGTTCCACTTGAAGATGGGTGAAGCGATGTCGCTGACCATGAGGCCGTGATCGCGGATCAGCTTGCCCGCGCGATCGAGGTCGGCGGCGCTGGCGTTCATCATGTTGTGGTCCCAAATCTCCCGCAGCTCGCAGTAGTGAAGCTGATAGCTGGTGATGAAGTCGAGCGCCGTCTCGAGCGTCTGGCTGATTTCGTCGGTGATGATGCCGAGCTTCCAGCCGCCCGGACCCGGACTGGGCTGGGCCGCCCTCGAGTTGCTCTGGCTCTGGGCCGCGAGCGGCAGACAGGCCGCCAGAGAGGACCCGAGGAAAGCTCGCCGCGTCCAGACGTTTGACATCTTCGCCTCCAGTCGGCCACATTCCGCGCTCCGGTTTTGGTCGAGACTAGCGTCCATGCTTGGTCAGCAGAAACATCCCTTCCTGATGCACGATTTCAAGATCATCGCCCGAGACGCGGGCGGAGAAGCCGGCCCGGTCTCCCGGCATCGATTCTTCCAGGGCTCGCCGGACAGCGTGGTAGCGCGTATCCGAAGGCTTGAGCCCGGCCCGAAGCAACCATCGGTCGAAGGAGCGGGGCCGATCGCGGACGGTTTGTTTGGCGATCGTCAGCCCCTGCTTCGCGAACAGGGCCACGAAAGAACTCAAGCTCAACGTCAACGTGTGCGACGGGTCCCGCAGGCGCTCGATTTCATTGTGCAAACGGGAGGTCGCCTCCTCTTCGGGGCCGACGGAGTCCACAATCAACAGGCGGCCGTCAGACCTTGCCACGCGACCCACCTCTCGAAGGGCGGCTTCCGGCTGCGACAAGTGATGAAAGGCGAACTGACAGGATACCAGATCAAAGGTACCCGAGGCATAAGGCAGCCGCTCGGCTTCGCCAAGATCGAAGGCCGCGTTTTGCACGCCCGCCTCCTCCTGGAAAGCGCGCGCCTGGCGGAGCATCTCGGCGGTCAAGTCAATGCCGCGCGCAAACCCTACTCGGGAAGCGAGAGCCACTACAAATTTTCCGGGACCGCAGGCGACGTCCAGAGTGAACTCGCCCGGCGCGGGCTCCGCGAACTCCACCCGCTCAGCCAGTATTTCCGGAGCGTCGCGCTGGGCGTATCTTGAGAAGGCTTCGGCGGTGCGGGTGAACTGCTCCTTCACGGCATGGTGCTGGCTCGCTGGCATCTTGGAACGATTGTAACACCGCCGCCCGGAGACACCACCCTGAACGCCGGGCCCAGGGGTGCCCGCGCCCTTCGGGCCCCCGCGAACCGCTGGAGAGTCTCTGGGACGGGTAGATCCGAATCTCATCCTCGGCCCTAAGGTGGTTCCTCTCCTAGCCCCGAGCCGGTTCTCATTGACTGAGCGCAAAGGCCGTTTTTGTATCACATTGATTTCAGGGCACCTCCCAGGTCTGTTTGTCAGTAGTCGCGCACCTCCGAAAACGGAGGCAAGAGTCGCAAGGTGCAGCCGCGGCTCCTCGATTCGGGCGGCTCGGGTTCGTTTTGGGTTCGTTTCGGGTTCGTTTTTCGCGGATCCCAAGGCTTCCACCGATTCTAAATGACTTACCTCGCAGACCACTGCAGAATCTCGGGTTCGTTTAGGTTCGTTCTAGGTTCATTTTTGCATCGTTTTGTTGATTCTAAACAGCTTCTCGGGTTCGTTTTTGCAATTTTTCGACAGGGGGGTCCTCGGACCACCCTTGGGAGCGCCCGGTCCTCATGGGCCGACGGCCAGGAACGGCTGCGGGTTTTGGGACTTCCCTTCGACCCGGGATGGACTCCAGCCGCGGCCGAGAAAGCAGCACGAATTCAAGTGGTTCTGGCACCGTGGCGACCAGGGACTCCCCGAGACCCCGTGACGATAACTATAATCAAGTCTACGTTACCCTACTAGTATATATCAGGCACGTCGACCTTGTCCAGCACAATCAGCCTTCACCTTGAATGCAGGTTCTGCAGCAAAGATCCTGCGCTACTTCCGGGAGCGCGTCGCTGGCGACCGAGACCCTCTGCTCCCGGATCTCCTTCAGTTTGCAGTTTCCGACGAGTCGGTTTGCTATGATGAGCTGGCGGAGGAGTGGGATCCGCCTTCCCGCTTGCTTCGCCACAGCATGTCAGGGCTCCTGCTGCGCGAAGGGGCACCGGGCCAATTGCAACCAGCCCGTCGAGAGAGGATTCGGCATCGTGAGAATCTGTTCCTTACTTCCGAGCGCCACCGAGATCGTGTTTGCGCTGGGCGCAGGCAGTTCACTCGTCGCCGTGACCCACGAATGCGACTACCCGGCCCAGGCCGCCGACATCCCCAAGGTCACGCGGTCCAACCTTCCGGACGGGATTTCGAGTGCGGAAATCGACTCTGCAGTCAGCAAGGCTCTGGACGCGGCCGGGACTCTCTACGAACTCAATCTTCCGCTGCTCGAGGAGTTGCGCCCCGATCTGATCCTGACGCAGCGGCTCTGTGATGTCTGCGCCGTTTCCTACGACCACGTCCAGGAGGCAGCAAGAAATCTCAAGTCCCATCCGGTGGTTCTGAATCTGGAACCTCATTCGCTTGAGGACATTCTCGACAACATTCTGGTGGTCGGCAAGGCGATTGGCTCGGAGGTTCGCGCCCGCGCCTTGCGAGACAGCCTCGAGCGCCGCATCGAAGCGGCCCGGCGCCAGACGGAGACCGTTGCCGGGCGGCCGCGAGTCCTCTGCATGGAATGGGTGAGTCCCCCATACTGCGGCGGCCACTGGATGAAGGAGCTGGTGGAGATCGCCGGCGGACATGACGATCTCGCGGTGCTCCACCGGCCGTCGCGCCGGGTCGAGTGGAGCAAGGTCCTGGACTTTGCCCCCGAAGTCATTGTGCTCACCTGCTGCGGTTTCAGTCTCAGCCGCTGCGAACAGGAAGGGGAGATTCTGGCGAAGTTTGAAGGCGTGCAGGATCTGCCGGCAGCGAAGGCGGGGCGCATCCATGCCACCGACGGCTCGGCTTATTTCAGCCGTCCGGGACCGCGAATCGTCGAAAGCCTCGAAATCCTAGGCCATCTGATCCACCCCAACCTTTTCCCGGCTCCTCCGCTGCCGGGGGCGTTCTCATCTCTCAAGCTCCCCTCGGCCGAGCTGGTTTGACCGGGGCCAAACGGCACCGTCGCCCTTCAGTAACCTACTCGGCTAGCCGAACCATCCCCAATGCTAACCTACTAGTAGCGGTAACCTGTCTTTGGCCGCAACCTGTGGGACACGTGGGGCACGAAGCCATAAGTATCTGAAGAATGAAGAAATTTCCTAAAGAAAAAGCTTGACACACTCAGACCCTTGGTGGTAAAAAGTGGCTCGCAGTAGCGTATTGTGTAGAAAAGTGGTCGAAATCGCCGGGCGGAGACGAGTGTTTCGAGGCACCCACAAGGCGACGGTTGATCCCAAAGGGCGGCTCAAGATCCCGGCGGAGTTCAAGGAGATTATTGACCGGGACTACGGGCCGAACTTCTATGTCACCAGCCTGCGCGGTGACAAGGCGTCAGTTTACCCCTTTAGCCAATGGGAGCAAACCGAAAAAAAACTGGCGGCGCTGCCCACCATGAGCCGGGCCCGGAACAAGTTCCTGGACCGGACCAACTTCTGGGGACAGCAGGCGCAGATGGACGGGCAAGGCCGCATCCTGGTTCCGTCGCAACTACGCGCCGCCGCGGAGGTGGTGGGGGAAGTAATCGTGATGGGCTATCCGGATCGACTCGACGTCTGGAAACCGGAGCGCTTCGCCGAGCACCTGGAGAAGGACCCCATCACCGAGGAAGACGAAAAGACCTGGAGCGACCTGGGGATTTGAGGGCAGTGGTCTGGGGCTAGTGGCGAGTGACGAGCCCAGCGCGAGCGGGAAAGGGATCCACCAGCCGGTGCTGGTCGAAGAAGTCCTGGAGTCCCTGAATGTACGGCCAGATGGATTCTACATCGACGCCACGGTTGGCGGCGGCGGGCACGCCGAGGCGATTCTGGAGCGGATCACGAACGGCAGGCTGCTGGGCATCGATCGGGATCCGCTAGCCTTGGCCGCAGCCCGCGAGCGTCTGGCGCGTTTCGGCGAAAAGGTGAGTCTGGTGCACGGCAACTTTGCGGAGATCGGCGCGCTCCACGCAGAAAGCGGTCTGCCGCCGGCCGACGGCGTACTGGCTGACCTTGGATTGAGCTCGCTCCAGCTTGCCGACACGGATCGCGGATTCAGCTTCAGCGCCGAAGGCCCGCTGGACATGCGGATGGATCCATCGAGCGCAACTACGGCGGCGGATCTTGTGAACACTTCAAGCGAGCGTGAGCTCGCGGATCTGATTTTCAATTTTGGCGAAGAGCGCCAGTCGCGCCGTATCGCGCGAGCCATTATGAGGGCCCGGCCGATTCGTACCTCCACCGAACTGGCGCAGGTGGTGACGCGAGCGATCCCCTCCCGGCCGGGCCCCCACCACATTCATCCCGCCACGCGCACTTTCATGGCCCTGCGGCTGGCGGTGAATGGCGAGCTCGACAACCTGGAGCGGTTCCTGGCTCAGGCGCTGGCCATGCTTGCGGCCGGCGGCCGGATAGTGCTCATTAGCTTTCACTCGCTAGAAGATCGCAGGGTGAAGCAAGCGTTCATAGCCTGGCGGCGCGAGGGCCGGGCTCGCGTTCTGACGCGCAAAGTGGTCCGGCCGGGGGAAGAAGAGATGCGCCGCAATCCGCGGGCCCGCAGCGCCAAACTGCGCGCGGCGGAAAAGGTTGGAAGCGAAAGTGACCGAGGTTAACAGGAGGAAAGAAAATGGCAACTGCCGCCCAAGTCCTGCCGGGAGCCCGCCGCCGCGCTCGCCAAACCCTGGCCGCAGGCCGAGCCCCAGTGCGCGAGGTCTACTTCGTGAAGCGAATCGACAACTCGCGGATCGTGCGCGAGGTGGATGGCGCCAAGCACCGGGAGTGCTACACCCTGGCGGGACTGATCGGATTGGCCTTCATTCTCTGCTTCGCCTACGCCTGGCAGCACTTCCAGTGCGTGCGCTACGGCTATGAGATCGAGCAGTTGCGTCAGAAGCAGAGCTCCCTTGAAAACTGGAATCGCAGGCTGAAATCTGAGCAACAGTCACTCGACAAGAAGGAGTTCATCGAGGGCAAAGCCCAGGCCGAACTCGGCCTCGAGCCCGCTCAACCCGGCCAGGTCGTACGCGCGGATCAGTTCATGGGCACTCCACCCATCCCGGACGAGCCCCAGCTCGCCGAGAGCCGCCCCGCACCGAGCGCGGCCCTGGCGGCTCTCCGGCGGACGCGTTGATGCAGATTTCACGATTGGCAGATTGCCGATTGAAGGGCACGTGACTCGGATGCGCCCCTCGTCCTCACCTCCTCGCCCGCCAACTCGCACCCAAACCCTTCCGCGCCGCCGCATCTTCGCCTTCGGCGGCTTGCTCGGCCTCTGGATTCTGCTGATCCTGGGCCGGCTCTACGGCCTCCAGGTGATTGACTACGTAAAATGGGTAACCATCAAGCGGAGGCAGCAGCAGCACACCATGCCGCTCCCGGCCGAGCGCGGCACGATCTATGACCGGCGCGGACGCGAACTGGCCATTGCCGTGCCGGCGGAATCGGTGGGGGCCTCGCCCCATGAAATCCAGGATCCGGGATTGACGGCGAAGCTTCTGGCTCCGGTACTCGGTGCGGACGTGTCAGAACTGGAGGACCGCCTTGAAGACTCCCACTCTTTCCTTTGGCTGGCACGGGGGCTTCCCGATGAGCTTGCCGACCGGGTTCGAAGCCTTGGCCTGAAGGGTATCAGCCTCCAGACCGAAATGAGGCGTTCTTACCCGCGAGGATCCCTGGCAGCCTCGGTGGTGGGTTACGCGGGGCTCGATGATCAGGGCCTGGGCGGGCTCGAGTCCGGATTCAACAAGCTGATGGCTGGACACCCGGGCAGGGTTCTGATGAACGAAGACGCCCACGGACACGTCTTTCAGTCCAGCGAATGGAAGGGCCAGGCTGGCGCCAACGTGGTTTTGACCCTTGACGCAGACCTTCAAGGCATCGTGCAGGCGACCTTGGACCAGGCCGTGAAGGACCACCACGCGGCCGGAGCATTGGGGATCGTGGAGGAGCCCTCCACGGGAAAAATTCTCGCCATGGTGAGCGAGCCGACCTTTGATCCCAACCACTTCGACGAATCCAGACCCGAGAACCGCATCAATCGCACCATCCAGTGGGTGTATGAGCCCGGTTCGATGTTCAAGCTGGTGACGTACTCAGGCGCCCTCGAAGAAGGACTGATCTCACCCGAGGAGATGATCGATTGCCAGATGGGCTCGATCACGATCGGCCACCACGTCATCCACGACGACGAGCGCTTCGGAGTAATGACCGTCGAAGAGGCGCTGGCTCACTCGAGCGACGTGGCCGCCATCAAGATCGGGCTGCGCCTTGGGCAAGATCGTCTCTACCAGTACATTCGCCGTTACGGATTCGGCTCGCGCACCGGCATCGAGCTACCCGGTGAAGAGCAGGGTCTGCTGAAGCCGCCCGAACGCTGGTCGGGGATCTCGATCGGCGCGGTTTCGATAGGACAGGAGGTGGGCGTGACGGGCCTGCAGGTGGTTTCCGCCTACTCTGCCATTGCCAACGGCGGCGTGTACATGCCGCCGCGCATCATCGATCACTTCGAGCAGGACTCAGCCGTCACGTCACCGCTCTTGCGTCCCAGCCGGCGCGTAGTGAGCGAGCGGACCGCCCAACTCATGAAGCACATGCTGATGGAAGTGGTCGAGGAGGGCAGCGGCCGGAACGCCCAGCTTCGGGGCTACTCGGCGGCTGGCAAGACGGGCACGGCGCAGAAGATCGACCCTTCAGGCGCTTACTCGCATAGCCACTTCGTGGCCTCGTTCGTGGGTATGGCGCCGGTGGAGCGCCCGGCGGTGGTGGTGCTGGTTTCGGTCGACTCGCCCGTAGGCGAATACTACGGCGCTGAAGTGGCGGCGCCGATCTTCAAAAACATCATGGAGCAGATCCTGACCCGCTTGAACGTGCCGGAGGACCGCCCGGCGCCTCTGATCGTCAAAAAAGCCAAGCCCGGCAAACCCGTGGAAGCGGATCCGCCGCCCGCCGAGATTTCCGATGCCGTCCCAAGCGATGGTCTGGCGCCCAATCTTACGCCCGTCGCCCTGACGAACGACGATGCGGGGCCGGCCACCGTGGTGCTGGAAAATGGCCCTCTGGTGACGGTTCCCGACTTCACCGGCCTGGCGCAGCGTCCGGTTGCTGACCAATGCCAGGCTCTAGGGCTCGATCTAGTGGTCGGCGGAAGCGGACTCGCCGCCGAGCAGTTTCCGGCGGCGGGATCGAAGGTGCCCGCCCGAACCAAGCTGCGGGTTCGTTTTGCACGCTAGCTTACTTCCTCGCGATAGAATAGGTTGAACGATGAAGTTGCTCGACCTGATGCAGGGCCTTCCGGGCCTCGAGCTTGGGGCCGATCCCGGTCTGGAAATCCGCTCCCTCGCCTACGACTCTCGAAGGGTGGAGCAGGACTGCCTATTTTTTGCCATCCAAGGCGAAAAGGACGACGGCCACCGCTTCATCCCTCAGGCGCTGGAGCGAGGGGCGGTAGCAATCGTGAGCGAGCGGGCATCTTCTGCGGCCGCTGCGAGCTTGGGGGAGTCGTTCGAGCTGAGAAGTCTACCCTCAAGGTGGGTGCAGGTTCCGAACATCCGGCGGGCGCTTTCCGAAGCCGCGCGCGCCTTCTACGGGCATCCGGAGCGCGCGCTGCGCCTGGTCGGAATCACGGGTACCAACGGCAAGACGACCACGGCGTACCTGCTCGAAAGCATCTTCCAGGCCGCAGGCCTCCGGAGCGGCCTGTTCGGCACGATTGAGTACCACGTGAGCGGAACGAGCGTGCCAGCGCCCAACACCACGCCGGAGTCGCTGGATCTCGCTTCCAACCTCGCCGAGCTGGTGAAAGACAGGGCCTCGGCCGCGGTCATGGAGGTCTCGTCACATGCCTTGGCGCAGGAACGCGTTTGGGGATTCCCCTTTGCCGTTGCGGTTTTTACTAACCTCACTCGCGACCACCTCGACTATCACGGAACCCTGGAGGCATACTTCGACGCCAAACGCCGGCTCTTTGAAGGCCTCGGGACGCCGCCTCCCGGCGTGGCCGTAATCAACGCCGATGACCCCCGGAGCGCACGCCTCTTGGAGCTTCCCTACCCGCGCCTGATCACCTACGGGACCAGCTCCGAGGCCGCGGTGCGCGTCAGACGCTTCAGCCAGGATGCCTCGGGGCTGAAGGCGTCCCTAACGACTCCCGAAGGGCCGCTCGACATCAAGTCCTCACTCATCGGCCGGCCGAATCTGATGAACATTCTGGCCGCGACCGCCGCGGCCCAGGGCCTCGGCATCGCCGCAGAGAAAATCCGCGAGGGGCTGCAGGAACTTCGTCTTGTGCCCGGCCGCTTCGAGCGCATCGAGAGCGGCCAGCCGTTTCTGGTGCTGGTCGACTATGCCCACACCGACGACGCCTTGCGCAATGTTCTCACCACCGCTCGGGAGCTTACAGACAACAGGTTGATCGTCGTGTTCGGCTGCGGGGGCGACCGCGATCGTTCCAAGCGGCCTTTGATGGGTGAGGTTGCGGGCTCGCTCGCCGACTTGGTGGTGCTGACCTCGGACAATCCGCGCGGCGAAGACCCACTTACAATCATGAATGATGCGCTGGTGGGAGTGCAAAGGACCGGGAAGGGGTACACATTGGAGGTTGATCGCGCCGCCGCTATCGGCTGGGCGCTTGAGCAAGCCCGCGCCGGCGACGTCGTGGTGATCGCCGGCAAAGGGCACGAGACCTACCAGATTTTCAAGGAGCGGACCGTCGCTTTCGACGATCGCAAAGTGGCACGGCAAGCTCTCCAGAGCTTGGGCTACGTTCCGGGACCGACCTCGAGACAGGCCTGACGGCCATTGCCTCGGCACCCGGAAAGGCACTTTCGATGGAACTCTCGCTGGCGGAAGCCGCCGGTATTCTCGGCTCAACCTCAGGAGCACCAGAGCGCCTCGCCCAGAGCTACTCGATCGACTCGCGCACGCTCGCGGCCGGGGCCCTCTTCTTCGCCATACGGGGTCCGAATTTTGACGGCCACAAATTCGTTGCTCAGGCTCTGGAACGGGGCGCTGTCAGCGCCGTGGTTGAGTGCGACTGGGCGGCATCGGCGCCGCCGGCGGTCTTACCTTTCCTTATTCCCGTCGCGAATACGATCTCCGCCCTGCAGGACCTGGGCAGTGCGGTTCGTCGTAAGTGGGGCCGGCCTCTGGTCGCTGTGACGGGCAGTACCGGCAAGACAACCACCAAGGAGCTGATCGCCGCCGTGCTCGGCGGGCGCTACGCCGTGCACAAGTCAGGGGGCAATCTGAACAATCACCTGGGCGTGCCGTTAACACTGCTGGCCCTCACGAAGGCCCACGACCTGGCCGTTCTTGAGTTCGGGATGTCCCACGCCGGCGAGATCGCTCACCTTGCGAGAGTCGCTGCCCCCGCCCTGGGTGTGGTAACCAACGTGGCGCCCGTGCATCTCGAGTCTTTCGATTCCCTGGACGGCATTGCGGCGGCCAAGCACGAGCTGATCGAGAATCTCACCTCGCCCTCGACGGCGATCCTGAATTACGATGACACAAGGGTTCGCGATTTTCGCGACGGCTTCATCGGACGGGTGGTTACTTACGGATTCGAGCATGGCGCCGACTATCGCGCCAGCGGTTTCCGCCTAAGCAAGGGCGCCCACGGCTCGCTCGAAAGCCTTTTCCGGGTGCAGGGACCTGAGTGCGAGGCGGAGCTCCGCCTGGCACTCCCTGGCCGGCACAACGTGGAGAACGCGCTTGCGGCTATCGCCGTGGGACGTCTGCTGGGCGCCTCTCCTGGTGCCGTGGCGGCCGCCCTCGCCAGCTTCACGCCCTTCCGCAGCCGCACGGAAGTAGTGCAGCTTTCCGCAGGCGCCACCTTGATCAACGACAGTTACAACTCCAACCCTCGAGCCTTGGAGCAGATGTTGAAGTTGCTCCGCGACTGGCCCGCGGCAGAACGGAGAATCGTGGTGGCGGGCGAGATGTTGGAACTCGGCCCGTCATCGCCCGAGTGGCACCGCGCCGCCGGCCACACGTGCGCCACGAGTAGCGTGGACTGGCTTCTGGCCGTGCAGGGGAACGCCCGCCTGCTCGTCGAAGGCGCCCTCGAGTCCGGTTTCCCGTCCGAGCGGGCCCGCTTCTTCGCCGGGGCCGAAGAGGCCGGACGTTTCTGCCGCTCGATCCTTCGGCCGCGAGACGTCGTTCTGGTGAAGGGCTCGCGCGGTGTT
>DATDGR010000128.1:0-11568 GCA_036521995.1 Terriglobia bacterium | reverse complement strand
GTGGGAGGAACTCCGTGATCGCATTCTCAAGGGGATCGCAGAAATTAACGCTTGTCCGGTGGTCCATCGTTGGAAGAAATTCGAGGCGCTCACAGTCCTCACCCAATAATGGATATACTTCAATGAAACGATATACTAGTTCACGATTCTCGCCGGCGAAGGAGAGGGCGATGTCGTACTCGTAGTCCTTGGACGCTTCTTGAAAGCCACAATCGCTTCGGAGGGAGTTCCAGTCAAGATGCCTCAGAAAGTAAGACAGAGCGGGATCCTCGATGGCGAAGTTCTTCGTTTCCTGGTTGTAATAGAAATGGCGGGAGCAAAGCGGCTTTGATTGAATCAATACCGTCAGTCGGCGTTCTTTTATGTTGTTGATGCTTCCCCGCACCTCTGTGATCGCGTTTGAGAGCTGATTCAAGTCTACGATAGAGCTATCCTGCTGCCCGACAGCACGGAGCAGCTTGTAATACGGGTCGTTGCTCGGCCGAAAACGTCGCCCGCGGCAGAATTCCTTTACTGCTGGGTAGTATGCGGATTGTAGTTTTTCGACCACACGACGACGCAGACCTGCGAGGTCAAAGCTCACGCTGCGCAGCTCCTCACTTGTTTCCATTACGTCACTCATCGTGCAAATCGTCTGGCAGAGCTGTTGCGTGAGCCAGTAGTCTCCTCTGCTCTCCTCGAACACGGCCTCACTATGCTCAATTGTTATGTTGAGCTCCTCGCAGCCTGCATTTAGAAGTGTCTCGACCTCGGCTCGCGTTCCAGGCTGAACACGATGTATCCCCGTTCTCTTCGCAATATCCGGAACGATTTGGATGAGATCGCTGCCTATCTGGTTGATCCCAATTAGCACAATCTTTGGAAGGGGCGGAGCGCCGGATGTTTGCTCTGCAGCCATCTTGGCGAGGTCGGCTAGCTGGCCTTGGAGCGATTCGTCGAGCCGATGGAAGTCATCGATAACAAACGTCCCGGGTAGTTTTTGATCCACAACCGCCTTGATCTTTATGACGTCAGCGGCGTCGCGAGCCGTGAGATACGAGAGTTCTCCCTCGCTCCCGACGCGTTCGATCACCTT
This sequence comes from Terriglobia bacterium, assembly GCA_036521995.1. GTDB lineage: Bacteria > Acidobacteriota > Terriglobia > UBA7540 > UBA7540 > Gp13-AA77. The sequence goes on along the minus strand of DATDGR010000128.1, from coordinate 10,493 downwards.
CTTCACGCAAGTGGTCTTCCCTGTCCCTGACTGACCTTCGATAACTACTGGTTTGCCTGGGCGACGGACGTCTAGAAGTATTTCGTTGAAGTTTGGGGGCTGCACGAACGTGAACTGCGGAACACCCTCGGTTACGAAGACTTCCTCGACAAGCCTCTTCATTCTTTTCCCCCAAAACTTGAGGCTGGAATTCTCGCAAACGTGGGCCGGGCGGCGCAAGGCCGCTTTCGCCATAGGCCACGGTCGAGTTAACGAGGAGCACGAGCCGGGTCCCGTGGGTCAACTCCGCCGGCGATGAATTGCTTGCTGGGGCTTGATTCGTCAAGTTGGCAGCTGGGGCTACTCAAGTGGTCCCTTCCTGGCCGGGAGCGAATCGACGGAGCCAGCCAGCGGCGAGCGCCCCGGCCGCCAGATAAGCGCCGGCGCCGAAAGCCAGCGTGATCGTAAGTCCGAGGTTGACGGCGACGAAGATGGCCAGCACCGACCCGAGCACGCTGGAGGCGGCGTTCATGGCCCAAGCCCACTCCACCGCGCCCTCGCTCGAACCGGATTGTGCCGCCTGCCGATCGTACGGCCAAGGGTCAGCCATACTGCTGCCGGACGGAGCTAGGGCCCGAAGACCTGTGGGGAAGGGCATCCCCATCGCGAATCCCAAGGGAATGAGGATGACGCCGCTCACCACCAGCTTGAGGGCGAACGCCTGGCCCACCGCGGCGGCCAACAGATGCGGCAACCAGAAAGTGTAAGCCAGCAAGGCTACAACGATAGCCGCCAGCGGCAAGTACACGCTGGTTCGCTGGATCTGCCAGCGGCGCGATACCAGGCTGCCGGCGCCGCTCGAAAGCAGGAGAAGGAAGATCACCACCGTGATGGCGTAAGTGGGATGGCCCAGAAAGAGGACCAGACGCTGGACGAAGGTGATTTCCACTAGAATGTAGCCGAGCCCGAGGGCGACAAAATAGAGCAGCCGTCCGAGTGAGGCTCGACGGTCCCGGTGGGCTTGTTTGACGAGCACCAAGGGCAGGATCAGCAGCGCCAGCACGGCGACGATCGAGATGAGCAGCACCATGCCGAGCACCAGCACCCCGAGGCCCACCTTCCAGTCGATTCCGTGATGTCCGGCAGCGTTCTGAAAGACTTGACTGGTCTTGAAAGTGAAAAAGAAAAAAGGTGCGTCATCCCCAACGGGAGCGACGTTGAAGGCGTAGCTGCGGGCAAACGCGGAAGGATCGGCTGAAGCAATCAAGCGCGCAAAGGGACTGTCGCCGGGCGCTGAGGGCAGGTAGACGGCCCGCAAATTTGGGTTCCGGGCCAAGTGTGAGCTGACCTGCCTCTCTTCATCCTCGGTGAACGCGCTCTTTTTGGCCAGTACGGTAACCGGCCGGCCGTCCTCGTCGAGAGAACCATCGGAGATCAGGATGAAGTTCCGGGAGGGGTCGGCGACGCCTAGGCGGTGCAACGCCTCCGCGGCCACGGAAACCACGCGCAGAGCCTCGCGCGGTTGCTTGAACTCCCAGCGGGTTACCGCCACGAAGCCGTCAGGATTCAGATGCTCGAAGTACTGCTGGAACGCCTCGGTGGTGTAAAGATATTCCTCGCTCAAGGCGAAGGCGCCTGCCGCGGTCGATGCCCAGGTGTCCACCAGCGTCATTTCGATTACGTCGAATTGCTGCCGGGTGCCGCGGATGAAGGATCGGCCGTCGCCCACCACCATGTGAACCTGGGGCAGGCTGTACAGACCGTAACTATAGCCGGCGTAGCGCCCGCGCATGATGGTGTCGGCGATGATGGGATTGATCTCGATGCCGGTAACGCTGCGGCTTCCGTTAGCCACCGCCCGCAGCACATCCACTCCGCCACCCGGGCCGATGATGGCATAGTCGCCTTGCGGACGGAGCACGTTGGCGGCCGCCGGCGGCGCGGCCATCAGGTCCTTTTGCCAGCCGCCTTGCCAGGCGAGCGGATTCACATTCACCAAGGCGGTGTTGGCGTCGGCATCGATCACGATCCATTTGGACCCGCCGGGCCTTTCGTCCACCTCGACGCGCGAGATGGCATTCCATCGTACAAACTCCACTTTCGCCACGCTGCCCACCCGCACGCCTTTGGCGTAGACCACGTCCACCAAATCCCAGAGTCGATTCGCCCCCAGCAGCACCATGAGACCGCCAGCCACCGTCAAGGCCAGCTTACGGCGCGGCCCCGCGAGCGCCCACGTGGCTCCTGACACTGCCATGGCAACGCTTGCGAAGATCACGCTGCCCGGTGCGCCGAGGCCGTTGAGCAGCGGAACCAGCGCCAGGCAGGCGAGCGCGCCGCCGACCAGATCGGCTCCATAGAGCAGCGGGATCTGCCGCGCTTCCCGGGCGAAGACCGCGGAAAGCAGCAGACCGGTGAAGAAGAAGGGCATTGCCGAAGCGAGGTAGATGACCGTCAGCTTGAGGAAATTGGCGCCGCTCAGGTCCAGTGATACGGGAATGTGGAGCACGATCTCCAACACCAGAAGCGTGACCACGGCGTTGATCGTGCAGCATCCCATTCCGAAAGAGGGGGTGCTGTAGCGTGCCAGGCGGTCGCGCCGCAGGTATGCAAAAACGCCACCCGCTCCAAGTCCGAGCAAGGCGATGGAAATGGCCAGGAAGGCAAAATGATAGAACAGGATCACCGAGAACAGGCGCGTGAGTGAAAGCTCCAGCAGGAGAGCCGCGAAGCTGGCCAGAGCCACACCCGCCATCGCCCTCACAGGCATCGGCGCTCGATTCTCGGCGGCGGCCTGTTCGAGTTCGCTAGTGACCTGCGTCATTGCTCCTGGGTTTCCCAATCGCCGAAGACTTGGTTCCTCGGGTCGGGTTTTCAGATGGGAGGGGAACAGCGGCGAACCGACCGGCACGGGCTACGCACCGGCCGCAGACGTCAGATACTTCTCCCGCAGAATCTTCCGGTGGTGCAACTCATGCCCGGCGATCAGGTAGGCGAGGGCGCGGACGGAGACTTCCTTCTCGTTGGCCACGCCTCGCCGCATCCAGGCCTCGCCGTCGAGGCTGCGGAGCAGCAGGAGGCTCGCGCGGCGAACGGCTGCGAATTCCTCGATCAGTCCCCCCAGCGCCCGGCTTCCGAATCCTCCCGCCCGCACATAATCATCCTGCTCGAAGCCTTCCAGGGGTTTGGGGTCATTGCGCGCGATGCGAAGGGCGCGATAGGCGAAGATCCGCTCCGTATCGGTCACATGGCCGATGACTTCCTTGATGCTCCACTTGCCCGGTGTGTACCGATGGTCACCTTGCTGCTCGGTGAGGTGCGACAGAAGCGACACGGTCTCCTTGCCTTGTTCTTCCAGCGCGCGCAGGATGTCATTTCCCTGGACCAGCGAGATGTACTGGCCGTAATAGGGTGCGTACTCCGAAGCGTTCGGAGCGGCGACGGAACCAGCGTTAGCAGTCATCATTCAGCCAGTATCCCACCCAAACCGCAGACATTCAAGGCCTCTCGCACACGTCCGACCGGTGTACGTTCAGCTTGAGCCCAACAGCGGACGAGAAGTATGATTACAAACGAGGCAGAGCTTGTTGACCACGCGACGGATGAGACCTCGGAACCAACCTGACCGGCCCGCCCGCAGCACCAGCCAGAGAGTGACGCGGGCTGGCACGATCCTTATTGCCGCCACAGCGCTGTGGGGTCTGCTGCCTGCTTCGAGTCTCGGTCCAGCCGCGGCGCGTGTTTGGGCACAGGCTGGGCAGGCTTCGGCCACGGTTTCCGGGACGGGGATCGAGTTCGACCGCGAGATCAAACCCCTTTTCCAGGCAGCGTGCGTAAAGTGCCATGGCAGCGACGGCGCCCAGGCGGGACTGCGGCTTGATTCCGAAGCCGCGATTCTGAAGGGAGGCGCTTCCGGCCGGGCGATCATTCCCGGCCATAGCCAGGACAGCCTTCTGGTGAAACGGCTGCTCGGCCTCACCGATGCGCCCCGCATGCCACTCGGCGGCGATCCGCTTCCCGCTGAGAAGATCAATCTGATTCGTGCCTGGATTGATTCCGGGTCATTTCCGAAGACGCAGGGCAATACTGCGCCGGCCTCCGCACAGGCGAGCGAAGCAGATTCTTCCTTCGCGCGCTCAGGACCGCCTGCTGCTCCTCAGAATGACAGCGGCCGTGCCGGTCACAGCGATCGCGTTATGGAGGCATCGCCAGGCGTCACGGGGCCCGGCGGCGCGCGTCCGGCCGCCACGTCGTCTGTTTTCGCCGGCGAGATCCGGCCCATCCTGGCCGCGCGCTGCTACCAGTGTCATGGGCTTGACGTCCACCAGAACGGCCTGCGCCTGGACTCGCTGGAGGCCATTCTGAAGGGGAGCGACTCCGGCAAAGTGGTTGTGCCGGGTTCAAGCGACAAGAGCCGCCTGATGCGGCGCCTGCTGGCCCTCGATCGGCCTCAGATGCCTTACGGAGGCCCGCCTCTTTCCGCCGGGCAGCTTGACCTGATCCGCCACTGGATTGACTCGGGCGCGCCGGGACCGGATTCGACGGCGCCGCTTGCGGCCACGCTGCCGGTGAAGCACTGGGCCTATGTCAAGCCTGTGCGGCCGTCGCTTCCCCCGGTCAAGAACGCCGCCTGGTGCCGCAATCCGGTCGACACCTTTGTCCTGGCCCGGCTCGAAAAGGAGGGCCTTTCCCCCTCGCCCGAAGCGGACAAGGAGATTCTGCTCCGGCGCCTCAGCCTGGACCTGATTGGCCTGCCGCCCACCCTTGCGGAGATCGACGCCTTTCTGGCCGACAAGAGCCCGCACGCCTATGAGAAGCAGGTGGATCGTCTGCTGGCCTCGCCTCATTACGGCGAGCGCTGGGCGCGTCCCTGGCTCGATCTCGCCCGCTACGCAGACACCAACGGTTACGAAAAGGACCTGCGCCGCACGGCCTGGAAGTACCGCGACTGGGTGATCAACGCCCTGAACCAGGACATGAGCTTCAAGGAGTTCACCATCGAGCAGATCGCCGGCGACATGTTCCCTACTCCCACCCAGGACCAGCTCATCGCCACCGGCTTCAATCGCAATACGCTGCTGAACCAGGAAGGCGGCATCGACCCGGAGGAGTATCGCTGGTATTCCCTGATCGATCGCGTGAATACCACGGCCTCGGTCTGGCTCGGCCTGACGCTCGGTTGCGCGCAGTGCCACAACCACAAGTTCGATCCCTTCATGCAAGCGGACTATTACCGCTTCCTCGCCTTCTTTGATAACGCTGACTACAAAGTGTTGAACCTGGGTCAGGGCGAGAGCCGGGTGGAGGAGCCCGAGATCGAGCTCCCGACCTCCGACCAGGCGGCCGAGAGCCGGAAGTTGAAGGCCGAGATTGCCGCCCTCGAGACCCGCCTGAACACTTCCACGCCCGAACTCGAAGCCGCACAGGAGGAGTGGGAAACCAGGCTGCGGGCCGCTGAGTCCGACTGGACCGCGCTCCGGCCGAGCCAATCTTCGTCCGCCGGAGGCGCCAAGCTCACGGTGCTCAAGGACGGATCGATCCTGGCGACAGGTAAGAACCCCCAGGCGGATACCTACGAGCTGACGGCTCAAACCAGCGGAACGGCCATCACAGGCGTCCGCATCGAAGTGCTGCAGGATCCGAGCTTGCCGCATGGTGGCCCGGGCCGCGACCCGGACGGCAATTTCTTTCTCAGCGCCTTTGAGATGGAAGCGACGCCGGCAGACCACAGCGGACCGGCGCAGAAAATCGCCTTCGAAGAGGCCATCGCCGACGAATCGCAGTCCGGCTACGAGATCGCCAACCTGCTCAAGCCCAACCAGGAAGGACCCAAGGGCTGGGCCATCGAGCCCACCAGCGCCACACCTGTGCGCCGTGCCGTGCTGCTGCCGGAAAAGCCTTTCGGATTCGAACACGGCACCGTGTTGACGATTCGCCTCCGGCACCAGATGCTGCACTCGTCGCGCAACCTGGGGCGATTCCGTCTGTCGGTCACTTCGGCGGCCGATCCCAAATTCGTCGCGCAGATTCCGGCGCGGGTGCGGCCGTTTGTTGACATCCCGCCGGCCCAGCGATCCGCCGAGCAGAAGACTCAGCTCGCCGCCGCCTACCGCGCCATCGCACCGCTGCTGCAGCCGGACCGGGACCGGGTTGCGGAGCTCAGCAAGTCGCTCGACAAATTGGGCATTGCCACCTCGCTGGTGATGGGGGAGAAGCAGTCCTACCAGCGTCCTTCCACGGCCATTCATGTTCGCGGTGCGTTTCTCAGCACCTCGGACAAGGTGTACGCGGACGTCCCGCCCGCCCTCGGCAGCCTGTCCGAAGACGAGATGCCGAACCGCCTCGGTCTGGCCCAATGGTTAGTGGATGACAACAACCCTTTGACGGCGCGCGTCACCGTGAATCACTACTGGGAAACCTTGTTTGGACACGGCCTTGTGGAGACCAGCGAGGATTTCGGCAGCCAGGGCGATCCGCCCACGCATCCGGAGCTGCTCGACTGGCTGGCCACCGAATTCATGGCCCATGGCTGGAGCACGAAGGCGATCCTGCGCGTCATGGTGACCTCGGCCACCTACCGGCAATCGTCGAGGGTGACGCCGGAGCTTGAGGAGCGCGATCCTTACAACAAGCTCCTGGCGCGCGGGCCGCGCTTCCGCATCGAGGCCGAGGAGGTCCGTGATAACGCGCTCTCCGCGAGCGGCCTGCTGAGCCCCAAGATGGGTGGGCCCAGCGTCTTTCCTTACCAGCCGGAAGGAGTGTGGAATCTCGTCTACAACGACGACAAATGGGTGATGAGCCAGGGCGAGGATCGCTACCGGCGCGGCGTCTATACTTTCGTCCGCCGCTCGGCGCCCTACCCCAGCCTGGTGACCTTTGACGCGCCCAGCCGCGAGTTCTGCGTGGTCCGGCGGGTGCGCACCAACACTCCCTTGCAGGCCCTGACCACCCTGAACGATCCGGCGTTCTTTGAGGCGGCGCAGGCCCTGGCTCGAAGGATGATGGAGGATGGCGGCTCAGATGCCTCGGCGCGCGTTATTTACGGATTTCGCCGCTGCACGTCGCGCCGGCCAACGCCGGAAGAGCTGGATCGCCTGCTGGCCTTCTACAATCAGGAGCTCACCCGCTATCAGAAGGACACCGAGGCGGCGGCCAAGGTGATCAAGGGATATGAGACGGCGTCGCTCGATCCGTCCGGGCAGGCCGCCTGGACGATGGTCGCCAATGTGATGCTGAATCTCGATGAAACCATCACCAAGGAATGAGAGAGTCCGCGAACCTGGCATTGTCCAGCGGGCTTGACTCAAGGGAGGAGCTGGCGTATACTCATTGTTCATTAAGTTCGCGGGTAAAATGGCTATGATCTGCATGTCAAGAACGTCGATGCGGCTTCGCTGGGCTGAGAGCATCGGGCCACTAGGATGACGCCGAACGAAAAAAGATTCCTTGTGCCAAAGCCAAGAGGTCATTTAGAATGAGCGAGATACAGAAAAGAGGGGGGCTAGGCCAAAGCCAAGAAGCTCTTTAGAATCAGCAAAACAGGGGCTACATCCAAAGCCAAACGGGTCACTTCGGCTTTTCGGGCCACAATTCAAATAATTCATTTATAATCAGATAGATACTAGACAGTCGGAGGCTGTGAGACCCAAAACGCCAAAGCCAATCGGGGACAAAGTCCAAATCGGCAATCAAATCTAGGTGAATCAGTGGTTTATGGCCAAGCGGGGCGGCAATCGACTCTAGCCCCAAAGCCAGCGCAAAGCTCAGGACGGCACTGGTCGTCCTCCTTCAACGCAAGACTAGCCCGCCACCAAGGATGGATCATGCTTGGAAAGCATCTGGACTCCGAGCTAGAATGGTACACGTTATGTCGTGGAGCGTCGCATCACTAGAATTCGCACCATGAAGCACAAGAACAGTGCTCTAAGTCCGATGCAGGACATGCTGCGGGCCGTCACTCGCCGCCACTTCTTCAGGCAGGCGGGCTTCGGCATCGGCTCGGCTGCACTCACCACTCTCCTCAATCGCTACGCCCTTGGCGAGACGTTGAGTCCGGCAGCCTCGCCCTCCGCCTCGGCGGCCGTGAACCCGCTGTCGCCGAAGCCGCCCATGTTCGCTCCGAAGGCGAAGAGCGTGATCTACCTCTTCATGGCCGGAGCGCCTTCCCAGGTTGACCTTTTGGATTACAAACCCAAGCTGCAGCAGCTCAACGGGCAAGGCATTCCCGAAGAGCTCACGAAGGGCGAGCGCTTTGCCTTTATCCGCGGCACGCCCAAGCTTCTGGGGTCCCCCTACCAGTTCAAGCGCTGGGGCCAGTCCGGGGCGCAAATTTCGGAGCTGCTTCCGCACCTGGGCGAGGTCGCGGACGACATCGCCATCGTGCGCTCCGTCCACACCAGCCAGTTCAACCACGCGCCCGCCCAGATTTTCATGAACACCGGCTTTCAAATCTTCGGCCGGCCCAGCATGGGCTCCTGGCTGACGTATGGTCTCGGCAGCGAAAGCAGCAATCTGCCGGGCTTCGTGGTGCTGATCTCCGGCGAGAACCAGCCCGACGGCGGCAAGGCTTGCTGGGGCAGCGGGTTTCTGCCGACCGTCTACCAGGGCGTGGAGTTCCGCTCCCAGGGCGATCCGGTGTTGTTCCTCACCAACCCGGACGGAGTCAGCCCGGAGGCGCGGCGGGAGTCGCTCGATGCTATCAAGAGCTTGAATGAGATGCACCTGAAGAGCGCAGGCGATCCGGAGATCGTTACCCGTATCGCTTCCTATGAGATGGCCTACCGCATGCAGTCGAGCGTGCCCGAACTGACCGACATCTCCAAGGAGCCGCAGGCCGTTCACGAGATGTACGGCACCGAGCCCGGCAAGAAATCGTTCGCCAACAACTGTCTGCTGGCGCGGCGGCTGGTGGAGCGCGGAGTGCGGTTCGTGCAGCTTTACCATCGCGGCTGGGACAACCACGGCACCTCCGCGCACGACGACATCGTGAACCGCCTGCCCAGCCTCTGCCGGGAGACGGATCAGGCCTCGGCCGCCCTGGTGAAAGATCTGAAACAGCGGGGTCTGCTCGACAGCACCCTGGTGGTGTGGGGCGGCGAGTTCGGCCGCACGCCCATGAACGAAGAGCGCAACCGCTCCAAGTTCCTCGGTCGCGACCACCACCCGCGCGCCTTCAGCGTGTGGCTGGCGGGCGGAGGCATCAGGCCGGGCATCAGTGTAGGCCAGACCGATGAGCTAGGCTACAACCCGGTGGAAGACCCCATGGACGTTCACGACCTGCACGCCACCCTCCTCAACCGCATGGGCATCGATCACACGCGCCTCACCTATCGCTTCCAGGGCCGCGATTTCCGCCTGACGGATATCTCCGGTGATCCGGTCGCGAAGCTGCTAGCCTAACTGACTAGGCTCACGAGTGGAGACATGAAGCGCATCCTGCTGGACGCAGCTCTGCTCCTGGCGATGCTGTACGCCGGTGACTACCTCTTTGTCCGGTACCGGATCCCGAAGAGTCGCGACCCTTTCGGATCGGTTCAAGTGCAGCGCTATTACGCGGTCATGAAGAAGGACGGCAAGCCCGATTTCTATTTTCAGCCGCCCGAGACCCAGACGTGCGTCCACTCCTTGTTTCCGCACCTCGGCTATCGTCCCTGCTGGTACCTGAATCGCCGGAAAGTGCAGCGCATCGACATGTGAGGGTGTCGCGCGCTTGTCACCCCTCGGACCAGTTGCTACAGTAGCCATTCAGAATCTCCGGGCGGTCTGACCTGCTCCACCGTCCAGCGGAGTTTCCTTTGGCAAACCAGGACGTCAACCGGCAGGATTCGGGACTCGAACCTCGAAACTCGGAGATCGAACAAACCGCTGCGGAGATTTCCGGTCCGTCCGAGCGTCAAATCGCCGGACGGATGGCGGAGAAACTGGTCGTGCTGATGGCGCGGCTGCGCAGTCCTGAGGGTTGTCCGTGGGATCGCGCCCAGGACTATGACTCCATGAAGGCCCTGCTGCTGGAAGAGGCCTACGAAGTGATCGACGCCGTGAACGCCCGCGACTTCGGGGGCCTCGAAGACGAACTCGGCGACCTGCTCTTCCAGGTTGTCTTCTACTCGCGGTTGGCTGAAGAGGAAGGGCGCTTCACACTGTCGAGCGTCATGGAGCGGCTTCATTCGAAACTGGTGCGGCGCCACCCGCACGTGTTTGGCGAAGCGAAGGCCCGCAACGCCGCCGAAGCCCTGAAGAGCTGGAATGCGGTGAAGGATCGCGAGCGGCTGGAGAAACGCGACACGGCGGAGTCCTTGCTGGATGGGATCGCTCCCACGCTGCCCTCCACGCTCGAAGCCCAGGAGCTGGGCGTGCGAGCGGCCGGAGCAGGGTTTGACTGGCCGCGCGCAGCCGATGTGCTCGATAAGGTCCTGGAGGAAATTCAAGAGCTGCGGCAGGAGTTGAAGGAGACTGGAAACGCTCAACCGGCCGCGCCCGATCGCTCCCGGATCGAGGAGGAACTCGGCGACCTG
>DATDGR010000127.1:0-2505 GCA_036521995.1 Terriglobia bacterium | reverse complement strand
GGTGCCTGATACGCGCGGTCGCTATTACCTAGTCGCGGTTCTGGGCGCCTGGACTAACGTGGTCGCCTCGCTGGGCTCACGGACGACCGGAACGAAGAAAACAAAATTTGCGATCGTCGGACCGAACTGGAAAGGCAAATTGCCGGGCGGCGTCTTCGAGGTACATTCACCGACCGAGCTTGCATGGCTGTTCGCCCGCGTGCAAACCAGTGGCGGAACAGACCGCGAAGCGGCGGCGAGGATTCAAGGCGAATTCATGCTGACAAACCTGGCGGGTCACGACAACCGTGCCAGGAAGGCGCCCGCGTACTCCGCACGGTCTGGAGCCATTGACGTAGACATCGCAGCGCGTGAGCAGGTCTCGCGGATGGACGCCGCAGGTTTCTTCACGCGTTTTGCGATGCTCCTCACCGACAATCCTCCCTTAAAGGATGACGCACCGATGCTGAAGAAGGTGAAAACGCTCGGAATCGAGGCGGGACATCCGTTCGACGTTGACAAACTTGGCCCCGTTTCGGCAAGAAGCATCGACGAGGGAGCGAAGTCTGCGCTCGATGCAATCAGCTCGGATGCGAAATCAGGGACCGGCGGCGACATCAGGAATGGCTGGACATTCGATGTCGCCCTAGGCCGCTGGGGCACCGATTATGGTAAGCGGGCCGTTACGGCGTACATCAGCCTTGGGTTCAATGCGCCCGAGGATGCCATCTTCATGGCGACTCACCTCGATGCTGGCGGACACCAACTCGAAGGCGCGAATCGGTACCTGCTGCACTTCGACAGCGATAATTCCCCGCCCGCCGACGGTTTCTGGTCGCTTAGCCTTTACAACGACGAGCAGCATTTCGTCGCCAATGGCCTCGACCGATACAGCCTGGGCAGCAACAGCCGCCTGAAGTCAAATGCGGACGGGTCTCTGGACATCTACATCCAGAATGTCGATCCCGGCTCGGACAGGGAGTCGAACTGGCTACCAGCGCCGAAAGACAACTTCAACTTGATCCTGCGCATTTACTGGCCCAAGCCAGATGTCGTCGACGGCAAGTGGACAGCGCCGGGTATTCGAAACGTGGGGCGAAACGAAAATATGTTAACTCGGCGGCAAATCTGACTGTCCTGTGGCGACCGCGGTATCACATGGCAAGTCTCATCTGTCGCGAAGTCTATTCGATCCTCGTCCGAAACTCACTTAAGAGAGGCTGGCCCAGAGTTGCCTGGGCCAAGGTCGAATCTGACACCACGGCCGACTTAAAATGTCAACGTCGGTTGAATTCTGACCCACTTATGGTCGATTTCGTCGGAGTAAATTTGACCCACCCTGGCGTCCTGGGTATTACGGCGGTCAAGGGGTCGTGGTGGTCGATCTCCCGCGGGTCTGTCCCGCCTTGCGCTTGTCTTTGAGACGGTAACTCTCGCCACTGATCTGGACGATGTGAGCGTGATGCAGCAGGCGATCGAGCAGTGCGGCGGTCAGCGTCGAGTCGTCGGCGAACGCGCTCGCCCACTGCGTGAACGGCAGGTTACTGGTCAAGACCATGCTGCCGCGCTCGTAGCGTTTGGCCACGACGTTGAAGAAGAGGTTGGCTTCCTCGCGACCGAACGGCAGATAGCCGATCTCGTCGACGACCAGCAGCCGGGGGCCGAGGATAGCGCGATTGAAGTACTCCTTCAGCCGTGCCTGGCTCTTGGCAGTGGCGAGCTGCAGCATGAGGTCGGTAGCCGTGATGAAGCGGGTCTTGATACCGGCCATCACCGCGCGATGCGCAAGGGCCAGCGCGATGTGGCTCTTGCCGACACCGCTCGGTCCGAGCAGGACGATGTTCTCGGCGCGCGCGATGAAGGTCAGCGCCGCCAGTTCCTGGATCTGCGCCCGCGGCGCACCGCTGGCAAAGGCGAAGTCGAACTGTTCGAGCGTCTTGATTCCCGGCAAGGTCGCCAGCTTCAACAGCGTCTGCCGTTGCCGTTCGCCCCGGGCGCCGCTCTCGCCGTTGAGCAAGCGCTCCAGGAAGTCGCCGAGGCTCAATTCCTGGCGTGCAACCTCCTGTGCGATTGGCGACCAGTCGCTGGCGATCCGGTAGAGCTTGAGCTCGCTGCAGAGGGCCGCAATCCGGTCATGTTGCAGATTCATGCCGGCACCTCGACCAGCGCTTCGTATACCGACAGCGGATGTTGCAGGCTCTCGACCGGCAGCGGCCACGCCGAGCGTAGCGCCGGCGGCACCGGCGCTACGCTGTGGGGCAGTGGCAGCAGCGCGGCCCGTTCCAGCACCAGGCGCCGGTCCGGCCGCTCCTTGGTGGTGGCGTGAACCCGCGCGTTGGCCACCTCGCTCAACCACCGGCCGATGTGCACGTTGGCGGCCATGGCATCGAGCTTGAGGCCCGAGCTCTTCAGCGTCGCCGCCAGCGGTACCAGGAAGCTACCCTTCAGGTAACCGTTGAAGCGCTCGACCTTGCCCTTGGTCTTCGCCCGGTAGGGACGGCACACCCGCAACCCGAAACCGAATTC
>DATDGR010000126.1:0-2929 GCA_036521995.1 Terriglobia bacterium | reverse complement strand
ATTGGCGCGGGCAAGCGCATAGGCGCACCGAAGGATGTCCTCACGGCAGATTTTGTCGTAGAGAATGTAGCAGCGGAAAGCAGGCTCCGCCTTCGCCTTGCAGTACAGCTTCCTCTGAAGGCTCCTGATCTTATCGGGTGTTTCGAGGCTCATCGCCAATCACCCCCACTTCGCCAACTTCGAAAGCACACCAGAAGTCAGGGTCCTTTCCTCTGCCGGCGTTACCCGGCCTCGACGGTGTCGGGTCGGAGGAGGCGCGCTCGATTACTCTCGCGCTGGCCTCCGTCCGCCGCTCAAACTGGGCGTGCAGTTTTCCCGCACCCAGCTTTCACGAAGACGCTGACTTGCGAGGGACGATAGAAGGAATCATCCCGACCAAGTTCACCAGCCCGTACTCGCCGTAGAGCTTGCGGCATGGCAATGTTTTCCACCCGCTGCAGCGCCACCTACGGTGCCGGTGCGACCACATTCGTCTCACCAGCCAGCCGTCGAGTCGGTGAAAGAGCTTTCGGACGTGGGCTCGCTTGTAGTACTCGCCCCAACCACGCACGACGGGGTTGACCTGTTGTATCAACTCCTGAGTGGTCACCGGAGCCTTACGCCGTGTGAGCCGGCGAATCTGATCCTTGAAGTGGTCGATCGATTTCTGTCGGGGATAGGCATACAGTGCACCCCGCCGGGCTCCAGTGCTGATCCTGCTCGTTGGCATGCGCATCGGCCTGCTTCCTCGCTTGATCTTGAACCCGAGAAACTCGAAGCCGTGCCGGACGTGAACGACCCGCGTCTTCTGCGGATTGATGGTCACGCCCAGCTCCTTCAGGATTCGACCCGCCGCCGCCAGCGCGGCGTGCGCCTCGGCCGCGGACGCGCAGGTGATAACCCAATCGTCCGCGTACCTCGTGAGCTGATAGCCCCTGCGTCGCATCTCCCGATCAAACGGCGTCAGAAGAATATTGCTTAGCAACGGCGAGGCTACTCCGCCTTGCGGCGTTCCCCGCTCGGTCGGAAAGAGCCGGCCCTCTCCATAGCTGCCCGCCGTCAGCATCGCCTCGATGAGGCGCAAGACTCTGCCGTCGGACACGCGTTGGGCTACAAGCGTGAGGAGTTTCTCATGCGAAACAGACCCGAAGAAGTCTTTCAGATCCGCGTCAACAATCCATTCTCCCCCCGCTTCGATCTCCTTCCAGACCTTTCGCAGGGCGTCCTTCGTCGACCGCCCTCGCCGATATCCGAAGTTGGCGTCATCGAATTTCGGTTCGAAGATCGGCTCCAGCCGGTTGACCAGAGCCTGCTGACATACCCGATCATAGACGGTCGGGATGCCGAGCATGCGCCACTCACCCGGTTTGCCCATCTTTGGAATGCGCTGCTGCCTCACAGGTCGGGGCGTGTAACTGCCGGTGCGAAGCTCCTCGTGCAGCCGGTCGAGGCGCTCTTCGAGTGCCGCGCCGAATGCCTCGATGCTTTCACCGTCAATCCCACCAGCCCCGTGGTTGGCTTTGACGCGCTCCCACGCGATCTCCAAGTTCTTCCGCTGGTAAACTTTGTCGATAAGCGAGTGAACCTTCCTCGCCCCCGTCGGATTGATCCAGTCCGCAAGTCTCCTCGGTCGGTGATGTTCGGGTCTTTCGCTTACGGAACTTTCCACCTCACCGGCCTTGCTCATCTCACTTCCGGTCTCTCCCCAACCGTCTTCGCCGGCCGCCTTCCCCGGCTCACTCCGCCGCCAGTCTCCTGGTCGCGTGGCTTTCACCGCGCTTCTGGTACTATTCGGCCGTCCGACGACTCCCGGGACACCGCTTCCCATTTCGCTTGCGCTTATAGGGTCACTTCCCACGGTGCCACCCGTGGATCCCGAGAGCCCTCCTGGGGTCACGCTCAGATCTTCCGTACCGTGCCGTCCGCAAACACCTTGGTGCGGTGGGTGGATGAGAACGCCTTCGCCCCCATAGTGCGGGCTCGACCTTGCCCCACCTTTGGCCGACCGGTTCGTCCTTGGGGTAGCCCCCTTCGACTACGGCCCGGTACTTCTCCGCATACCCTTCGGATTCCGCCTCGCGGCGGACACCCTGTCCTCCGAAGCTCGGCGAGTGGTGGCTCCAGGTCCGTCTTGCGTGTTTCCGGCTTTCGCCTTCGTGCCCTAACAGACGTCTCCATACCTCTCCACTCACTTCGGCCAGCGAGGCATTACCCCCGCTTTTGGATACGGCGCTCCTCATCCGAGCGCCGGAGGGACTTGAACCCTCCTGATCTGGCCGCTGCCCAGCGCACCATACGACCCTGTCCGACACCCGTCCGGTCCACCGCTCCGAAGCGGTGTTGAAGCCGCGACCTCCGACCCGGACGGGTCTCCCTCGATTACCCGCATCACCATTCCAACGTGCTGTGCCCAATACCCCGGCAGACCGGACAGGTGCGTTTGTCGATTGCTTCCCTGTCCGCGCGGCCTTCCCCGAGCAAAAGGCGGGTCGGCGTCTGCATCGACTCTTTCGAGGCCTGCTCGAACTTCACTTACGTTACGGCCCGTTGGATCGCTCGGCCGCCCAAGGCGGCCTTTGTCACGAGGCTTCGACGAGGCTAGTTGCCCGGCCGCGCCGCTCGTCAGCTTCCGGATCAATCGACAACTCTCCGGATGGAACCTTCCTCCATAGATGATGCGCGCCTTCGAGGCGCACTCTTGCCGGCGTCGTATCCCGGCGGATCGACGCGGGCGCCGCCCTTCTCCGCAGCTTTGACGCTCTGCGCGTCGATGATAGCGGCTGTCGGACTGGCTGCGCGTGAGGCTTGCTCCCGGCATTTGACGTACAGAGTGTGGTGGATGCGTTCCAGCGTTCCATCCCAGGTCCAGCGATCGAAGTAGTCGTATACTGTGCTGCGTGCGGCTAAATCCTTGGGGATCGCGCGCCACTGGCAGCCGGTGCTGAGGATG
>DATDGR010000125.1:0-8931 GCA_036521995.1 Terriglobia bacterium | reverse complement strand
GCGGGCACTTGATGCAACCGATTCACAGCTATAGGCCACGTCCCGCGAAGCTCGTCAGCCAGCCTCCGCAAAAGGTGAAGTGTTGTCTGGCATCAAAAACTTGTCACTTTTGTTCAGATTCTGACCCAATCAGACGACTAGAACAGATTCAACCCGGCTGCACCCAGCCGCGCAGCCGAAAGAGGCAGAATTAATTGTCCATCTAATTGATGGACATAACACTAGCTTCACTGCACTAACCGGCCAAACTGCTTGATTATAGAACGCTTACGCTAGATTTAGGTGCAAGCAGATTTGCGCCGGTTAATTTTAACAAACCGTCAAGTGAACGCGGCCAGGTAAACATTAGGCCGTTACTCGCGGGTCAGTCGCCGGTGACAGATTCTTCCGCTGCATTCGCCTTGAGCTACCTGAACTAGCTGGCGACAACCGACCAATAGCGTAAGTTACGCCGGAACGCGGCACCGTTAAAGTAACGGTTCCATCCTAGGCCGAACGACTGTCTGTCTCGAGGTTTCTGCCCTGGACGAGGATCATCCACCTGCTGACCAGCATCACCCACAGCGGAAACACCAGTGCCAACCAGTTTGTATAACTGGCGCTGAGCAATAGAACCAGCGCCAGGATATAACCCAGGATCGCTACCCAGCGTGGCACAACCCGGGTTTGCATCAAGATCGTGGAGGTAGACATCATGAACACGCCGGCCATCCTGGTTGCGTAAACTGCCGAGATACGAAAAACCTCTTGCCGTGCCAAGTCGTAAGAGCCGGGAGTTATCAGAGTGCCTGATCCGGTCGCCAAAAGCGTCAGCACCGCGTGCGCCACTGCGCCGCTCAGAAACATCATTGCAAGATACAGCAGACCGCTACCCAGGAAGATCGTGGCGAAGAAACGGTCTTCGAGGTTCCCCAAGCGATGACGGACGACACCGATGAACCACAGGAAGGCGATGCCCGCGAACGGACGCAGGTTTAGAGCAATCGCAATCTCTCTGGAGTGCCGAGCGACTACGGCAGGTTGTGCTTCGGATGCAGAAGGCACATGGAGCCAGATCATCACGTCGCTCGTGATCAACAACAGTGCGAAGACAATGCCAGCGACTCCGGCAGCACGCGGCGTTCTAATCTCTTGACCAATCAGTTCCGCTTTCTCACTCATCTCGCCTTCCTTCCGACCGGCATCGTTTGCCCAGCCCTTTCGGCAACTATGTCGGTAGTCAGCTTTCCCGCTCGGGCTTCGCAAAGATTGCGGCCTGCGGTTGTTCTTACTGAAACCCGTCAAGACCTATGCGTTCATTTGAAGTTGTACCAATTGGAGTAGGGTTTTTCACCAAATTCTTAGAAGATTGTCTTTGGAAGATGTGTGACGGCCTGGTTCTCGGGTGACGTTTCAAATCGCGAATCGTGCGCGCCATGAGGCACTTCTATCCGGATTCCATCCAGGTGGGAAGCCACCCAGCCAACCGTCAGGGAGCTGCTTTATTTCAGTCTGATAACGCTCTCGACGATTGGGTATGGCGATATAGTGCCGCTTAGCGGGGAAGCCCGTATACTAGCGGCCCTGGAAGGGGTGACCGGCCATAGCGATTACAGTGGCAATCTTAGTAAGCAGGTTCAGGAGCGAGCCTTCGGCCCAGCCATGTCCGTTACGTCACGTTAATATAACAGCGCCACCCACAAGCAACCTTGCGGATAGCGGCATCGGTTCGAGGAGAGCTTTTGACGCCTGGACCGTGGGCTACTCGGAAGTTGGCTTACACCTCTCCCGCGCGGATGACTCCTGTCTTGTCGGGTAGTGGCGAGTTGCCTTCGGGAGCACGCATTTGCGGCCGCTGCTGGCCCTCAACTCGCCCCCTAGGCCGTTAGCGATGGTCCAAGTTCAACGAGTATGCGGGCACACGCCCCGAGGATTAACGGCAACGCTGCGCTCTGACCCTCGACCGCGTGAGAACCCCCACCGATACCCGCAGCCGCTTTGACTACCACCACGCCTTCGCCTTCAGGATAAGAAACGCGGACCGAAAAGCGGCGGTCCGCGCTGCTACTCGTTTGGAGGAACGTGTTTCGGCTCTAACTCCTCTGAGCGGCCAAGTCGAAGCGATCAAGGTTCATCACTTTGTTCCACGCTGCCGCGAAGTCCTTCACGAACGCCTCCTTCGAGTCGTCACAGGCGTAGAATTCCGCGATGGCTCGCAGTTGGGAGTTCGAACCGAAAACAAGGTCCACGCGGGTGCCGGTCCACTTGAGTTCGCCCGTCTTGCGATCGCGCCCTTCAAAAACATCTTTGGACGTGGGCGAGGCCTCCCACTTCGTATTCATGTCGAGCAGGTTGACGAAGAAATCGTTCGTCAGCGTGCCGGGCCGGTCGGTGAAAACGCCGTGTTTGGACTGCCCAAAGCTCGCATTCAGGGCTCGCATTCCGCCCACGAGAACCGTCATCTCGGGGGCCGTCAGCGTCAGCAACCGCGCCCGATCCACCAGCGCCTCCTCTGCGGGTCTTTGGTCTCCATTCCGGTAGTTGCGGAACCCGTCTGAGGCCGGCTCTAATACAGCGAAGGAGTGCCCGTCGGTCTGCTCCTGCGATGCATCCGTGCGTCCCGGCGAAAAGGGAACCTTCACGTCGTGACCGGCCCTTTTTGCGGCTTCCTCGACGGCTGCGCAGCCGCCCAGGACGATTAGGTCAGCAAGCGAGACCTTCTTCCCACCGGATGTCTTCCCGTTGGACTGGGAGCGGTTGAAACGCCTTTGAATCGCCTCCAGCTTCCCGAGAGCCTTCGCGAGCTCGGCCGGCTGGTTCACTTCCCAATCCTTTTGTGGCGCCAGGCGAATGCGCGCGCCGTTCGCCCCACCGCGCTTATCGGAGCCGCGGAACGTCGACGCCGCTGCCCAGGCCGTGGTGACCAGTTCGGAAATTGACAGTCCCGATGCAAGGATTTGGGACTTCAGGGCCGTAATCTGCCTATTCCCGATGAGTTCATGATCCACAGGGGGAACAGGGTCTTGCCACAGCTGGGACTCCTTGGGAACCAGCGGGCCAAGATAGCGCGAGAGGGGCCCCATGTCGCGGTGGGTCAGCTTAAACCACGCCTTGGCGAAAGCATCAGCGAATTCCTGCGGATTGTCGCGGAAGTGCTTGGTGATCGGCCCGTAGATTGGATCCACTCTGAGGGAGAGATCCGTCGTGAACATGATGGGGACGTGCCGCTTCGAGGGATCGTGGGCGTCAGGAACCGTGCCGGCTGCCGCCCCGTTCTTGGGAAACCACTGGTAGCAGCCGGCGGGGCTCTTCCCCAGCTCCCACTCATAATTGAACAGGTTTTCCAGGTAGTGATGGCTCCACTTCACGGGAGTGTTGCTCCATGCGCCCTCCAGCCCGCTGCCGATCGTGTAGGCGCCGCTGCCAGTGCCATAAGTGCTTGTCCAGCCGAGGCCTTGCTCCGTAATGTCGGCGCCTTCGGGTTCGCGGCCGACATACTTTTTCGGATCGGCGGCGCCGTGGGCCTTGCCGAAAGTGTGCCCGCCAGCAATCAGCGCGACGGTCTCATAGTCATTCATCGCCATGCGGCCGAAGGTCTCGCGGATATCCCGTGCCGCCGCGACGGGGTCCGGCTTGCCATTGGGTCCTTCCGGATTCACGTAGATCAGGCCCATCTGAACAGCGCCGAGAGGACTATCGAGCTGACGATCGCCCTTGTAGCGCTCGTCCGCTAGCCACTCGCCCTCCGGCCCCCAGAGAATGTCCTCGGGCGGCTCCCAGACGTCCTCCCGCCCGCCGCCGAAACCGAAGGTCTTGAATCCCATCGATTCCAGGGCGACGTTGCCGGCGAGAACCATGAGGTCGCCCCAGGAGATTTTCCGTCCATACTTCTGCTTGATGGGCCAGAGCAACCGGCGCGCCTTATCGAGGAGCACGTTGTCCGGCCAACTGTTAAGGGGCGCGAATCGTTGGGTGCCCGAACCGGCCCCGCCGCGGCCGTCGCCGATGCGGTACGTACCCGCGGCGTGCCACGCCATACGAATCATAAACGGCCCGTAGTGGCCGTAGTCTGCCGGCCACCACTCCTGCGACGTCGTCATACTGGTGCGGAGGTCCTTGATCACGGCATTCAGGTCGAGGCTGTTGAACTCTTTGGCGTAATTGAAGTCCTTGTCCATCGGATTGGACAACGAGGAGTGCTGGTGCAGCATCTTCAGGTTCAGTTGATTCGGCCACCAGTCTTCGTTCGTCAACGTGCGTCTGCCAGCGCCCCCCGATACCGGGCACTTGCTTTCGGTCGACGCCGTTTGCTCCTTAGCGGGAGCAGCCGCTCCCGCCATGGTGGTGACTTGAAAGTCCACGTATGTATCCTCCTTGCTCTTTAATTCGCGCAGTCGCCGCCGGCCGTGCTGGATGGCGCGCGCACTAGTTCGGTACCGACCCGTTTACGACCCTTGACGGGAAGCCTGCGCCCAGCGCACCTGGCGCAGAGCCCCCGAAAAATGAGTTCGCAATCGCGAAGAACCCGCTTACCGAGCGAGCCCGAGCCAGGCCGCGGCACGTCGTACCACCTCATGTCCTCAACCTTGCCGCAGCGGTCGCAGATAAAGTGGTGGTGCCGCATGCCTTTCGCATCGAAACGCGCAGCACGTCCCTCGACGGCCACTTCACGCACCAGACCAGCCTGCACCAGGTCCCGCAGGTTGTTATACGTTGTGGCCCTGGAATAGCGCGGATCGGCGCGATTCACGGCTTCGTAGATTTCCGCAGCCGTAGGATGACCGGTGTGTTCTATCAAGAATGCCATCACAGCGTAGCGCTGGGGCGTGCACCGCAGTCCGCTGCCCTCCAGCGAGTTCTTAATCGCCTCACTGTCCATGAACAATTTAGATTAAATCTAATGTGGCATTTTGTCCAGACTTGTGCCTTTGGCCCGCTGTTGGGAGCAGAAAACTGGGATGGGTATTGAGTGTCCTTGTCGAATCGCCGCCCTGTTAGTCTTTCCCACGCATGGTGCCCGACTTTGCGCTCACGGAGTTGTGCGGCGACGAGGGCAGTGGTCTGCAGCGTGGGGTGACAGATTAGTGCGGAAATATGAGGCGCGATTTCCTTGAATAGCGCCGACCAACCGCCTCACCGCGCAACCGTCTCCAGAGGGTCGGCCAATCGGAAGTTACCCTGACGAGCGGCTATCGATAGATCTCGCCTGGTCGAAATTAACCGGCCAATCCTTTGAATCACACTTTTATGACCGAAGCTGAGGAGCGTTATTCTTCTCCAGTTGGATTTTTTCTCTTCAGGAGGAGGGGCCCGCTTCCGGCTCCGATCTTGGCGGGTCAGTGCCGGGGTAGAGCCCCCTTGAACGACGATTGTTTTTATCCGACTTTCCGCCCCGCCGCACAAGCTCGTAACCGACTGGGCCGGGGACTGCGAAAGGGTCATCCTGCGGCGATGCCCCGTTTGTGAACGCGATTCGATTATCGGCCACGGACGCCGCCGCAAGCAGGCCCACGACGAACATCACGACTGGATTGGGATCCGGCGCGGTCGCTGCCCCGATTGCGGGAAGACCTTTACCTTCCTGCCTTGGCTTTCGCTGCCTTACACCCACTACAGCGTACTGGCTCGTTGCCAAGCGTTGCAGCGGCGCTTTGAGGAGCACTGTTCCTGGGAAGAGGCGACGCCCACGCTGAAAGACCCCAATCGCATGCCCGATCCCTCTACCCTCCGCCGCTGGGCCCGCGGCCTAGACCCTTCCCAGCCTGCTCGTTCTTTTCTGCTCGGACCGCTCGCCCGCATCGCTCATTGGCTGGCACCCAAAGATCAGGCTGATCAGAACGCAGTGCCTTTGTCTGAGGTGACTCGGATTCCGCAAGTCCTCTGGCCCCTCCGCCTTTGAGATAATTCTGTCGCGCCCACCATCCTTGCCTGGGAACGCTGGCGGCCCTCTCCTACGCTGGTCTCCGGAGGCCCAACAGCGCCATGGGCGAGGACCTGAAAAAAATCAAAGAGCGCCTGCCGCTGCTCGATTACTTGCGGCAGCAGAATTGGACCGCCCGGCCGGCGGGTCATGGCCTCGAGTTCGTTGGACTTTGTCCCTTGCACGCCGAGACTCGACCTTCCTTCTATGTCAACGCCCGCAAGAATCTCTTTTATTGCCATGGCTGCGGTCAGGGCGGCGATCTCATTCGCTTTGTCGAGTTATCCCAGCGCCTGTCCTTCCGCCAAAGCCTCACCTACCTTGAACAGCAGATCACGCCGCCAGACCCTGGTACCGCTTTGGGACAGGCTGCCAATTTCTACCAACGGCAACTCGATCGCTACCCGGAGGCACGGCGGTACCTGGAACAACGCGGATTGCATGACCCCGCCTTGATCGAAGAGTTGCAGATCGGTTATGCCTCCGGCGGAAGCTTGCGCCGTCACCTCCTCGCCCAAGGCTATTCCTTCGCTCTCTTGCAGCGCACCGGCCTCGTCAACCCCCAAGGCCATGACGCCCTCTATCAGCGGGTCATCTTCCCCTGCTGCCAGGACGGACGCCTGGTCAACTGGTACGGCCGCAGCACTGGCCGTGCCTTCGCCCATCGATTCCTCCCGGGCTCGAAGGGCGGCTTGTTCGCCTGGGAGTCGGTTCGCCACTTTCCCACCGTGATTTTGGTGGAAGGCCTGTTCGATCTCGCGTCGTTGTGGCAGGCAGGTTTTCGCCACGTCACCTCTTCCTTGGGCACCCATCTCACCCTCGACCAGTTTCGTCAACTGTGCGACCGTCCGCGCACGGTTTATCTCGCCTTCGATGTCGATGCCAACGGCAGCGGCCAACAGGCCGCGCAGGAGCTAGCCTATCGCCTCCGGACCGAAGGCATCACCCCTCGCCGCGTCCTCCTGCCCCCGGGTCACGATCCCCATTCCTTCTTCGTGCACGGTGGTGACGCGCCACAGTTCCAATCTCTGCTGGAGGGCGCTCCCTTATGAAGTTCCACCTTATCTCCCGGCAGCCCCCCAACCCCGCCCAATGTCCGATTCGCCTGGTCGAGCAGGCCACCGGCCGGGAGGTCGGCTGGGTCAATCGCTACCTCGACCACGAGTATGTCCGCCGCTTGGCGGAGACCTCGCTGCGCATCGGCGCTTACAACCTGCTGCACTTTGTTCGTTGGTGGGAGGGCCGGCATCGCACCGGTGACGTGTGCGAAGGTGATCTGACCTCGTCGACGCTCTTGGAGTATGTGAAGTTCCAGTCCAGTCAGCAACCTCCCCCTTCCGGTGCCACCATCAATAACCGCGTCGCCGCCGTCGATCGCGCCCTTCGCAACCAGTTCCCGGACGCTCCCTGCCAGGTGGCCCGCGGCTTTCACCAACCCTTCCTGCAGCGCCGGCCGCGGGGCCTGGGCCGGCCGCGGGTAGCCCTGAGCCGCTTGCGAGTCCGGGTGCCCAAACACCAGATCGTCCCCCTCTCCGTGGAGGAAGTGGCACGTTTTTGGTCCAGTTTCCGCACCGCGCGGGACTTGGCCCTCGTGGGCTTGATGCTCCTGCAAGGGCTCCGCTCCGCCGAGGTTTTGGGTTTGAATGAGGACGACGTGTTGCTGGCCGAAGCCCAGTTGCGCGTGCGGGGCAAGGGCAACAAACTGCGCTTCCTGCCCCTCGCCCCCGAAACCGTGCAACTCCTCGATCACTATCGGCGGCTGGAGCAACCCCATCCCGGCCCCGCCGCGCTCTTCGTCTCCCTCAAAGGACCCGCGCGCGGAACCCGCATGACTCGGGCCGGATTACGTTCCTTGTTCCGCTACCATCGCCAGCGCACCGGCATCAAGCTCGCTAACCCGCATCGCTTCCGGCACACCTTTGCTTCGGACATGGTTCGCGGCGGGATCAGCCTGCCTGCCCTCATGCACTTGATGGGTCACGCCGACATCCAGACGACCCTGCGTTACGTGCAGGTCACTCCCCAAGACGTCTACCTGCAGTATGCGCGCGCGGTGGCCCAGCGCCTTCATCCCCTTCCCAGGATGCCATCATGAGCCGCCCGCGATGCCTACCCCTCCCGCATCCCCTGGCTCCGCTCTTCGATCGCGCGGTCGATTCCCTCACGGCGGCGCTCAGCCTCAGCACTACGGGTCACTACCGCAGCACCGTCCGCAACTTCCTCCGCGATCTCGGCACCCATCACCCCCAGGTGGACTCCCTGGACCAACTGCGCCGTGAACCCCATCTCCTCGGCTGGATGTCCCACCTGCGCTCCCTGTCGCCGCCGCTCGCCACGGCCCACTATATCAACCTGCTCATCGCCTTGCGCGCCGTCTTCACCGAACTGGCTTGGACTCAACAGCTTCCTCTCCTCGCACACCTGATCCGTCGCGAGGACATTCCTCACCCCCCGCAAAGGCTCCCACGCCCCCTCACCGCCGAGCAGGATCAACTCCTGCAGCAGGAGTTCATCCACCGCAACGATCTGGGGGGCAATGCCTTCCTGTTGATCCGCCACACCGGCATGCGCATTGGGGAATGTGCCGATTTATCCTTCGATTGCCTCCGCTCCACCGGCCCCGATCAATGGGCGATTCACGTGCCACTCGGCAAACTCAAAACCGAACGCATGGTCCCGGTGGATTCGTTCGGGGTCACCCTCATCCGACGCTTACGCTTCTTTCGCTCCCTCGATCCGCTGCCTCCCGATGGCCGGCTCCTGGCCCGTCCCAGCTCCAGGCAAGCTCTCCTTCGTCAACTCCGCGATTACCTGCACCAGGTCTGTCATTCCTTGGGCCTCTCCACCCGCATCGTCCCGCACCAGTTGAGGCACACCTTTGCCACGGAGATGCTTCGCGCCGGGGTCAGTTTCCCCGCTCTAATGAAATTACTCGGCCATACTTCTCCCGAGATGACCATGCTCTACGTCGAGATCGCCTTGAACGATCTCCAGCGGGAATTCCAACAGGCTCGCTCCAAACCTCGGCATCT
>DATDGR010000124.1:0-9657 GCA_036521995.1 Terriglobia bacterium | reverse complement strand
GGCCGGAACCTGATCTTGGGATTGTGCTTCGACAGCACCTTGGTGATGGCCGCCGTCAACGTCGTCTTGCCATGATCGATGTGACCGATCGTTCCGATGTTCATGTGCGGCTTGGATCGATCGAATTTTTCCTTCGCCATATTCTGTCAGCCTCGACCACTTGAAAAAGTCAACGTGCCCGGCCTGTTTGCCAGACGACTGGAGCCGATGAGCGGGATTGAACCGCTGACCTCGTCCTTACCAAGGACGCGCTCTACCAACTGAGCTACATCGGCGCCACTTGCCACTCAACACTAGCCACTGCCCCTTGGAGCGGGAGACGGGAATCGAACCCGCGACCAACAGCTTGGAAGGCTGTGACTCTACCACTGAGTTACTCCCGCCAAAATTTCGGTGCTGCCTTCACGGTGGACAGGGGAGGGTTCGAACCTCCGTAGGCCACATGGGCCGGCAGATTTACAGTCTGCTGCTTTTGACCGCTCAGCCACCTGTCCAAGTTGTTAGTCACAGACACAGACTGCCCAGCGCTCCAGTCGTGAGCGAAAGCTCGATTTACCTGCTGAGGATTAACCGGACAGGTAAGCGGCCGTGCTGGCCCTGCCGCTTACAGCAAGCCTCACCTTTTATTGAATGCCTCCGGACGGACGCGCAGCCTCCGCCCTCAGCCGCCTCTGGCCTCAACTGGAGCTGGCGAAGGGATTCGAACCCCCGACCCTCTGATTACAAATCAGATGCTCTACCAGCTGAGCTACGCCAGCCATCCGAAACCCTGCAATTATGTCAAACAGGAAGCGAAATTGCAAGTAGTATTTTCCTTCCTCTCCTCGACTCGACTCTCGGCCGTTCTCGCGCTTGACAAGTAAGTTAGAGTACTGTATGGTTAATGTGTTATATGCACCAGCCGCCCTTCCGCCGCGCGCTATGGCTCCCGCTCGAACGCCCCAGCGGAACGGGTCGCAACCGTCGGCGCTTTCCTCATCGCTGCCTTATGAGTTCCGGCCGGCGAACGGCAGCGGCTGGAAAGGTACCGGTCGTGAGTACCGGAGCGACAGATGACAGCGCTCTTATGTCGGACGGAGGTCGAGCTGTTACTTCCCCTTCGCTTTAGAGCCGAGATCGAGGGCCAGAGATCGACGAGAAGTTACGCAACAACTCCAGTTGGGGGGACGGATGCCGTTCAAACCCAGAATGTTTAAGATAGCAAACGATTTACTGGAATGTCTTCGCGGAAATACCGGCTTGAGGTCCTTGCGGCGGCCTGGAGCCGGCCCGAACCCCCGACCGGGGGGCTTCCGGATGACGTTCAAAGCCACGATATCTAACGAAACAATGGAGTTACTAACATGTCTCCAGGCCAAATCGCGTCGCCCCAGCCACCGAAACGGTAAAGTTACACGTTACAGTAACCTTCCGTCCGGCGACGCAGCCAGCGCTCTGGCCGAGCACCGCCCACCGCCACCGGGCCGGGCTCTTCGTCTCTTTTGCTTGGTTGCGCCACCTTGAACTCCCGAGCTAAAGTTAGGGTCTTTCAAGGCCGCCCTAAATGCCCAGGCGCATCGTTACCGCCGAGGACGTGGACACCGCCCGGAAGAGCCTTGCCGAGCTTCGTCTGCCGGCCGGCGCGATTGTCATTGATCGTGCTCAGCGTGTCCGGTGCTCTTCAATGGAGGTTTGTCTGTGCTTTCCCGAGTCCGCTTTCTGCTGATATGTCTTTGCCTGTTTCCAGCCCCGCTTGGGGAGGCTCAAACCAGCGTGATCGCACGCCTGCCCCTCGCCACCCGGGCTGACATCATCGCTAGGGCGAAGCTCTTGGCCGCTCACACCTGGACGTGCGGCGTCACCAACCTGCACGCTTCGTGCGCGAAGAACTACCGAAGTGACTGGAAAGCTGGACAACGCGTGACCGGACTCCCCTATTGCTGGGGCGGCTCGGATTCACCCGAGGTTTTCGATCAGAGGATCGCCAAGGGGCTGGCGGCAGGCGCCCACAGCCGCGATGGCGTCTTATCGTGCGCCGCGGGGACAGATTGCTCCGGCTTCGTCTGCTTCTGCTGGGGGCTGCCTCACCACCCTTACGGTACCAGCACTCTGCGGACCATCGCCGGAAAGGCAAAATACAACTGGTTCACGGACATGAAGCCGGGCGACGCTTTGTGCAAGCCGGGTTCACATGTTGTTTTGTTTGCTGGATACAATCCGGACGGCACGATCAACGTCTACGAGGCCTCGGGAAGCGCCGCCCGAGTCATCTACCATCGAACAACCTGGTCGCGTCTGAATCATTACATCCCCGAAGTGTACAAGGCCATCGACGAGTAGCACCCAGGAGGGTCCGATGAAAACAAGAGCTCGAAGCCTGGCGTACTCGGTGATGGCTCTGCTGCTGCTTTTCTGTACCTTCGAAACGGGATCCCTCGCCGAGAAGGCTGGGCAGCCTCCCATAAGACCGGAAGCAGCCGTGTCCCATCCAGCGATGGCGCCGGACGCGCCCCGGAAGTTGGCCCTGCTGGTCGGCATCAACAACTACAAGTATCGGGACAGAATCTCGCCGCTCGCCGGGTCGATCAATGATGTGGAGGATATGAGGCAGGTGCTGATTGGAAAATTCGAGTTCCCCCCCGAAAACATTCTGGTCCTGGAGGATTCGCAAGCCACTCACGCCGCCATCATTCAGGCCATTCAAACCCACCTGATCGCCAAAGCACAACCGGGCGATATCGTGCTCTTCCATTATAGTGGCCACGGTTCCCAGATGAAGGATGTCACGGGCAAGATGATCAGCGGACTTGATGAGACCATCGTTCCCTACGATTCACGTGACCCGGAAGGGAAGGTATTCGACATCAGCGGGGCCGAGCTGCACGGGCTTCTGCTTGAACTGGCCGCCAAGACCAAGAACCTCACCTTCATCCTGGATAGCTGCCACTCCGGAACGCTGGTCCGGGGCGCGCGCGTACGCTCGATCCCCGCCGACACGCGTACGCCACCTCCCCTGCCCTCTTATGCGGTTGCGACGACGCGAGGTATCGAAGAGACCGATGAGCCAGGATCGCCAAAGTTCGCCTTCATCGCCGCGGCCACTTCCAAGGAGAACGCCTTTGAGCACTTCAGCGAAGGCAAGGATCATGGCGCCCTCACCTATTTTCTGACCCTGCAACTTCGCAGCGCCAAGGCAGGTGTCACCTATCGCGACATCATGGACAGTGTGATCGGCAATGTAACGGCGAACTACCCGGCCCAGCATCCTGCACTCGAGGGTGCCGAAGCTGACCAGTACGTCTTTGGAGACGGCAGCAGCCTGGCCCGAGTCTACGTAGGAGCATCGCCCTCGCAGCTCAACCCGCGTCGAGTGACGCTCGACGTGGGGCAGGTTCAGGGAGCCACGGTGGGGTCGGTATTCGAGGTCTACCCGCCCGGCAGCAAGAAATTCGCGCCACCGGAGAGACCCGTCGCCAGAGTGCAGATTGTGACGATAGACGCTCTCACCTCCGAGGCGACGTTCGTTTCGGGCACCAAAATCGCTCCCGCCTCTCGCGCCGTCGAGCGCGAGCACCGCTATGGCAATTCGCGACTGAGGGTTTTTCTTGACGGTGTGGAGGGTTCGCCGACCTTGCAGTCGATCAAGGACGCTCTTTCGCCCTTTAGGTACATTGAGGTCGTGGACCACCCCTGGATCTGCAACATGCAGGTGAAGCAGGCCGGGGGAAAGATAGAAACTCTGGGCGCCGACTCCACCACACTGTCGACACCGGTGGCAGTTAGCGATCCCGATGTGGTGAATCGCTTGGTGGAGCAAATCAGGTCTTGGGCCAAGTGGTTCAGCGTCCTCTCGATACGCAACTCCGAGCCGGAGATCGACTTGTCGTTTACCCTCAAGGGGAGCCAGACGCGCGATCCCATGGCTCGCGTGGGTCGTCCCGATGTGGGCGTCTCGGCGGGCGAGACGATCGACGCCACCCTCGCCAACAACTCCGCTAGGGACCTCTACATTGCCATCCTAGACCTCTCCAGTGATGGCAGTGTTTCCGTCGTTTACCCGGCGGAACAAGGTGCGGAGGAAGTGTTGAAACCGGGCCTGACGCTTACCAGGTCTTTCACCACCTTTGTGCCTAAAGGGCGCTCTTTGGTGACCGACATTTTGAAGGTATTCGCGAGCTATAGACCCATCGACCTCACTCCTCTCACCCAGGGCCAGATCAGGGCTATACCGGAAGGGGGTGAGGAACTGGATCCGCTGCAGCAATTGCTTATGGATTCCGCAGGCGTGACCCGCGGCCTGACTCCGGTTTTGGGCAAGCCTCTTGACCTGGGCGGGTGGACCACCGTCCAGAGAGTCCTGGTTGTGAAGCGGAGGAGTTGACGGTGTTAGGCTTGATCCTGGAGGAGACGGCCTCCCCGGGGGGATCGTCGATCCCACGCAGAACCAGAGCTGCGGCGTTATCTCTGTCGGCCGTTGCTTTGGCGATCACACCTTCATCTCCGTAATCCCGAAGGAAGGTCTGACGCTGAGCAGGTCGGCAAAGGCCACTTGATTCCAAGCTATGACGAAGGTTAACTACCGCCTGTTACTCTTCAAAAGCCTCTTCGGCGCTGGGCAGCTTGTCGCCAGGACGCGCGAACCAGACATACAGCGTAGGCAGGAGCACGAGGCTGATGATGAGGTCTACCATAAGACCGCCGACGATTACGATGGCAAACGGGCGCTGCGAATCCGAACCAATGTCGTGCGAAAGTGCTGCCGGCAGCAGTCCTAGGGTCGCTACGAGCATCGTCATCATGATGGGACGCAGACGCAACACCGCGCCCTCAATGGCGGCGCCCCTGACGGAGTGCCCGCGGGCCCGCAGTTGATTGATGTAGGTCACCATAATGACCCCGATCTGAACCGAGACGCCGAAGAGCGCCAGGAAACCCACTCCGGAGGAAACGCTGAAATGCGTGCCGGTCACCAACAGCGCGAAGACACCGCCCAGCGGAGCCAGCGCCACGTTGGTGAGGATCAGTCCCGCCCACTTGAAGGAGTCGAATTCCGTGTAGAGAATGATGAAGATCAGCAGGACCGTGACGGGAACCACGATTGACAGGCGCTTGTTGGCCCGTTGCTGGCTTTCGTACTCGCCGGCCCAGTCCAGGTGGTAGCCTTCCGGCAGCTTCACTCGCTTGTCAATTTCAGTCATCGCCTGACGGACAGTGCTTCCAAGATCCCGGCCGCGCACGCTGTACTTGATGGCGATGTAGCGCGAGTTGCCTTCACGATAGATCATGGAGGCCCCGTCCTCGACCTCAACGTCACAGAGCTGCGCGAGCGCGACGCGCTCACCGGTAGGCGCCAGAATGCGGATATTGGAAATGTCTTCGATTCTCTGCCGGAATTGTGGCTGGTAGCGGACCACCAGGTCATAGCGCCGCTCACCCTGCAGGACTTGGCTGACCGCGTTGCCGCCCACCGCCGTCTGGACGGCATCCTGAACGTCGCTTACATTGAGCCCGAAGCGGCTTGCCCTTTGCCGGTCGACTGCCAGGTTTACGTTCGGCTGGCCGAGCACCCGAAACACCCCCAAGTCGGCCACTCCGGGGACGTCCTTCATCACGTCGACGATCTTGTCCGCCGTATCTTCAAGGTCATGAAGGTCGCCGCCAAAGATCTTCACCGCCAGCTGGCCCTTGACGCCGCTGACGGCCTCTTCGACGTTGTCCGCAATGGGCTGCGAGAAGCCCCAGACCACACCGGGGATGGTCTCGACTTGTTTGTCCATGGCGTCAATCAGGTCATCCTTGGTCTTGAACTGCCGCCGCCACTGGGAGCGCGGCTTCAAATCGACAAAGTATTCGGTGTTGAAGAAACCGGTGGAGTCCGTGCCGTCGTCGGGCCGGCCCACCTGGCTCACCACCTGGGTGACCTCCGGAAAGCTGATGAAGATTCGCCGGGCTTCGTCCATCACCTTCTCGCCTTCGGAGGGACCGGTACTTGGAGCCAAGGTGCCACGAGCCCAGATCGCGCCCTCGTCCAGGTGCGGCAGGAACTCGGAGCCGATGACGCCGCTCCAAACGGTAATGGCACAGGCCGCCAACAACAGGAAGGATCCCCCCACGGTAATGATGCGATGCTCGATGCACCAGCCCACGCCGCGGCGGTAGGCGCGGATAACAACCGCCAGTACCGGGTTGTGCCACTCCTTTACACCGCGGCGGAAGAAAATGCTGGAAAGCACAGGAGCCATCACCAGGGAAAACGCGAGGGCTCCGAGCAGGGCGAAGGCCACGGTGAAAGCCATCGGCCGGAAGAGCTTTCCCTCTACGCGCTGCAAGGTGAAGATCGGCATGTAAGCTGTAATGATGATCAAGATGGCGTAGAAAACCGGCCGCTGCACTTCGTGAGCAGCCCGGCTGATCTTCTCGGCGAGCGGCAGGTTGGTGTCGCTGGGGCGGCTGAGGTGGCGTAGAATGTTCTCCACCATCACCACGGCGCCATCCACCACCATGCCGAAGTCCAGCGCTCCCAGGGAGAGCAGGTTGGCAGGAATATGCCGCAGATCAAGGAGAATGGATGCAAACAGGAGCGAGAAGGGAATGGTTCCAGCTACAATCAGCGCGCTACGGACATTTCCGAGAAAGATGAAGAGCACGACCGTCACCAGCACAATGCCTTCGGTGAGGTTATGCAGCACGGTGTGCGTGGTGTAGTGGACCAGGTCGTCACGGTCAATGTGAGGCACAACCTTTACACCGGGTGGCAGGAGGTGCTGGTTGAGATCCTTGACCTTGGCGTGCAAGGCCTTGAGGGAGCTCTCGGCCTCGGCGCCTTTGCGCAGCACCACGATGCCTTCCACCACGTCGGGGTCATCCACCACGCTGCCGTCGGCTAGACGCGTGGCTTTGCCGAGTTTCCCCAGCCGGATCTTCGGACCTTGCACCACCGTGCCCACGTCGCCCACACGCACGGGCGTGCCGTTCACCGTCGCGATCACCGTGGCGGCGATATCGTCTGTGTGTCTGACCAGGCCCACCGCGCGGACGTTGAAGGCCTGCTCGCCGTGTTCGATAAAGCTTCCCCCGGCGTTGACGTTATTGTTGGCCAGCGCTGTCTCGAGCTGCGGCAGACTCAACCCGTAAGCGATCATCTTGTTCGGGTCGACCTGGACCTGATACTCGCGCGTGGTGCCTCCGAAGATGGAATCGTCAACGATATCGGGAACAGACTTCAATTGGTTCACCAGCACCCAGTCCTGGAGGGACTTGAGCTCCATCACGTCGTATCGTGGATTGGTACTGGTGACCGTGTAGAAATAGATCTGTTCGGCCGGACTGTAATCGGGGCCGAGCTGAGGACTGACACCCGCCGGCAGCGTCACCATCGACAGCCTTTCAAGCACCTGCTCCCGGCTCCAGAGGTTATCCGCCGAGTCATCGAAGATCATGGTGACCACCGACAGGCCGAAGAGGGAGACGGAACGGAGGTGGACCAAGTGGGGCACGCCGTTCAACTGGACTTCGAGAGGGACCGTGATTTGCTGCTCGACCTCTTCGGCCGCTCGCCCGGGCCACTGGGTGATCACCTGGACGTAGATGTCGGCGATGTCGGGATAGGCCTCGATCGGAAGCCGGTGAAAGCTGACGGCACCGCCAATGAGCACCAAGATGCCAAAGGCCAGAACCAAGAGCTTCTCTTTGAGGGCGAAATCAACCAGGCGTCGGATCATAGGCAAAAGAGCGCGGAGTCAGAAGGCGCAAGCAAAGCCAGAGGCAACATTAAATTCTTGCTGTTCCCTTTCACTGTGCCGACACGGCACTCGAGAATTCGAGGGCGTTGGAAACCACCTGGTCGCCCAAGTTGAGACCCGTCAGAATCTCCTGCATTCCGTCCGAACCCACTGCGCCGCCCTGCACTGGGGTGCGGCGGAAGGAGCGGTCACTCACCCGCACGAACACCCAGTCCTTGTCGTGCAGACGCAGAATGGAGGTGGACGGCAGCAGCAGCCTCGGGTAGGTCCGGCGTGAAGTGAAGGTCACGGTGGCGAACATCTGGGGACGAAACAGGTGATCCACGTTGGCGAGCTCCACTCGCACTTTGGCGGTGCGCGTGGCCGGGTCCAACACCTGGGAGATGTTGCTGACCGTTCCCCGGAAGGCACGGTCCGGATAGGCATTCAAGCGGATTTCGGCCGTGTCGCCGAGCTTAACTTTGCTGAGATCATTCTCGTAGACGTCGCAAAGCACCCACACCCGCGAAAGATCCGCCACCATGAAAAGGCTCTGTGAGTTGTCGAGCGACTTGACGGCTTCGCCGCTGGCGATCTGCTGATCGACCACCGCGCCCGCCACCGGCGACCGCACCTCGAGGGTGGGCGAGAGGTGATCGAGATCGCCGCCGAGAAGCCCGATCTGCTCGGCGTCCGTCTTCACGTCCACTTGTGCCTTCTGCGCCGTGTTCTCCGCGTTCTGAAGGTCTTGCAGGGCCATGGCGCCGTGGGTGTAGAGCTCCTGGGCCCGCTTAAAGGCCACCTGGGCGAGACGCTCGTCCGCCTGATCCTTCCGATACTGCTGGATGGCCGCCTCCAGGTCAGGGCTGTGAACCACGACCATCACTTGGCCCTTATCGACGTTGTCGCCCAGCTTAACTCGCACGTCGAGCACCCGTCCGCCCGCCAGGGCGTTGATGTGCACGGTGCGGGCCACGTCGGGAGTCACCACGCCGTTCACCCGCAGCACCTCCGGCTCCGGGCGACTGACGGGCTCCACTAAGGGAAACTGCTGCGAGTCTTGCACTTCAAAGACGTTCGGGTCAGGGGCGGTGAGCGGCTTTGGCTCCGAGGCATCCATGGGTCCGTGCTGGGTGCAGCCCGTAAGCACGAGTGCCGCGGCCAATGCTGTCCCCGCGATCAGAATGAGTTCTAGGAATCGTTGTCGGAACGGGAAGTGGTATCCCCCATCTCTCAGCGTTCTTGTTGTGGCAGGCTTTCTCATGGCAGATTCCTCGTTCCCACTGCTTCGCGCACCTGTTCGAGCGCGATCATGTAATTGGCCAGGGCCTGGCGATAGGCCAGTTGTGTGGCACGGTAGCTGCGCTCGGCGTCGAGAAAATCCAGCAGGCTGGCGGCGCCGCGCTCGTAAGCATATTGGCTGATGTCCCTTGAGTCCTGGGCCTGCTTCAGGTAGCCGGATTCGTAAAGCACCGCAACCTGGTCGGCGGTACGCCATCCTCCATAAGCATTCTCGACGTCGGCTCGGACCAGATCTTCGGCGGCCTTTTCGCTCTCCTCGGCTCCACTGATGGCGTAATGCGTGCGTGCGATCTCACCCTGGTTCTTGTCCCAAACGGGAATTTCGATGCTGGCCGTAAAGCCGGCCGAGCTAATGCCTGAGACGTGACTGTACGTGAAGGCCGTGATCAGATCGCGCTTTCCGTTCGCCTGGGCCAGCTTGTATTGGCTGCCGGCGGCGGTGACTCCCTGTTGCGCCGCCCGAAGGTCAGCACGGTGCTGGAGGGCCATGAGCTCGAGATCCTGCTTGTTGACGTGCAACGCCGTGTACGCCAGGTCTCCGACCACGTCAAAGTTTTCGGGCACGCGGTCATAGCCGAGAAACTGGTGCAGCCCGGCCAGAGCCTGCACCAGCGAAAGCTCAGCCGAGGAGACGTCCGTCCGGAACGTCAGGAGC
>DATDGR010000123.1:0-4328 GCA_036521995.1 Terriglobia bacterium | reverse complement strand
CTCGTCGAGTTCGCGCACCAGGATCAAGCCGCCGTCGGAAGTGACACGGGAACCTTGGAAATCAACCTTCAGCGAGGCATTGAAAGAGAGCTGAAAAGCCTGATTTTCTGTCTCACCCACTGGGTATTGACCTCCGGCGGTTCATCATTGTGTTCGCAACCGCATGAATATTGATGAAAACGACGATCCGAAGATTCAGAAATAGAGGTCACATCGGAAATCCAGGCTTATTGTAGTTAATTGGCCAATCTTTCCTCATTTTCCCCTGTGTCGATCCTCTGTAGTCGTGAAGCAATGGTTAGGAGGCGTTTGTCGAGGCGCTGCAACTTATGGCGGGTTTTCTCATTGCTCAACTGACGGCGGTACATTTCCAGAAGGTGGCGTGTGGCCTCGAGTGCCTGACGGACACCGGCGAGACCCGCGCTGGGGATTTCTTTGGAGACTGCGAGCGTGGGCAGACGATGCGGATGGGCGGCATTCTGGCGGGCCTGATGGAATTCGCGCTGCAAATCCTGCTGGGTGACTTGCACATACCGCAAGCTCATGTGGATGCTTTTGTGCCCGAGCAACTGCATGAGAGCGGGAAGGCTAACTCCGAGCCGGAGCATCTCGGTCGCGAAGCTGTGTCTCAGCCGGTGCGGTGTCACAGGGGTGAAGCAACCGGCGCGCTTGGCGGCCTGGGCTAACGCCGAGCGAAGAGCTTTCGACAAGGTGTAGCGGCTACCGCGTGGTAGCAGCAGTTCTTGCGACTTCGCCAAGTGGAAGGGCGGGGCCGAAGTACGCAGGGCGAGGATTCGTTCGACGATCCGCCGCACCTCGGTATCGGCCGGAACCAAGCGTTCCGTGTGCAGTTTGCCGAGAGGGACATGGAGCGCCCACTGTTCGGTTCCCATTTGCCGTAGGCAGTCCAGAGGTAGATCGAGGCATTCGCCGATGCGGATCCCGGTGGCGCGGCTAAGCAGGAGCGCATGGGCGGCCAGATCATCGGTTCGGCGCAGTTCCTGCTGCAGGAGTTGGTCCTCCTGGAGGGAAAGAGGTCGGGGCAGATAGCGGGGTTGGGGAGGGAAGTCCTCTCGACGAATCAGATCGGGCTGAGCGGGGTGGTCGTTGGCGGTCAGATCGTCCAGCAAGCAGCGGAGCTGGGTGAGGTAATTGCGGCGCGTGGGGTTGCTCAGGAGCGGTGGTTGTTCACTCAGCCAGCGGAACCAGCCGAGCAGATGAGGATCGCGGCGCAGTTGAGAGAGTCGGCGAAGCTGTGGGAAGGCGGCGCGGAGATAAGCCAGGAAGTGGCGCGCCGTAGTTCGATAGTGGCCGACGGTGCTAGGGCGGAGCGTGAGGGCGAGCGTCCGGATTTCTGTTTCGAAGATCTGTTCCCAGCTGGTTCGGCCCTGAGTCATGGGAGATGGCAAGAGTTCAGCGCCTTCCGCTTCTCGATGGCGCGGGCGTATTCGCGCCAGACGTCCTGCGGGGCGAGTTCGACGTACAGCATGGTCGTCTGGATTTGGGAATGACCCAGCAGTTGTTGCAGGGCGGGCAGGGACATCCCGGCGCGTACCATATCCGACCCAAACGTGTGACGCAGCCGGTGCGGATGGGCCTGAGGGATTCGACTCCGCACTCGATGATGGCGGAATAGCGAGCGAAGCCCGGCCGGACTCATCGGCTGGCCGCGCGACCGGCCTTTCAAGCAGACGAACAAGGCGGGCGCATTGGTCAGCGGACGTTCCCAGCGCAGATAGTGTCCGAGGACTTCGAGGAGATCCGGGGGCAGCGGCAGGAGGCGCTTCTTGTTTCCTTTGCCGTGGACGCGCATCTGGCCATCGGCGAGTTGCATGTCTTCCAGTTCCAGGGCCAAGACCTCACCGGAGCGCAAGCCGTCGAGGAGCATCAAGCCTACAAGAGCCCAATCGCGATAGGTGCGAAAGCTTTGCCAGAACTTGGCGACTTCTTCGGCCGAGAACGGCACGATGACCCGCCGATCTTGTTTGAGGCGGAGGCCCCGGGCGATGGCGCGGCGAGGCCGGCCGTAGCCGAGCGGGGATCGTTTGGTATAGCAGCGCTGGAAATACGCTTCCCTGGCGGGAATCTCTTGCCCGGTGTGGAAGCGATAACCGCAGCGCACCGTGCCCAGGCGATGATTCACGGTCTGCGGTTTGGGTTGGGGATCCTGCTCGAGTTGATGACGAACATAGTCCACGAGCGTGGACTCGGTGATTTCGGCCAGCGGCCGATGTTGCGGTGCGAACCAGCGGGCGAAGTCGAGGAGGTCGTAGGCGTAGATGCGCAGCGACCGCGGGGAAAGTTGACGAAGGCGCTGAGCGTCAAGGAAGGCATTCGCCCACTCGACCTCTCCTCCCTTCTCGTCGCACACCCGATAGGGGGGAAGCGCTGGCGGGCACGGCAGGCTGATAGACCACGGAGAGCTTCATGTACTCCTCCTGCCCCAACGTTCCAGCAACCGCTTGAGGCTCTCCAGATCGGAGGCCGCCTGCCGCCGTGGGGTTTGGCGACCGCCTGGGAGAGAGGAACGCGAACGCCAAGCGTGTTCGGGCCGTGGCGGAGAACTGTCACGCCCTTTCCGGGGAGAGGTGGCGGGCAGGTCCAACACTTGGTAGATTTCCCCTTCGTAGGCGATCAGGTCCCGGGCCACCAGTTCGTGGCGGGCGGCACTCAGTTCGTGGGGAAAACGGATGTCCAGCAACTCCGCCAAACGCGCGTCGGAGTAAAAGCTGACTCCGTCTTGATTGGAGACGGCCACCAGGATGAAGTAGAGCAACTTTTCCAAGCGGGTTAAGCCTTGATCGAATCCCTCGCGCAGGAAGCGGTGATCGATCCAGCTGAAGGACCCGCGAATGGAACGTCGGCGATCGGGGCGGGGCGGTTGGGGTCGGGATTTCGGCATTTCATTCCTCGGCGGGCTGCTGGCTCGCGGCAGGACGAGCCGTTCGGCAAAGCACGGCATCGGGGTGAACACCGCTTGGTCGGGCGAACGTGCCGATTTTCCCGTGTTGGGCATAGAACCAGTGACGAATCCGAGTCTGCCTTTCCCCATGGCGCATCCTGCTCCTCCGCTTCAGCGATACGGACCGACGAATCGCCCTCGTCGGCCGCAAACGATGCAGCGAAGCCAACCGGGGAACCCGGTCGAGGGGATCTCCGGCTGGCTGGACCGGCGAAAGCCGATCGCCAGGGGCATTCTGTGAGAGAGACCGGTAGGAAGGGAAGATTGATCCGTCACGCTTGGGGGGGCGACCAGACGGCGCCGACGATAGGCCCGCTGTCGGTCTCGATGATCGAGTCGTCCCTCAGGACTTTGCTGATGACGCCGGTTGGCTAGGCGCCGCTTTTGGCCATAGGCTTGGTGTCGACAGGGCGTACTGCAGTAACGATGCCCTCGGTCGCAGTGGCGGCAGATCCAGAACAGCTTGCCGCAGGTAAGGCAAATGCGTGGACGTAAAATGACTCCGCAGTGGGCCGCTGCCATCTCGCCTCGCAGGCGGGACTGGACAACGGCGATCGGTCATGGCAGGGTAGAACCGGTTGGCTTGGTCTACCCCGATGAGGGTTGACCGTTTCAGGACCTCGGTCGTTGCAAGCGGCCGAGGTCCACACTTCCCACCTTCGGGCGGCTACCTTACACCTGATGACCACGAAAGGGGAGCTGTGCCTGCGGCGCAGCGAGGACAGATCTTCTTCTTACTCTTCTGACCGGCGTTCAAAAAAGATCGATTCAGATGACAGCGAACCGGTTGGGAAGAAACAAACACAAGAGCCCCGGAAGAAGAGAGAAAAGTAAAAGGGAAAGGCTATTGAACCTCAATACAGAGAGAAGAAAAGAAAATCAAGAGGCTGAAGGAACGAGCCGTAGGAGAGCAAACCTCTCTTTCATTTTGGCCGGTTAAGTTAATTGTAGAAGCGGACCACCGCCCGGCTGGGCAGGGTCAGATTGGTCACGATGAACCCCACCCGTGGGAATAACTCCCCGGCGTGATGCTCCACCTTGGCCACCACCCGCCGGGCCGTCTTCCAACTGGCGGCTTGATAAAGGAAGCCCTTGTACTCCACCCGCGGCTTCTGGCTCGGCCTTCCCACCGGACGTGGCAGCAGTTCGGCGATGTCCCGCTCCAGGCTGTCATTGGCCGGGATGCGAATCGCGTATTTCACACCCCGCTCCTCCAGCGCCTCGTAGACCTCGGGTCTCGCAAAGGCCGCATCACCCCGGAAGGCAACCTCTTTTCCCGCCTCGTCCGGGAAATTTGTGGGTAATTAGCGGGTTAAAACGGCTGTTGACTAAGGAAGCGCCGGATTTTGCGGCAAGTGGAGTCCAG
>DATDGR010000122.1:0-14055 GCA_036521995.1 Terriglobia bacterium | reverse complement strand
ATATATTCCATAAGAAGGAATGTTTCATCGTCCTCTTCCAGGACGTCGTACACCTGCGCGATGTGTGGGTTGTTGATTGCGGAAGCGCGCCGGGCTTCGTGCAGGAGACGTTCGCGATAACATTCGTCAGATCGCATTTTGGGAGCGACACGCTTCAATGCTACGCATCGCTTCAGCTTTATGTCCTCGGCCAGTAGCACCTCGCCCATCCCGCCCGCGCCCAGCCTGGCTCGGATTGCGAAACGGCCGTGGATCAGCTTTCCGGCAAGAGTTGTCTTTGTGGCTTGCGAGGCAGAGTTACTGCCATTGCATCCCTCAGTTGGAGCTCGCGGCCCTATGACCGGTTGATCGAGAAATCCCTCGGCGCGCTCGTCCTCGGCAAGCAAGCGTTTGACTTCGAGGAGCACATCTTCGTCTCCCGCGCAGGCCTCTGCGAGGAAAGCTTCGCGGTTCTGAGGCGCAACCTCGAGCGCTGCGTCAAAAATCGGGCTGACTCGGCTCCAACGTTCCGGAGTCATTCTTGGTGGCCCTTGATCTGGGCGTACAACCAGTCTTGCGCCCGTCTCCAATCCCGTTTGACGGTTCTTGGCGAGACCTGTAACGCCTCTGCCGTCTCCTCCACTGAAAGTCCGCCGAAGTAACGGAGCTCCACGATCTGGCTCTCGCGAGGCGCGAATTCAGCGAGTTGTTTGAGCGCCTCATCGAGCGCCAGCAGCTCTTCCGACCGCCCTTCAGTAAAGACCAGCGATTCCTCCAATGAGAGCCTCGGCTGGCCGCCCCCGCGCTTGCCCGCGCTGCGGGCTCGGGCATGATCGATCAGGATGGAACGCATCGTGGTGGCGGCCACGGCAAGAAAGTGAGCGCGATTCTGCCAGCTTACATCCTGCTGTTTGAATATTTGGAGATAAGCTTCGTGCACTAAGGCGGTCGCTTGGAGGGTGTGACCGGGGCGCTCGCTACGCATATAGCGAGCCGCCATGCGGCGCAGCTCGTTATAAACGAGGGCTATAAGTTCGGACCGGGCCTGTTGGTTGCCGTCTCTCAGCTCGGCGAGTAAACGGGTGACCTCTTGGCCGGAAGTCATAACCTTCGTCCCACCCTGTGTTGACGACCCTGAGATGGTTTAGTTTATACACCAGTTGTTTACTCAGAGCCAGCCCAATTTTGCACCGTCTAAGTGGGGACAAGGAATCGCAGTTTTCGATTTGCTGTGGCTGCGAGGTCTCACTTCTTCGCTTTGCCCTGGCTGGCCACGGCCTCCATGGCCTTCCTCACGCGCTCGGGATCGCCGAGGTAGTAGCTCTTGAGGGGCCTCTGATCGTCATCCAGATCGTAGACCAGGGGCATGCCGGTGGGGATATTCAGCTCCACGATGTCCTGATCGGGGATGTTGTCGAGGTACTTGACGAGCGCACGCAGGCTGTTGCCGTGGGCGGTGATCAGGACGCGTTGGCCCCCGCGGCCGGCGCTTGCGATGCACCCCGCGCTTCCCTCCCTTCTTCACCAAGCCGGCTCCTTGCAGCGCCAGCTTCACCCAGCTGTAGCTCAACTTGATCCCGTGCTCTTCCCGCAACTTCCCATGAAAATGGCGCCCGTTCAGGTCCGCGTACTTCTCGCGGTAGAGTCCCAACACTTCCTCCTGCTGCCAAGGCACCCGCTTGGGACTGGGCTTCCCTCGGCGCCGATCAAACCAACCGTCGTATCCCTGCTCTTCGTAGCGCTTCTTCCAACGTCGCAAGCTGCGGTCCGTCATCTCCAGAATCTCCACTGCTTGCCACCACGCGATCCTTTTCGCGACGGCTCGCAAAATCACTTCCTGGATCTTCATCGCCCGCTCCACGGCGGTCTGGGGGTATTTGCTCATTCTGCCTCCTTAGGTAAAATGCCTTACCCCTTGACCGCCTCAAGCGGACAGATCACTTGCTCATTGGACCGGACACTTCACATGCTAACGACACTTTGCCGACAAGTGACTTGTTGTAACTTGTCGCCCGTGATACCATCCGGGGCTTTGCAGTTAAATCCAAACCGCAGTTTAGGGGGAGATCAATGAGGCCATTAGAGTGGCAAATCGGAACCCGAAAGCGAAGATGTTCGCTCTTACCATCCTGTGTGTGGTTGTGCTCGGCTCCGCCAGTACCCGCATACTATCGCAGACCGCAATAACCATCATCACAGACAATCTGCACCTCGGCTACCTTCAGCAGCCCTATAACGCTATTCTTACCGCCTCGGGCGGGACTCCCCCCTACACCTGGAAGATAACCTCGGGATCGCTTCCTTCCGGCCTGTCTCTGAATTCAGGCACTGGCCAAATCAGCGGAACTGCCACTCGAAGTGGCACTTTTGTCCTGACTCTAACGGCTACGGACAAAAACAACCGGAGTGCTCTTCGAAGCTTGACGTTAACAATCTTTGGATACGCGTTGGATGCTTACGGCGGCTTCGTAAACCTTCGCTGTTCGGATGGGGTAGAGTCGCGTTTCTACGTGCAGAAGATCGGAAGTCGGTGGCACTTCTGTACGCCCGCCGGCAACGCCTTCTGGCTGAACGGCGTGGATGACGTCAGCCAGAGTTCTGGCGCGGACTACCAGGGAATCAACAACTACACCCTGACGATCGCCAAGTACTCGACTGGGTTGACCACCTCTGGAACCTTGAACTGGGCCTACCAGTCCCTGCTACGCCTTCAGGCCTGGGGGTTCAACGCCACCGGCGAATACTCCTCTGTTTATGTCTGCCCAACCACAGTTGACTCCAGGTGGCCTACGCCGGATCAAACCGTTCCGTTGCACTTACCCTACACCCTGCAGCTTCTGCCGACCATGTACAGCTCATACAATCTCAACGGTTACGCCCCCGGTCCGACGAAGAACACTCTGGGCGCCTACAAGCAGTCGGTGTTTTCCGGCTACATGCGCGGTATGGCCGACGTCTTTGATCCGAACTTTTCCGCCTGGCTTCAAGGCAATCTCGCAAAATCGTCCGCCATGCAATCCGCCCTGACCGGTCCCAACAACAGCTATCTGCTGGTGGTGGAAGGAGACGAGTCAGACACATTAGGAGGATTCGGACCCGGCACGGATTTTGAGACCGTCGACAACGGAAAACTGGACACAGGTTATGGTCACGCCGACGCTCACTGGGGGTGGATGACCCTGATCACTTCACCCCTCGAGGCCGCGACTCCGGCCAGTTTGACGCCCGAAAGCCGCTCTCCTCACGACGTGGTCTTTTCGAACCCCAAGTTCTACAGCAAAGATGAGCTGGGCACCTGGGTACAACAGAAGGCGGACCGCGGACCGGGCTACGCCTCGATTTCCGCCCTAAACGCTGCCTGGGGATCGAACTATGACAGCTTCGGTTCCGACGCGGTCTCACACGCGCAGACGATCGGAACGGGAAACGGAACTACAAGAACCTATTCGTTTACCCTCTCTCATCAGCCGGTTACACCTTTGTCAATCACCCTTAGCGTGGGCGGCGTCGTGACGGCAGGAGACGACGGGTCAGGCCCGCGGGCATCAAAGCCCTCGAGCACTGGGAATCTTCGGGGCAAGACCAGCACAACTGCGCTCGGCACTGTCACCTATTCCACCGGCGCGGGCTCCATCACGCTTCAGACAGCGCCTAAGAGTGGAGCCTCCATCACCGTGACTTACCAGACCAATGGCTGGGGCGCCGGCCACGGCCTGCTGGATGAAGACGGGACCTGTCCCTCGAAGCTCACGGGCGCCGCGTGCTGGGTGCCCACCGACGCATACGGGCTCGTGGGTGCCTCCGCGGCCATGCAGAATGACCTGGACGGTTTCCTCTTCCATTTTGCCAAGACGTATTTCGCCACGGTCAAAGGAGACGTCGAAGGCGTCGCGCCCGCCGCCCTCTACTCCCCCGTCGACCCTGTCGGCGGTTGGGGAGCCCCGCCCCGCCGGCAAATCCTCCAAGCCGCCGCCCCTTATGCGGATGTTCTGGCCCTGGGAAGCCTGCCACCCACTGATCCCAATCACGTTGTGACGGATACCCAAGCTCGCATCGATTTCGTGGCCGAGTATGCGGGAGACAAACCCTGGTTTAACTTCCAGGCCTACCAGGCTCCTCCCGACTCGTACATGTCACCGTACAGCTCAGACCCGCTCTTCACCACTCAGGTGGCCCGTGGCGCCTACTATCAGACCGCCATAACCGGGATGGTGAATACCGAGACCACGGCAGGGAACTATCCAGTGGTTGGACTCCTCTGGTGGCAACACTATGACTCCTGGCCTGAGAGAGCAAATTGGGGTCTCGCCACCTTAAGGGATGATCCCTACGACGGCATCTCCGCGACAACCACCGCCGGAGCAGACTCCTGGGGTTATCCCACCGGTTGCCTTGCCACCTTCGGTTGTGAGTGGGGAAGCTACGGCGACTTTGTTGATTCAGTGACCGGTGCGAATCTCTCCGCACTGGATTCCATCGCTGCTGGACAGTAAGCCAGGCAATCGTCGCGGTGACGCCGCGGGCCGCACGCTGCTGATGTATTCTGAAAATGAGGGCTAAGACGCTGTCGACCGCGAGGGACGACGATCACGTCCCCGTGGGCATATTTCTTGCGCCACGCATTCACCCGGAGGTCAAAGACGTAATGCAGACTAAACTGGTCCTCTTCCCAGGGCTCTCGCCCTGGGCCAAATTATGTGGGCCCTTCGGGCCTACCAAAATCCAATGTATCGTCCGCGGGTGGCGAGGCAGAGCAGCCGCTACACCGCAAACCAACCTGCCAGATTTCCGGTTGACATCCTTAAGGAGTATGCTGTGGTTTATAAATCATGAGTAATCAGATCGTCTGGGGTGGCGACGACATCGCTGTTTATGTCGTCGCCACTTAACTCACAAGTTCGAAACGCCCTAAATTCCCCTTGACAGCGCCCTATCCCCTGGTGTATTGTGGTGTTAGAACCCTATAGGACATATTCTTGCACGAGGCTCTGTGCCCTTACGTCCACCGCCCTGTCTCAACCCCGCGCCCCTCGCCGCCCGGCGGGCTAATGCCCTCCATTCCACCGGACCCTGCGCCCCTCGCGGCAAGGCCCGCGTCTCCTTCAATGCCCCCAAGCACGGCAGGTACGCCGCCCGATCCGCCCGCCTGCGCGAGCGGCTGATCCGCGCCGGCTACGAGCGTCAAGAGGAGCTTTACGGACGGATCCGGTCCAAGATCGCCCAGACCTTTCGTGACTCCTGATCGCAACGCCTGGCAGGACGCGGACCGGCTGGCCAACGTGGTCTGGTGCCGGGCGACGCGCCAGTTCGCGTCCGGAACCTCGTCCGGCCGCGTGGCCTCAATGGCGCTCTCAATGGGAACAAAGCCGGAATCTCTCACAAAGCAAACGGACTCTCAGTACCGGGTGTCTTCCGGTCAATGGGAAC
Organism: Terriglobia bacterium; assembly: GCA_036521995.1. GTDB lineage: Bacteria > Acidobacteriota > Terriglobia > UBA7540 > UBA7540 > Gp13-AA77. The sequence goes on along the minus strand of DATDGR010000122.1, from coordinate 8,649 downwards.
GGTCAGCCCTTGGTAAACCGTCGGTTGTCTCACGGTCTCCGTATGGTCAAACCGAAGGGCGCGTCGGAGATCAAGGGCGCCCCGCGAGCTTCAGCGGCCTGGGGTGTCATCTGGGCGGGGAGCCGCGACTGGTTCGGTTCAAGTACGGGGTGCGGGACGACTGGCGGCGGATCGGGCTGATCTTCTGGGTGCAGCGCAAGGCGTACTGCACCCTAGGCCGGATCGTTCGGGTGCTTGTGGGAGCCGAGACGCCTTTTCCGCCGGCGGGAGACCAGGGTCTAGAACAGGCGGTGCGCAGCAAGGCGTTCAGGCTACAGAAGCCGAATCCGAGGGAGCGGTGGCGCTTCAGCCTGGACGCCGACGGGAACCCGGATTGGACCAAGGAGCCCTGGAAGAGCGCCCGGGCGCGAGTGGAGGTGGCAGAGCGGTCGCTGCGCTAATTCACCTCTTCGCTTTCCCCTGGCTGGCCACGGCCTCCATCGCCTTCCTCACGCGCTCCGGATCGCCGAGGTAGTAGCTCTTGAGGGGTCTGAGATCGTCGTCCAGCTCGTAGACCAGGGGCATGCCGGTAGGGATATTCAGCTCCACGATGTTCTGATCGGGGATGTTGTCGAGGTACTTCACAAGCGCACGCAGGCTGTTGCCGTGGGCGGTGATCAGGACGCGTTGGCCGCCGCGCACGGCGCCTGCGATCACGTGATGCCAGCAGGGGAGGAAGCGCTCCACCGTGTCCTTCAGGCACTCGGTGAGCGGAAGCTGGTCCTTGGTCAGGTTGCGGTAGCGGGGATCGTGGCCGGGGTAGCGAGGATCGCTCTCCTCGAGCGCCGGCGGGCGGATGTCGTAGCTGCGGCGCCACACCTTCACCTGGGCCTCGCCGTATTTGGCGGCGGTCCCGGCCTTGTTGAGACCCTGCAAGGCCCCGTAGTGGCGCTCGTTCAGGCGCCAGTCGCGCACGACCGGGATCCACATCAGGTCCATCTCATCGAGGGTGATCCAAAGCGTGCGGATGGCGCGTTTCAGCAGAGACGTGTAGGCTAGGTCAAAAGTGTAGCCCTCCTGTCTGAGGACGCGGCCGGCCTCCTTGGCCTCTTCCCAGCCTTTCTCCGACAGATCGACGTCGGTCCAGCCCGTGAAGAGGTTCTCCTTGTTCCAGACGCTTTCCCCGTGCCGCAGCAGAACCAGCTTGTGCATCGCCGGACCCCTCGCCAAGATGAATCAGGCTCGTCCTTCGGCGTCGTTTCAACACGATCGGACAGAGACTAATGTAACACTTCGGCCGAGCAAGGGTCGACGGCACGGGTCCGGATCAGTCGTCAGCCGGCTTCTTCTTCGGTTCGGGCTTGGCCTTTGTTGCCTTGACCTTCGCCAGAGTCCTGCTGGTCTTACCCTTCATGATCCTGTTTTTTGGCATGTCAGCTCCTGGAGTCGTAGCCCGCGCTCACGCCCAGACCGATCGGGGTGCGCGGTTCGGGTTGTCGAATTGGACTCATCGATTTCAGGATACCGAGCGGAAATGGGACGGTGGCGACTGCCGATGAAGCCGAGACTCTTGATTTATTGGCTTAGTTTCAGTAGATTAGGCTGTGGGAAACGTCCGTGAGGTGAGACTTGTCAGGAAAGTGTGCACTTTCTCTACGCCCCTGGCGACCGACCCCAAGCTGGTATCGCGCCCGTCGTGTCTGCCGTGTCGCCTTGCGCGACCTGTGTCAGGGGAATTTCCCGTATTCCGCCTGGGCCTGCTTGAGCACCGGGATATCAGGGTCAGCGTCTTTCCAGAGCGCAAGGAAACCTTCGTAAGCCAGACGGGCCCCAGGGTCGCCTGCCAGCGCAGGCGCGCGAGCGAGGCCGATAAGTGCGAGCGCTCCGATCGGCTCATTGACAACGATTCCCGGATGGTCGAGGATCTTCTGGAACTCGGCTGCTGCTGCGGACCCATCCTGGGACGCCAGGTAGGCCAAACCGCGCTCGTAAACCGGATAAAGATTGAGTGCGAAATAGTTGACCGTGGGAAAACCCAATTCGTAAGGTGTTGAGGCCTCTAGCAGTTCGATGGCTTTGTGTGGGTCGCGGGCGTCGCGGGCGATCGCACCGCGAATAGCCGGGAGATAACTGTTCTTTACTGCGGTATCGTCTGGAAACCGCCGGCCGAGATCGTCCGCGATTTTGCCAGCCCGGAGCCGGTCTCCTGCTAGGGCAAAGGCCAGCGCGGCGGCGGCGCTCACATCGCGCCCTTGCGAAAGCCCGAGGGCAGCTTTCGCCCCGGAGCGGGCTTGGGACAGGTTGCCGAAAAGCGCCTCGCGCAAGGCTGCGCCTGCCTGCCAGCCGGCCGCTGTCTCGCGCTGGCCGGCACGTCCCGCTGACTCCACTGCCTGGCGCGAAAACTCGCGAGCACGTGCGAGACGGCCGTGGTAGGCCTCGGTGTCGGATTCATAGGCGAGCAGCACGTCTTCGATGCCAGGCTTCCCTCCCGACCAAGTTACTTGTTTAGCCATTCCAGCGGGATCGTGCTCGAGGAACGCGAGTTGATAACGAAGGGAACGCAGATAGTCAGAATCGAGGTTTTGGCGGAGCGCCTGATCGTAGACCTCCCTGGCATCCTGCAGGCGGCCGAGAGCCATGTAGAAGTTCATTAAGTTGGCGGCCCAAGTGTTGTCTTGCGGCTCCAGACGGCGCGCTTCGAGGCCTTCGCGCAGCGCCAAGCCGTGTTGACCGAGCATGCTGTAAGCGACGGCCAAGCTCCCGTGGGCAATCGCATCTTGCCGATAGGTCGTTGCCCATACTTCATAAGTCTCGCGGGCCTTCTCCAAGTCTCCCAGAGCGATCTCATAGTATTGGCCCAGGATATACAGCCGCTCGCGTTTGCTTACACGGTCACGCAGTTCATACGCCTTTCGCAGGTTTTCGGCGGCCAGCTCGTTCTCGCCAAGATTGGAGTAAGCCAGGCCAAGGTCCTTGTAGACCAGCGCGAAATTCGGATCAAGCTCAATGGCGCGTTGCCAGAACGGCAGCGCCTCGGCAAACCCACTCTCCCAGTATGCTTTGCGCCCTAAGCTGTAGGCCTCCAGAGCCTCCAGAGAGGAGGTTGTGGCTTGTCCCAGCGGCACATCGTATTTCTGCACTGAGGCGAGCGATTCGCCAAGCTGCCTCCGCAGTCCGGCCGCCGCCTCGCCGAGAGCGCCCACCACCTTTTCTTTGCCGGCTGCCGTGGCCTGCGCTTGTGCCAGCGTCTCTCCACTCGCGCAACCGACCGCCTTGAGCTCGATAAGATACTGATCTCCCAGGCTCGCAATGGACCCGTTGATATAGGCTTCGCTTCCCGCGCGTTGGCAGAGCTCGCGTGCGACTTCCGGTTTGAGCGGCGTGTCTGCCGGCCGCTCCATCAGCTTGAGCGTGGCGGCGACCTTATCGTCGGAGAGAACGTTTAGGAAGGGCGACTGACGGAGGGCGACGTTCAGCGCCTGGTCCAGGGCGCCGTTCAACACGGGGTCGCCGGTGCGGTTCGAAAATTCAGCCAGCACGACGGAGTGCCGTCCACTCAGCACGGCCGTGTTCCTCATCCGCAAGTAGTAACCCGCGGTCACCAGACCGCCGGCCAGCAGGATTGCGCTGAGGGCCACCAACCACCTGTTCCGCTTCCGGCCCGCTGCCCGAAGGTCCAAGTGAGTCTCGAGGAGCAGCCGCTCGAGGTCTTCCCGGAGTTCGCCGGCTGTCTGGTATCGCGCGGCCCGGTCTCGCTCCAGGCACTTTGAGGTAATCCGTTCGAGCCCCTGGAGAAGGGTCGAATCGATCGCCATCCGCGCCGGCGATTGCTCCGGCGCCGTGGCGCGGGAGTGCTGGCACGCCCAGGACATTTCCTGCAACACGAGACCAAGGCTGAACAGGTCGGAGCGCCCGTCCAGAGGCTCGCCGCGTACCTGCTCCGGCGACATGTACCCGAAGGTTCCGGGGGATGTGCCCAGCCGCGTCAGTTGATCCGGGTGGGCGGTCGGTACCGGCGTCTCGGACTGAGCTGTGGTGGGCAAATCCGCCAGGCGCGCCGGAATGGCGCTCGTCGGAGCTGGGGCCCGGTGAGCTTGGCGAGACCGAAATCGAGAATCTTGGCTTGGCCCTCCAAGGTAATAAAGATGTTGGCCGGCTTGATGTCGCGGTGGATGATTCCCTTGGCATTCGCCGCCCCCAGGCCATCGGCGATCTGCGAGGCCAGCCCGGTGACTTCGCCCGGAAACAAGGGCGGCCGCGCTACATCCCCCAGCCGAGCTTTGAGGGTCTCGCCTTCCAGATACTCCATGACGATGAAGGGTTGGCCTTGATACTCGCTAACGTCGTGGACGGTGCAGATGTGGGGATTGCTGAGCAAGGACGCAGCTCGAGCCTCGCGGTGGAAGCGTTCAAATGCCTTGGCGCGCTCCGAGGAACCAGACGTTCCGCCATTGCCCGCTCCCCCTTCGGAGACAACCGAAGGCGATAGGAACTTCAGGGCTACGGGCCGGCCGAGCTTGGTATCCTCCGCCTTGTACACCACTCCCATCCCGCCCCGGCCCAGGATTTCCAGGACGTGATAGTGGAGAATTGTTTGACCTAACAGTCGCTGCATAGGCTATTTGGCGACCCGCGATCTGTCATCCGGCCGTATCTCATTGACAAGACTTTTCCCGCTGACCCATTGATCCTAAAGGATATTTCGGACTCGTTCCTGGGCATTCCGCTCGCGAATGGCACGGCCCCTGGAACGGCGGCATCCTGTGACAAGCTTGGATCAACTGGCAAGGCTACTCGCCGAGCGGACAGCGCCCGGAAAGGGTGGAATCTGAAGGGGTGAAATCTAGGGACGCGAGGGCCTGGGACTACCCCGGGGATGACCATAATAGGGCTGTTTGCCGATCACAGGTGTTGTTCGGACAACCTGATATTAACAATATGCTTAGACAAAAGAGCTGTCAAGCACCTTAAGCACTGCTACCTGGCCGTTTTGGTTCGGAGGGTTCGCACCCAAGCCGCGGTCACGCCGCGGAAACACGGCAGGATTGCTCCCCAACACTCAATCGTCACTCGCAACCGCAACCTCTACGAGATGCTTTCGTGCTGCGTCTTTTTTCAGGAGCCTTTCGTATACCGGGATAGAATGGGCAGCGCGATTTGTCATTACGCACTGACGATGGAACCTGAGACCCGGGCGCTGGCGCGCGGCCTGCGCGCCCGTGATCCCGAGCTGCTCGACAGCCTGATTGCGCAGTACGAGTACCGTCTGTACCGCTACCTGCTCTACCTGACGGCCAGCCCTGACGCGGCGCGCGACCTCTTTCAGGAGACCTGGCTGCGGGTGCTGGCTCGCGGCCATCAATACGACGGCGTGTCCCGCTTCGAGACCTGGCTGTTCTCCATCGCACGCCACCTGGTGATTGATGCGAGCCGCCGCAGGCAGGTGGACAGTCTGGATGAGCTCCTGGAGCCCTCGGAGACCGGCCGAACCTGGGAGCCGCAGGCGCCAGAGGGTGCGTCGCCCCTCGCCCAGCTCGCCGGCCGGGAGAACGCGGATCGGCTGAGCTCGGCGCTCGCGCGATTGCCGGCGGTGTACCGCGAGGTCCTGTTGCTCCGCTTTCAGGAGGAACTGTCGCTCGAAGAGATCGCGGCGGTCGTGAAGGCGCCGCTTTCCACGGTGAAGTCGCGCCTGTATCGCGGCCTCGCTGCGGCCCGCGAAATGCTGGAGGCAAGAGAATCATGAGCACTGCAGGGAACGAAGGACACCACGAGCGGGCGCGCCGCCTGATCGACATGGAACGGGTCGAGGGTCTCTCGGCGGCGGATCAGAAGTGGCTTAAAGCGCACCTCGGAGACTGCGAGGCCTGCGCCAATTGGGCCTCTTCCACGAACGCGGCCGTGAGGGCAGTGGTCACAGTATCGGTGGCAGTGCCATCGGGGCTGGCCTCGGCCACCAAATTTCGGGTGCGGCAGCAGGCCCGAGAGTTGAATCAGCGCCGCATGCGGAATACCGGCCTGGTGGTGGGCTGCGCCCTTTCCTGGGTGGTGGGCGTGGCGAGCGCGCCGCTGGTCTGGCGTGTATGCGAGTGGCTGGGAAGCGAGGTTCACCTGCCGCGAGTGGTCTGGATGATCGGCTTTGTCTCCTGGTGGTTAGTGCCGGCGGCGGCAGCGGCTGCACTACTGCTGTGGCAGCGCGAGCGCGCGGAGCGCGAGTCAACGGATCGCCCTCTAGGGGTAGGGTTCGGCCGCGATTCGAAGTTTTGAAGAGAGTGAGGGTTTCGCAATGTCAACCAGCGATGATTTTCTGGGACGTATGCAGAGCAACTGGCGGCGCAGGTCGGGCGAGAGAACGACTTTTGCAGACGAGTTTCGTCTGGTCCCGTCGTGGCTGGTCAGGGTGATCATCTTTCTGTATGGTCTGGCCCTGGCCATCGTTACCTATCTCGCCGTCACGAACCGCGAGATTCTAGTCGATCCCCTGGTCGACAAGGCCGCTGCCATCCGGATTCTGGGCATGGCCGGAATCGTCACCGGCATCGCCATTCCGGTGGCTGCGTTTGTCTTCCTGATCGGCTATATCGGTCAGGACGCCAAGCGCCGCGGGATGAGCCCCGTTTTGTGGGTCGTCGCGGCGATCGTTGTGCCCTACCTGATCGGGATCATCATCTACTTCGTTGTGCGGGAACCGCTATCTCAGCCCTGCCCGCGGTGCGGTCAGATGATGAACGCCCGCTTTAATTACTGCCCAGGTTGCCAGTTCAATTTGCGCCCGAACTGTCCGCAATGCCGGAGGGAGGTCCATCCGGGCGACCGCTTCTGCCCTTATTGCGGCTTCGCGTTGCAGTCCGCTGTCCCGGCGCCGGTCCGGGTGGGAGAATCGGTCTGAAGAGGACACCGCAGGACCTTGTCAAGCCGAATCTTGATGAAATCCCAGACGGCCACGCCCAACGTCGTCGCGCCGCTGGCGGTGATAAACTGCAGTTGGCCGGGCATAAAGTGACGTCGGTAGACTGGTATGAATTTAGAAGGATCATCGGCCGAGCGAAGGGAAAAGGTTACGGCGCCCCGCGAGGGGGATAAGATCGCAGAGCTGCGCTCGGCGCCATCCTCGCCGAAGTTCGGTAGATGAAGTCTGGCTCTCAGACAAGTTCCTGCAAGCCCCGTTAGGGGCGGTAGCCCAGGGCGTGAGCCCTGGGATGAATCGGCCCTCACCCCGCCTTCGGCACCCCGCTCCCGCACGGGCGGGAGCGGGGAGGGGGAGAGGGAGGGTACCGTGCCCCGACCCCACGGCTCACGCCGTGGGCTAAGCCATGTCGCTCCTTCGGGGCTGAATTCTTGGACGAACTTCGGCGGTCTTGAGGCAACAGCAGAATCATGGAGGAGATCCTGGCGGTGATAAACTGCAGTTGGCCTTGCTGGTAGTGGCCATGATAGATCGGTATCATCCGGGGTATCGGCGACCGCGATCGAGACGTGAATCGCAGAGCTGCGCTCTGCGCCATCCAGCCCAAATGATCGTTGGCTCTAAGGAATCGGCTCCGCACTCGTGTCCAGTGACTTCGCGAGGCGCAGCGAGCCATCAAGAGATGGGGCACCCCCATACAACAATTCCTTCGTCGAGCGCATCGCAATAACTAGAGGACACGAACGGACAACGAACTAGGCGCGCCGTTACAGGTGGGCCGGCGTTCGGAGCTGTTGTTTCCTTTACGGCCTACGACACCCCCCGCCTCCACCCGGTTCAAATTCCATCCAATGCGTGCCCCCTGGAAGGAGAAACTCAAATGATCGGCATGAACTTCGAATCTTTTCTCACTCTACTTATCATCAGCCTCATCGCGGCTCTCATCATGCATTACGCCATTGGCTATCGTGTCCTCGACGGATTCGACGGGTTCCTTTGGAAGTGGGTCGCGGGCTGGCTGGGAGCGTGGTTGGGTACACCGGTACTGGGGCACTGGTTTCAAGGCATCGTCATTTCCGATGTGTACATTGTCCCCGCCCTTCTTGGAGGTTTCATAGCCGCCTTCCTTGCCGCTGCCGTGTGCAAGGCCGAGGCCAAGGCGATCACGCAGCACGTGGGCTAGCCGCCCGCGGCAAGGTCCAAGCTTGGAAGATGCCTGAGGCTCTTAGCCAGGGCACCTTCCTCACAATATTTCATTGTAAGGAGGCTTTATGATGGGCATGACGTTCACCAGTTTCTTGACCCTGGCGGTCATCAGTTTGATTGCGGCCTTGGTCATCCACTACGCAATCGGCTACTGCGTTTTTGAGGGATTCGACGGTCTCATAGGGAAGTGGATTGCGGGTTGGTTGGGAGCCTGGCTTGCTTTACCGGTGCTGGGACACTGGTTGGGGGGCTTGCGGATCAGCGAGGTATTCATTGTGCCAGCTCTTATCGGCGCCTTCGTCGGGACATTTGCGCCTGCTGCCATTCTAAGAGCGAGGGCTATGGCGCTGAAACCGTGTGTGATCGAGATCCACGAGACACCTAAAGCCGCCTAGCCTAAAAGGAAGCTGGATAGCACAGTGGGGTGGTCCCCTGGGCTGAGACAAGCAGTTAAGACACTGCCCGCCGTTCGCTGGAATTCGATTGTACAGCGAAGCGGTTGTCCTGCAAGATGGCGCTCGGCTGGTGAAGCGGAGGCAGGCTCTGCAGGAGTGCAACCT
>DATDGR010000121.1:0-32490 GCA_036521995.1 Terriglobia bacterium | reverse complement strand
TCCCAGGCCTGCCCCGAGATCACCAGGAAGTGCGCCGGCCCTCCGATAAAGCCTTGCCAGGCGAATCCGCAGACGAAGAAGACGAGGGCCGACACCGCTATCACGGACATCGCAGCCATCATGGAGTGCGCCGCGCTGCGGGAACGGCCGAGGCCGGTGTTGATGAATGAAAGCCCGGCAGTGGCGAGAGGAACCAGAAGAATGCAGAAAAGGCAGAGTAAGGCGGCGGCATCCGGGAGTGCGCGAACCGACAAAGCCGTATCCTCTTAATCTAGCGGGATTCCTGATGACTGTGGACCACGATGACCAACCCCAGCAGTTCCACACCGATCCCCGCCAGCACAAAATCAACCCGAGTGGTCGACGCTAGAAGCGCCACGGCGGCCAGCACAATCCCCCATCCCGCGAGCAGCAAGAGAAAGCCGGCCACCTTCATGCGAAAAGTCCAATCCCATTGGGAATTACCGGATGCGACCTCACCGGCGTCGCTCGGCACGGTCCAGCTAGTTTAACAGGTTGCCGGGAAGATGCTGAAGGCGCGCGGGCGCTCTGCCATCGATTTCTTTTATCGCATGGAATAGTGAGACCGCAGCCTCCTCCTGCTGCCTACTGCCGCTCCTGCCGGCCAGCGCAATTCATGACCATCATCCCACGACGCACATCAGCCGCACTTTGTAGTACCATGCCCGTCTCGCGGGAACGGAGACTCAGCAGCGGCACCTGAAAGGTAAGCTCGACGCCAAGGATACAAGATCACGAGGGGAGTGGACCATGCGGACTGACCTGCGAATCGCCACGCTGGCTGCGGCCTGCGCTATATTCTGGCCGGCCGTGGCCGCGAGAGTCGGGGCTCAGGTCCTGACCGTGAAGTCGCCCGACGGCAAGCTCGTGGTGAGCTTCAGCGTCAAGAGCCTGCCGCCACCTTATCAGCCAGGCTCGCGGCCCTATTACAGCGTCTCGTTTGAAGGCGAGCCTCTGCTGGCGGATTCCCCGTTGGGCTTGCAGTTTGACGGCGCGCCCGCCCTCGATCACGACCTCTCCGTGGCCGGCAGCTCAACGGACTCGCACGATTCGTCTTGGGAGGATCCCATCAATGACAACCGCACCGTCCGCGACCATTACAACGAGCTGACCGTCCACCTGCAGGAGGGAGGATCAGCTCAGCGCCGCCTGGACATCATCTTCCGAGCCTATGACGGCGGCGTGGCCTTTCGCTATGTGCTACCTCAGCAAGCGGCCTTGCCGACCTTCGTCCTCAGCAACGAAGACACGGGGTTTTACTTTGCGCGCACCGGCTCGGCCTTCGCTCTCAGGCTCGACAGCTTCACGACGGCTTACGAAGACGAGTTCCGCCAGGTGGCGCTTGATGAGATCGAGCCTTCCTGGCTCGTCGGATTGCCCCTGCTGGTGCACGTTCACCAAGGCCCCTGGGTGGCTGTCACGGAGGCGGACCTCGAGGACTATGCCGGCACCTATATCACGAGGGCGGCGCACGTTCCGGACGGATTGGCCACGCGACTCTCGCCGCTGCCGGATCATCCCGGCCAGGCCGTGAAAGCTGCGACACCGAAGGCCTCGCCCTGGCGCCTGCTGATGGTAAGCCCGGAGCCGGGCGGGCTGATCGAGTCTCATGACCTGGTGCTCAACCTCAACCCGCCTTGCGCGCTGGAGGATACCTCGTGGATCGAGCCGGGGAAGACAGCGTGGGATTGGTGGTCTGGCGATTACGCCACCGGCGTCAGCTTCAAGCCGGGCATGAACACCGAGACCCTGGAGCATTACATTCAGTTTTCCGCCGATCACCACCTGCCTTACATGCTGATCGACGCCGGCTGGGCCCGCTTCTCCGATGCTGACAACGGATGGGATCGCGCCGACATCACCCACTGGAACGACAACGTCGACTTGCCCAAGGTGATCGCCTTTGCCAAGGAGCGCCACGTGAAGGTGCTGCTCTGGATGCACTGGCAATCCGTCCAGAAGCAGATGGAGGAGGCTTTTCCGCTCTTTGAGAAATGGGGCGTATCCGGCATCAAGGTGGATTTCATGAACCGCGACGACCAGGAGATGGTGAACTTCTACTACCGGGTTACGCGCGAGGCCGCGAAGCATCATCTGGTGGTGGACTTTCACGGCGCCTTCAAGCCCACCGGCATGCGGCGCACCTACCCGAACCAGCTCACGCGCGAAGGCGTGCTGGGCATGGAATACAACAAATGGAGCTACCGCGACACGCCCTATCATCACCTGATCCTGCCCTTCACGCGCATGCTCGCCGGCCCGCTCGATTACACTCCGGGCTGCTTCAACAACGCCACCCGCGATCAATTTGAACCGCGGATGGTGAATCCCATGTGCCAGGCCACGCGCGCCCATCAGCTCGCCATGTACGTGGTCTATTTCAGCCCCCTGCAGATGCTTTCCGATTACCCGGAGGACTACGACCACAATCCGGGCATGGATTTTCTCGATCAGGTGCCGACGGTATGGGATGAGACTCGCGTGATCGACGGCGATCCGGGAGAGTCCATTACCGTGGCGCGCCGCCAGGGCAACACCTGGTACCTCGGCAGCATGACCGACTGGACGCCGCGCGACTTGGATATCCCGCTCAGCTTCCTCGGTTCCGGCGCCTATCGAGCCCGCATTTACAGCGATGGTCCGGACGCCGCCCGGAATGCCTCTGATCTGAGCACCCGCGACGCCACCTTCCAGGCCGGCGACCATCTCACCGTCCACCTCGCCTTCGGCGGCGGTCTGGCGGCGACCTTTACACCTGCTTCCGCTGGCCCATGAGGGTGGCTTCTCCGATCAACCGCGGCCGATGAACGGCATCTTGGTGGCCATCACGGTCATGAACTGCACATTGGCGTCCAGAGGAAGATTCGCCATGTAGAGGACCGCCTCCGCCACATGCCGCACATCCATCTGCGGTTCAGGCATTCGGACGCCGTTCGCTTGCGGCACACCGGCCGTCATCCTCTTGGTCATTTCGGTAGCAGCGTTTCCGACGTCGATCTGCCCGCAGGCGATGTCATATTGGCGAACGTCGAGTGAAATGCACTTGGTGAGCCCCGTCAGGGCGTGTTTGGTGGCTGTGTAGGGTGCCGAGTTCGGCCTGGGGGCGTGAGCCGAGATCGAGCCATTGTTGATAATGCGCCCGCCGCGCGGATCCTGCGCCTTCATAAGCCTGACCGCCTCCTGCGCGCACAGGAATGCGCCCGTCAGGTTGGTGCTCACGACGGCGCTCCACTGCTCGTAGGTGAGATCCTCCATGGGAATGCCGGGCGCGCCGATGCCCGCGTTGTTGAACAGAAGGTCCAGCCGTTCAAAAGCTTCCCTGATTCTTGAGAACAGCGCCCGGACACTATCAGGGTTGCCGACGTCGGTGGGCACAACCAGCATCCTGCCGCCCGGGGGCTTCGCCAACGTGGCTGTCTCCTCGTGTCTCGGCGCGCGACGCCCGGCCAGCACCACCGAATATCCCGCAGCCTGCAAGGCCAGGCTGACGGCGCGGCCGATGCCGCTGCCAGCCCCGGTCACCAGCGCGATCCTGCCGTCGGTTGCCATGTTCGTTTTGCCCTCCGTTTGAGTGTCGCCCATCCGGAACCATTGTGACCCGATTAGCCGGGAAGGCAAGCGTCAGTTCCCGGTAATGGCGACTTCGCGGAGCCTTGTTCCTGACGAACTCCTGATTCTGACCTTTGACTTTGCCGTTCGACAGCCTATAATGCCCGTCGCCGGCGGCGCGGAGTCTTCGTGTTGAACCTACGCTCGACACCCCTTTTGATCCTGCCTCTGGCCTTGCCACTCTTGCTCCTGAAAAGGGCTGAAGCCTCGCCCCGCACTACCGAAAAGGCGTCTTGTGCCAGCGCCACGTATGGGCGCCTCGATGTGCCGCTAGGATTCGGCCCTGCCACTTTCGAAAGCGAACGCCGGTGGGAACAGCGCTATCAGAAGGTCGTCCGGAGCCGCAATTGCGGCCGGTTCCTGCGCCGGCTCACGGCCGAGCCTCATGTGGCCGGGACGCCAGGCGATCGGCGCGTGACCGAGTTCATCGCCGACGAGTTCCACCGCGACGGGATCGAGACGGAAATCGTCGAGTACAAGGTGCTGCTGTCGTATCCCCATAAGGTGAGCCTGGAGCTCACAGCTCCGGACCGGGTGACCTTGGCCCATCCCGAACCGCCAATTCGCGGTGACAAGGCTACCCAGGTAGCCGATCCCCTGGTCCGGATGCCATGGAACGCCTACTCGCCCTCCGCGGACATCACCGCGCCGGTGATCTATGCCAACTACGGCAACGCCGAGGACTACGATCGGCTCGCCAAACTCGGCATCAGCGTGCAAGGCCGAATCGTGCTGGTGCGGTATTTTCAGGGCTATCGCGGCGGAAAGAGCCTCGAGGCCGAAAAGCAGGGCGTGGCAGGGGTCCTGGTCTATTCCGATCCCGCTGAGGATGGCGCCACGCAAGGCGCCGTCTACCCGCACGGTCCATGGGGTCCGCTCGGACATTTCCAGCGCGGCTCCGTGGTTTACGATTTCATCGCGCCCGGTGATCCCCTGACGCCCGGGTGGCCGTCAACCGAAGGAGCGCGCCGCATCACCGAGGCCGAATCGCGGATTCTTCCCAAAATACCGATGATGCCGCTGTCGCCGGCGGACGCGGGCGAGATTCTGAGCCGCCTTCGTGGACCCGCAGTCCCGCGGGAATGGCAAGGAGGTCTCCCGTTCGCCTATCACACCGGCGACGGCACCGCGCAGGTCCATTGGGCTCTCGCCATGGAGAATCGGGTCACGCCGATCTGGGATGTGATCGGGAAGATTCGAGGCAGCGACGAGCCGGACAAACTGGTGGTGCTCTCGAACCACCACGACGCCTGGGTGTACGGGGCCGTGGATCCGGCGAGCGGCACCGCGGCTCTGCTCGAGACCGCGCGCGCTTTCGGCGAGCTTCTTCGCCACGGTTTTCGACCTCGCCGCACGCTGGTGTTCGGAAGCTGGGACGCCGAGGAATACACGCTGACGGGCTCCACCGAGTGGGGCGAGCAGTTCGAGGAAGACCTGAAGAAGAACGCCGTGGTGTGCCTCAACGTGGACTCCGCCACCAGCGGACGCCATCTCTCCGTCAGCCTCGTCCCCGCGCTTCTACCTGCAGCTATCGAAGCCGCCCAATCGGTCCGTGATCCCGACACCGGCGAGAGCCTTTACGATCGCTGGGCCGCCGAGAAGAGCGCGCTTAACGTCCGCAGCTATGCCGTTCCGGGCTCGAGTGGCGCCGGAGTTCCCTTCGGCATCCTGGGCGGCGGCTCGGACTTCATGGTCTTTCTTCAGCACGACGGCGTTCCCTCGGCAGACCTGGCGTTCGACGGACCTTACGGCGTCTACCATTCGCTCTATGACGATTTCGATTGGATGCAGAAGTTCGGGGATCCCGGATTCCGCTACCACGCCGCCATGGCCCGTTTGTGGGGGATTCTCGCCTTGCGCTTTGCCAACGCCGATCTTGAGCCCCTGGACTACGCCCCTTATGCCACCGAGACAAAAGCCTATATCGATAGCCTAGAGTCACTTGCCCCGCCGACCTTCGCCGCCCAGGCGATCCCGCCTTTACTCGACCGCTGCCGGCGCTGGCGCGATGCCGCCGCTGCGGTCACGGCCCGCCTCGAGGCCTGGCGGTCGGCCAGCGGTGCCCCGGCGCTCTCGAACGCCGCCGGGGCCGCCCAAGTGAATGCCTGCCTCGCCACTGAAGAGCGCGCCCTCCTCGACCCGGAGGGAATTCCCGGACGCCCCTGGTTTCGCCACCTGATCTATGCCCCCTTGCCGAGCTACGAGGCCGAGACCTTGCCCGGCCTGCGCGAGGCCCTTGCCGACCATGACCTAAAGCGCGCCCAGGAGCAGGCCCAGAAGCTGGAACAAGGTCTCGACCGGGCGATCGAAGCCTGTTCAGGGCGGTGAAACCTGCCTGTCCGTGGCAGGATGAGGCTGCCGATATTTCGGCACTGGCCAGGGCTTGGCCCAGCCCAAATGGGGGTCGCTGGCGTCCCGCCAGGCGGCCTGAGACCCCTCTTCGAAGCTCATTGACCGGAAGACGCAATTTTTGTATCTGCTGATTCTAAGAAACATCGTGGCTTTGTTCCTAAGTCTCCCGGAAAAACTACCCGAGAGAGGCGAGTGCGGAACCGGGCCTACCATCCGATCACGCTTATCACGCCAGAGCCCCGTCGGGAAAGTCAGGCCGATTTCAGGCGTCTTCGCTGTCGCGGAATCGGCGTTTGGCCTGGCTGGGGCGACGGCGATGGTCTTTATCAAGGACATAAGACCACCCTTGGGAGCCAGCGCTCGGGCTGACGGCCCAAGGTTGGTTTCCAAAGCCTGTACTCTAAGGTTAATGAGTCTCGATTTATATGTCAAGGAACCGCCAGACCAAGCGGGAGTAAGGTCTTTTACGCTGCTATACAGAACGTCTACTCATCTCATTCTCCCGGACGTGTGTCATTCCGACGCTGAGCCAGGCGGACGAATCTCGCTCTGGTTTGCTCGGGAGGAGAAGAAGCCAAAGCGAGATCAACTCGCTGGGGCTCGGGATGACAGGCCACGGATTCGCGACGAACTTCCGGCGTTGCGTTATAGCGGTCGAGCAGCGTAGATTGGAACACCGTAGCGGAGCCCTGTTTTCCAAGGGCTGCGGCTTTTCCGTCCGGCCAGCGAAAAGAACCGCGGACCTTGGGCACAGGTCGGCGCTAGTGGGATGTCGGCCGCCGCCATGCGCTCAGGATGGCGGGTTGGGTCTGCGATAGCTCCGCAAATCAATTGCTCTTTCACCAATCATTTCATTCCCCCAATCATTCCCACTTAGCCTGGTACTACTAGTGGCCTGCCTTGACCATCTTGGGCGGCGAATGGTAGTTTTGGCTATGCCGTTTCCACGCCTCAGGTGGCTTGAGTCAGGACGACTGGCTCCAACCAAAAATCAAGAAAGTTCGCCGGGGGTGTCGGATGTGTGGGTTTCTGCCGGCGCATCGAGACGTGAACTTTGGCGCTCAGGTTGTGTGCTGGGGGTGATTCTCGCCGCAATTGCGGCATTTCTGGGCCCGGACCGAGCAGTGGCGGTCTCGCCGGAACGTACCGGCCTGTTCTCAGGCCGGATCGCCAAGGCGGATGATTATTACCTCGGCCGCGCGAAGCTCTCGAATGTGGATCAAGGCCTTCAGTTGCTCCGCCAGGCGGTAGCGGAGAACCCGAACGACTACGAGGCTTGGTGGCGCATCTCCAGGTCGCAGAACTTTCTGGGCCGTGCGCGTGATGAGCGCAGTCCGCAGGCCGCCATTCAGGCTTTTCAGGCCGGAGTCGACGCGGGCCAACGGGCGGTGCATCTCCAGCCCAATCGCGTGGAGGGCCACCTCTGGATGGGTGTCAACTACGGCCTGCTGGCGGAAGAAGAAGGTTGGATCAAGGGCCTGCGGCTCCTGGATACTGTCCGCAACGAGATGGAGGCGGTGACGCGGCTCAATCCGGACTATGAGCAGGCAGCCGGCCAGCGCACCCTGGCGCGCCTTTATTATCGCGCGCCGTTTTTCAAGGGTGGCGACAAGCAGCGCTCGATCCAGTTGCTTCAGGACTGCTTGAAGCGCTACCCCCATGATTCGTTTGCGTTGCTCTACCTGGCGGATGACTACCTGGCGGTCGGGCGGCGGGATCAGGCTCGCGCTCTGCTCGAGCAGATTCTGAGCCTGTGTCCCGACCCTCAATATGGGCCTGAGCTGGCTGCGAATCAGGCTGAGGCCCGCGATCGCCTTCAGCGTGAGCTTCGCTCGGGGAAGTGAAGGACAAAGCGCGCTCGACATGAAGACCTCTCCTGGATCGCTGACCACCCTCAACACTCTGTTTCTTTCCGCCGTCGATCGTCTCCGGAAGCCCGGCGCCTTCCTCACCAAGAGGGGCGGAAGCTACCAGCCTGTCTCGTCGGAGGAAGCTCTGCGCAAAGTGGCGGCCCTGGCGAGAGGTTTTGAAAAACGCGGTCTCACTCGCGGCGACCGTCTGGCCATTCTGGCCGAGAACCGGCTGGAGTGGGCGCTCACGGACTACGCCGCCATGGGCCTCGGCGCCGTCAGTGTGCCGATTTATCCTACGTTCCTCGATCTTGATCTCGAATACATTCTGCGCGACTCGAGCGCCAAAGGAATTGTGGTTTCCACGGCCGAGCAGCTCCGCAAGATCCGGGATATTCACAGCCGCTTGTCAGGTCTGCGCTTTGTGCTGTTCATGGACGAGGTAACAGACGCCACCTCGCGCGAAAGCGGTGTCGAAGGCTGGTGGGATGTCGTGGGTTGCGAAGATCAGCCGGGGGCAGCGGAATCCTTCCGCGTTCACTCCGCCGAGGCTCAGGCCGGCGATATTGCCACGATTCTGTACACCTCGGGAACCACGGGGAATCCCAAGGGTGTCGTGCTAACCCACGCCAACATTACTTCCAACATCCAGGCGACCATCGATCTGTTTCCGATGAGTCCGCACGACGTGGGCATGTCGTTCTTGCCGCTTTCACACATTTTCGAGCGTATGCTGGATTTCACCTACTTTCATCAGGGCGTTTCCATCGCCTACGCTGAGAGCTTTGAGGCTCTGCCGCAGAACCTGCTGGAAGTGCGGCCTACGGTAATGGCGGTGGTGCCGCGGGTTCTCGAGCGGGTCTATGAGAAGGTCCAAGAAACTGTGAGACAGGGTTCGCCTGGCCGCCAGAAGCTCTTCGGCTGGGCGATGCGAGCGGGTTACGCGGCCGTGCCTTACCGCCTGGAAAATCGAGCCCTGCCTCTCGGTCTCACCCTGCAGGAGGGCTTGGCAGATCGCCTGGTGTTCACCAAGATTCGCGAGCGTCTGGGTGGGCGCGTGGCTGTGATCTTCTCCGGTTCGGCGCCGCTTTCGGCTGATGTCGCCCGCTTCTTCTGGGCAGTGGGCCTTAAGGTTTACGAGGGTTACGGCCTTACGGAGACCTCACCTGTTATCGCGGTGAACCAGCCGGGGCGGACGCGCCTGGGGACCGTGGGGCCGGTGATTTCCGGCGTGGAGGTCCGCCTGGGGGACGACTTCTCAAATGATGAAGGCCGGGTGGGCCGTGAGATCCTGGTGAATGGACCCAATGTTTCACCGGGCTACTACAACCTGGATGAGGAGAACCGCCAGGCCTTCACCGACGGGTGGTTTCACACTGGGGACCTCGGAAGTATCGACGCCGACGGCTTTTTGGCTATCACAGGCCGGAAAAAGCACCTGTTCAAGACCTCAGGCGGCAAGTACGTGCCTCCGGAGAAGCTGGAGAACCTCTTTCAGGGCCATCCTTGCGTGGCCCAGGTGCTGGTGATTGGCGACCGGCGCAAGTTTGTAAGCGCCCTGATTGTGCCCAACTTTCAGCGCCTGGAAACCTACGCCCGCGAGCACGGCATCGGCTTCTCAAGCCGCGAGGAACTAGTGAGGCATCATCAAATCCAGGCTTTTATGGAACGCCAGGTTGAGACGCTGATGGCGTTGCTGCCGCCGCACGAGCGGGTGCGGCAGATTGCGCTGCTGCCGCGTGAGTTCACCGTGGCTTCCGGCGAGCTCTCGGCCACCCAGAAAATTCGGCGGAGCGTGGTTGAGGAACGCTACCGCGGCTTGATTGAGGAGCTTTACCAGCGGCGCGTTCCGCACGCTCAGACGGTGGGACGTTAGTAGCCTCCAAAGTAGCCTAAGCTCATAGTGCCAAACTTTGCGGCCCGGTTCAGCCGCCGATGCCTTCGGGAAGTCCTTCCATCGCCGAGTGGTTGTTCGGTCCGGGCCCCGCCGAGCCGGGCTCACTCCTGCCGCGCTGGCTCTGGCTCCGAGCTCTCGGCCTCATCTTCTTCTCGGCCTTTTACAGCCTCGCTTTTCAGATCCGCGGGCTCGTCGGGCCCGACGGCATTCTGCCTGCCGGAAGTTACCTTCAAGAGGTGGCGCAGCAGTTTGGCTCCTGGCGCTTCTGGTACGCGCCCTCGTTACTCTGGCTGGGCACCGGTTCCGGAGCTGTCAAGGCCTTGTGGATCGCGGGCCTCGCTGCTTCGATTCTGCTCATCCTGAACCTCTGGCCCCGCGCCGCGATCGCCGTCTGCTTCTTAGCCTACTTGTCCTTTGTCTCTATAGGGCAGGATTTTGCGGAGTATCAATCGGACGGCATGCTTCTGTCGGCGGCTTTCTTGAGCCTTTTTATAGCGCCGCCCGGCCTGCGGCCTCGCCTGGGCTGCGATCACCGCCCTTCGCGAGCGGGCCTCTTCATGCTGCAATGGCTCTGGTTGCGCATTTACTTCGAGTCGGGCGTGGTCAAGCTCGCCAGCCACGACCCACAGTGGCGGCGTCTGACCGCTCTCGATCAGTACTATCAAAATGGGCCCCTACCGAACTGGATCGGCTGGTACGCGCAGCAACTGCCGCACGGTTTTCAGGCGGCGATCGCGCTCACGACGCTGACGGTCGAACTCGGTTTGGTCTGGCTGTTGTTCTTGCCGCGCCGCTTTCGATTGATCCTTTTCTTCATCGTCACACCCTTCCAGGTCGGCATCATTCTGACCGCCAATCTCGCTTTTCTCAACCACCTTGTTCTTTCACTCGGCATCCTGCTGCTGGATGACCGCTTTCTGCGGGGAGCGCTCCGCTGGGTCAAAGGTCGGTTCACACCCGCACCTCAGACGGGAAGTGCCGGCGGTCTCGATCCATCGGCTTCTGATCGGGCCGCGGTGGAGGCGGCTGTCGAATCATTGCGATCGCCGGGCGGTCTGACGGCGTTCCGCCATCGGCTATCGATCGTGGCGAGTGCGGTCATCTTGAGTTGGATCTTCTACGCAACCTTCATCGAGCTGCTGACGATGTTTGTGCCGCGGCTTCCCGTACCGCTCGCGCCGGTCACAGCCCTGGAGCCGTTCCGCATCGCTGATCAGTATGGTCTGTTTGCGGTGATGACCACCGCCCGATACGAAATTGAGTTTCAGGGCAGTGACGACGGACAGACCTGGGTCGCTTACCCGTTCCGTTACAAGCCCCAGCGCCTTGACGAGCCGCCGCGGTATTTCGCGCCTTATCAGCCGCGCTTCGATTGGAACCTGTGGTTCGCCACGCTCGGCACCTGGCGTCAATACTCCTGGGTGGTGCGCACTGAAGTGCTGCTCCTCGAAAACGACTCCGGCGTGCTAACCTTGCTGGCCGGGAACCCGTTCTCTAAGGCGCCTCCCAAGCAAGTCCGGGCGGTAGAGTGGCAGTATTGGTTTACGGATCTGAAGACCCGGCGTGGCACCGGCGCCTGGTGGCGTCGCGAATTTCGCGGTCTATACGGGCCCATCATCGAACGGGCTCCGGATGGCAAGGTGAATGCCCTGCAGTGGCCTGATCAACAGTGAGATCGGAGCCGGGAGGCGTCCTGTTTGCTGGCGGCTTCGGGGCTCGCTACAATTGTCTGAGGGGGATTTCATGAGCGACTCACTTTGCATTGCCGGACGCGAGTTCCGATCGCGGTTGATCGTGGGGACGGGCAAGTACCGGAGTTTTGAGGAGACGGCCCGGGCGATTGAGGCCTCGGGCGCTGAGGTTGTGACCGTGGCGGTCCGGCGCGTCAACCTGACAGATCGAAGCAAGGAGTCACTGCTCGACTATATCGATCGCGACCGCTATTTTGTCCTGCCAAACACTGCCGGCTGCTATACGGCTGACGAGGCCGTCCGAGCGGCCCGCCTGGCGAGGGAAGTAGGGCTCTCGAACTGGGTCAAGGTGGAAGTGATCGGTGACGATAAGACGCTTTTTCCGGACAATTTCCAACTGGTGCGCGCCACCGAGACGCTGGTGCATGAGGGGTTCGTGGTACTGCCTTACACCAATGATGACCTCGTGGCGGCGCGACGTCTGATCGACGCTGGCGCCGCCGCGGTCATGCCCCTCGGCGCGCCAATCGGATCCGGCATGGGCATCCAGAACGGGGCCAATCTTCGCATTCTGCGAGAAAGAATCACGGAGGTTCCTCTGATCCTCGACGCCGGCGTGGGGACGGCGTCGGACGCCGCCATTGCGATGGAACTCGGCGCGGACGCCGTGCTGATGAACACCGGAATCGCGGCCGCGCAGGATCCGGTCCTTATGGCGGAGGCCATGAAGAATGCGATTCTGGCTGGCCGCCAGGCCTATCTCGCCGGCCGCATGCCAAAGAAGCTCTATGCCACGGCTTCGAGCCCTCTCGAAGGGGTTGTCCGTTAGCGCTCTCGTTTGTCCGCTCCGTGGTGTCCATTGCCCCGGTGACGGCGCTACCCCGCACCGGCCGCAGCCTCTCGAGTCAGCACCATTTGATGGGCCGCTGATCGCAGCGTGATCCGGGCCAACAGTCCGTCCAGAATCCCATATCCCTCGCGGCCGAGAAAATACGCCCCGCCCAGTCCACGCTCCTGCAAGCCGCCTCCCGGTGTGAGGAAGGCGCGCAGTGCCGCTTCGTGCCGCCGCAACACCTCGGAGCGCGTGAAGGCCGCCCGCGTGATCTTACCCTTAAGCCGCTCAAACTGATACAGCGCTCGCTTGCGGGCCCGCTGAAAGCCCTCGAGCAGGGTCGGGTCGAGGGCCGCGAGATCGGCGCGAAGGCGATCCAGGAGCCGCTCGATTTCCTGCTCGCTCTGATCGAGCCGGGCCTGCCAGCCTTCGGCGAAACCCACGGCCGCGATCTTCTGCCGCAAGTGAGCTTCGCCCTGCCAGACGTCTTCAACGCTCAGCTTGTACCGCTTGAGCAGGCGCTGACTGCGTGGATCGACCAGCGTGAAGGATGCGCGAGGGACGATAACGGGCTGAGGTCGCCCAAGGGCAGGGTAAAGCACAGAGCTCTGGCCGTGATAGGCGAGTTCCGCAGATCCCGCGACATAGGCCACAGTCGGAAGGAGAAGGTCCTGAACCACAGGGCGGAACAGGGCGTTTGGAGTCCATCGTTCCGGCTGGGCCTCGGCGGAGGCCTGCGCCTTGTCGCCGGTGAAGCGTTCGCCCCCTTCAAGTTTGAAGCTTTTCCCGCCGTCCACGAGCCGCAGCGCCACCCGGTTGCCGTCGTGCTCGGAAAACAGCAGCGTCGATTCCGGTCCGACGTGGACCTGGGCGTGATACCCCGCGGCGACGAGCGACTGCGAGCGCTGCAACAGGCGGGCATTGAGCTCGGGTGCTTCGGCAACGGCCTTAGCATAAATCGACGCCGAGAGGTGGTGGAGTTCCGGGTCCAAAGCATCCAGCAAGATCACACCCCAGCGTCCGAAGAGTCGAGCCAGAAAACGAGCGAAGGCTTCTCCCCAGCGGGCACCGGGCCGGTAGCTGTCGCGCAGGTCACTGAGCAGTTGCTGGCGTGTTTCTCCTGCTGGAAGAGCCGACTCCAAGCGATTCAACTCTTCCGTGATGGCGCTCGTGAGCTCGGCGTAGCCTACAGAACATTGCGGGGCCGGCCGGATTCCCGGGTCACTGAGCATCACCGGGTTGTAGTCGTTATCAAGGAGAGCGGTGGATGCGACTTCCGCGAGGTCGTGGTCTTCGGTGGCGAGCCAGAAGACCGGGAGACATGGCAGACCCTGCTCGGAGAGCCACTGCGCAAGATGGACTGCCGTGAGCGCCTTGTAGAGCGTGAACGCCGGTCCGGAAAAAAGCCCGACCTGTTGTCCTGTCACCACCGCCATCGTGCCGGGTTCAGCCAGCCGCTCAAGGTTCGCGAGCGTCGCTTCGCTTGCGCCAAGAGCTCGGTTCTGGCGCATCAGAACCGAGGCCACCTGTGACCGCAAGGCTGCCGGGTGGTTAAGCGCACCAGCCACCGTCTGGTAACTGGCGAGCGCGAAAGGTGTACCACCACCGTAGAAGCTCGCCACGCGCTCAAAGTGATCGACGTAATCGAGGAACAGGGTGCTGGTCTTGGGCAGACGCGAATAGGGGATGCACTGGCACTCCATAAGGTTTGTTGGCACGCAGCCGGGGAAGCGCAACCGAATCCCCTCGCCCGGTCCGACATTAGATGACTGGAGGCGAGTAAAGGTTAAAATGCCAGGCTGGCGCGGGCGGCTTGGAGTGTGCGAGCGATGGCTCGCCGCGCTCTCGCATCCAGGGGAAGCAGCGGACTCCTCGGATCACCCCCGCGAAATCCCACCAGATCCATCGCTGCTTTGACCGCTGGGGTTCCGTATTTCACGCTGATCTCGACCGCCAGGGGCACGAGCTTGGCGAACAGTTCGCGTGCCAGGCTTAGGCGGCCCGTCCGGTAAGCCTCATAGAAGGCCACGCACAAATCCGGCGCAAAGTTAGCCTGGCCCACGATGCCTCCGGCCCCGCCCGCGCGCAAGACATCGAGCAGAATCATGAGAGATCCGGAAAAGACGCGGAAGCCTGGCGGAACACGCCGGAGGACCCGGCGCAGATAGGCGAGATCGCCCGAGCTCTCCTTGAGGCCGACAATGTTAGGGTGGCGCGCGAGCGTCACGATAGCCTCCACCGGTATCCGCACGCCGGTGCACTGCGGGATCGAATAGATTAGAAGCGGGCGGGTCAGGGCATCGGCCACGCTGCGATAGTGAGCGACGAGCGCGGCCCCGTCCATCTTCGCCTTGTAGTACCAGGGCGTAACCACCAGCACCAAGTCCGCCCCGTGATCGATGGCCTCGCGACTCAGCCGAATCGTCTCGCGCGTGCTTTCGAGACCGGTACCGGTGACGACAAGTTCCTTGGGACTCACAAGGCTGCGCGCGAGTTCGGTGAGCCGGAGGCGCTCCCGGTCCGTCAGCAACGGCGCTTCGCCGGTCGTTCCCGCCACCATCACGCCCGCAAATCCAATTCCCGTATAGCGTTCGAGGTTGGCACGGAAGGCGCCTTCGTCGACGTTACCGCTGCGGTCGAAGGGCGTGACCAGCGGCGGAACCATGCCCTTCAAGCGATCCAAGATTTGCCTTGTCGTCATCGGCAGCCACGAAGAACGATCAAAATTCATCGCTCCTCATTTGTCATTCACTACTTCCAACTCTCTGGGCGCGCGGTGCAACTCCTGCAGGCACTCGACCTCAAGCCCGCCCTGACGCTGGGCGCGAATTCCGCTGACGGCCGCCACCGCGGCTGCGAGCGTGGTGATACATGTGATCCCCTGCTGAATGGCCGCCCGCCGAATGGCCTTTTCGTCGAAGTGAGAAGCCCGGCCGAGCGGCGTGTTGATAATCAGGTCGATTTTTGAGCTCTTGATCAGGTCAGCGACGTTCGGACGGCCTTCATTTACCTTGTTGACCCGCTCTACGGGCAGGCCGGCCAAACGCAGATACTCCGCCGTGCCGCGCGTCGCGACCAGGTTGAAGCCGAGGCTGAGAAGGTCACGGGCAATCGCGACGGCGTGCGGCTTGTCATGGTCATTGACGGAGAAGAAGACGCGTCCCTGCGCTGGGATCCGCTGGCCGGCGGCAAGCTGGGCCTTGGCAAAAGCCAGGCCGAAGGTCGAGGCGGTGCCCATGACTTCGCCGGTCGACTTCATCTCCGGTCCCAGAATGGTATCGGCGCCCGGCAGCTTGATGAAAGGGAAGACCGGTGACTTCACGAAATGATGGCGGACCGGCAATTCCTCGTCGAGCCCAAACTCCCGCAGCTTCCGGCCAGCCATCAGCCGGGCCGCGACCTTGGCCAGTGGCACGCCCGTGGCCTTGCTCACGTAGGGCACCGTGCGCGACGCGCGAGGGTTCACCTCCAGCACATAAACCTTGCCGTTCTGGATGGCGTATTGCACGTTCATCAGTCCCACCACCCGGAGTTCGCGCGCCAGCTTCACCGTGTAGTCGCGCAGGGTCCGGCGCTCGCTTTCGGCAATCTGGAAAACGGGCAGGCAGCAGGAGCTGTCGCCGGAGTGAATGCCCGCTTCCTCGATGTGCTCCATGATGCCGGCGATCACGACGTCCTCACCGTCGGCCAGAGCATCAACGTCCACTTCAGTGGCGGCTTCGAGGAAGCGGTCGACCAGAATCGGGAACGCCTGATGCAGTTCTTCGGCCCGGCGCACGTACTCCACCAAGGTCTCCTCATCGTAGGCGATCACCATGGCGCGCCCGCCCAAAACGAAGGACGGCCGCACCAGCACGGGATAGCCGATCTCGCTGGCGATGGCCCGGGCCTCTTCCACGTTCATCGCCGCGCCATTATCGGGCTGGGGAATACCCATGCGCCCGAGCAGTCCTCCGAAGTGCTTGCGGTCCTCGGCCATCTCGATGAACTCGGGTGAGGTGCCGATAATCGGTACGCCGGCCGCCTGAAGCTGCCGGGCGAGGTTCAGCGGCGTCTGACCGCCGAACTGCACGATGACCCCTTCCGGCTGCTCAGCTTCGACGATGGCCATCACGTCCTCAAAGGTGAGGGGCTCGAAGTAGAGGCGGTCCGAGGTGTCGTAGTCCGTGGAGACGGTCTCGGGATTGCAGTTCACCATGATCGTCTCGAAACCTTCTTCCTTGAGGGCGAAGGCAGCGTGGCAGCAGCAGTAGTCGAACTCGATGCCCTGGCCGATGCGGTTCGGGCCGCTGCCCAGGATCATGATCTTGCGCCGGGCAGTGGGCTCCGCTTCATCTTCCTCTTCGTAGCTCGAGTATAGATAGGGTGTGAAAGACTCGAATTCAGCCGCACAGGTGTCCACGCGCTTGAAGACAGGCCGCACATCCCGCCGGGCGCGCTGCTCGAAAACCTCCTCGCTGGTCACGCCCCACAGATCTCGCAGATAGAGGTCGGCCAGGCCGAACTGCTTGGCTCGATGGAGCAGCGCCGCGGGCACTGATGCCGCATCGTGCGCCTTGAGCTCCCCTTGCAGTTCGACGATCTGCTGCATTTGGGCCAGGAACCAGTTGTCGATTCTGGTGAGCTCGGCGAGCGAATCCACGCTGTGGCCGGTGGAAAGGGCAAAGAACAGGTCCCACAGGCGCTCGGGGTGGGGAACCGTCAGGCGGCGTTTCAGATCGTCAGGGTTCGAAGGCGGCTTGGGTGTTTTGCGCCCCGTTTCGAGCGAGCGCATGCCCTTCATGAGCGCTTCCTTGAACGTGCGCCCAATGGCCATCACTTCGCCTACAGACTTCATCTGCGGACCGAGGGTGTGATCGGAATCCGGGAACTTTTCCTGGGCCCATTTGGGAATCTTGACCACCACGTAGTCGATGGTGGGCTCGAAGCAGGACGGAGTCTTCTGGGTGATGTCGTTGGGGATCTCGTTGAGGGTGTAGCCCACCGCCAGGCGGGCTGCGATCTTGGCGATGGGAAAGCCGGTGGCCTTAGAGGCCAAGGCCGAACTGCGCGAGACGCGCGGATTCATCTCGATCACCAGCATGCGGCCGTTCTCAGGGTGCACGGCGAACTGGATGTTGGACCCGCCGGTCTCGACTCCCACCGCCCGGATCACCGCGAAGGCCGCGTCGCGCATGCGCTGGTACTCTTTGTCGGTGAGCGTCTGCACGGGCGCCACTGTGATCGAGTCTCCGGTGTGCACGCCCATGGGGTCGAAGTTTTCGATGGAGCAGATCACCACGCAGTTGTCGGCATGGTCGCGCATCACCTCGAGCTCGAATTCTTTCCAGCCGATCACCGATTCTTCCACCAGCACTTCATGCACCGGGCTTGCCTGCAGGCCCCAATGCACAATCTCTTCGAACTCTTCGGCGTTATAGGCGATCCCCGCTCCCGTGCCGCCCAGGGTGAAGGAGGGCCGGATAATAAGCGGAAATCCCAGCATCTCGGCGGCCTCCTCGGCCTCCTGCTCGTTCTTGACCACGGCGCTGCCGGCGACCTCGAGCCCGATCTCGCGCATGGCGTCTTTGAACAGCAGGCGGTCTTCGGCGATCTTGATGGCCTTGAGCGAGGCGCCGATGAGCGGCGCCTCGTACCGGTCCAGCACCCCCGCCTCGGCGAGCGCGACGGCGAGATTGAGCGCTGTCTGGCCTCCCACCGTAGGCAGCACCGCGTCCGGACGCTCGCGGGCGATGATGGCTTCAACATACTCAACCGTAAGGGGCTCGATATAAGTTCGATGGGCGAACTCGGGGTCGGTCATGATGGTGGCCGGGTTCGAGTTCACCAGCACCACCTCGTAGCCCTCCGCACGCAAGGCTTTGCAGGCCTGGGCGCCGGAGTAGTCGAATTCGCAAGCCTGGCCAATGACAATCGGTCCGGAGCCGATGATCAGGATCTTGCGGAGGTCAGTGCGTTTGGGCATGAAAACAGTCGAAAGTCAAAGGCCGTAGCGGCGCATTTCAAACTGTGCGCCTTCTGCGAACGGACCATCACTCCGTTTCCCGAACCCGCTGGAGCCTCGCCCGCAGAGGTTCCGGCAATCCGCGCTCGATTTCGGGTGTGATCAGACCGGTCGCATCGAGACTACGGAGGTGAACGCGGTCCTTGTCGCGGTTAGCGCTCAGCTTCATCCGGACCAAGTCAGCCACCGGGATTACCGCAACTTCCTCTCCCTTGATCGTCTTGCGCTCAGGCACCACGCGCGGATTCTGAATTGTCTGGGTCGCCTTGACCTTCTCACCGACAAACAGAAGGTGAATCGCGTTCGCGGGTTTATCGCCATACAGGAGCATTTCCACGCCGGCCGCATGCCGAAAGCGAAAACCGTGCGATTCCGCGATCGCTACAACGCGTTCGAGATCGGAGCGGCTGATCAGGATGTCCACATCCCGCGTCAGAACGGAATGCGCGGGGCCTGCCTCTTCAACGTGGATGAGAACTGCCAGCCCGCCGACGACCTCATAAGGGATACCTGCTGCCGCGAATGGGCCTGCAATCTTCTGGAGGATGCCGACGAGATTGAACAGACGCTCTTCAAACACAAGATTGACCGCCTCACCCTTGGAAGCCGCTTCTTCAAGATACTGGAGGAACTGCATGGCAACCTCGACTACCGCTTGTCCTCCGACCCAACCGGGCATTTCTCATTGACCGGGAGATACCTGCCAGGGCCAGGCCATTTATTTTCAATAACATTCCAGCTTTGTTCCCGGTCAGGTCCCCGCTTCCGGTAGCCGGGGCTTGGCTGTTTTGCCCCGTCCCTTTTTCACCGGGCCGCTCCCCGATGGTCCTCCATCATGCTCGCAAAGCGCTCGAACAGATAAGCCGCGTCGTGCGGACCCGGCGAGGCCTCCGGATGGTACTGGACGCTGAACAACGGCAGGGAACGATGTCGCAGGCCTTCGAGCGTCTGATCGTTTAGATTCAGGTGGGTCAACGCCACCTCGCTCGCCTTGAGGGAGTCCGGATCGACCGCAAACCCATGATTCTGTGCGGTGATCTCGACCTTCTGGGTTTCCAGGTTCATCACGGGGTGATTCCCACCGTGATGCCCGAATTTGAGCTTATAGGTGCGCCCGCCGAGCGCCAGGCCCACGATCTGGTGGCCCAGGCAGATGCCGAAAATGGGGACGCGCCCGGCAAGCTCTCGCACTGCTTGGGCGGCATAATCCACCGGTTCCGGATCGCCGGGGCCATTCGACAGGAATACGCCGTCCGGCTTAAGATCCAGCACGTCGCTGGCAGAGGTCGTCGCCGGGACCACCGTCACGCGGGCGCCAATATCGACTAGGCGCCTTAGAATGTTGTGTTTGATACCGTAATCGTAAGCGACCACGTGAAAGCGCACAGGCGGCCGCGGGCTCCCATCCTCACCAAAGATTCTGGCTGACGGTTCCTTCCACTCGTAGCGCGACGCCGTGCTCACGCGGCTGGCGAGATCAAGCCCTACCATGCTGGGCGACGCTTTGGCCCTTGCCACCAGCCTGGCCTCGTCCAGGTCGACCGTCGAGATGATGCCGCGCAGGGCGCCGTGCAGCCGCAAATGGCGGACCAGCGCGCGTGTGTCGAGCTCGGAGATCACCGGCACCGCGAACCCGGCCAGGAACTTCGACGCGCCTTCCGTCGAGCGCC
Source organism: Terriglobia bacterium (assembly GCA_036521995.1). Taxonomy (GTDB): domain Bacteria; phylum Acidobacteriota; class Terriglobia; order UBA7540; family UBA7540; genus Gp13-AA77. Next base: position 12,564 of record DATDGR010000121.1, on the reverse strand, counting down.
AGTTGCTGGCAAGGCGGCTCAACTCACGGACCACCAGTCCTTCAGCGTACGGGCGCACCGACTCGCTGTCCAGCCCGTTGGTACCGTAATTGCCGATATGCGGGTAGGTCAGGATGACGATCTGGCCGGTATAAGAGGGGTCGGTGAGGATTTCCTGGTAACCGGTCAGCGACGTGTTGAAAACCACCTCGCCGCAGCGCTCACCGGGGGCGCCGCCGCTGCGTCCCCGGAAGATCCGGCCGTCTTCGAGTGCCAGAATGGCTTCCATGTCGATTCGAACTCTCGGTCTCCAAGCCAGTTTTCAGCCAACAGTGTACATCGAATGATAGTCCCGTGGGTCAATCTAGCCAAGCTACCACGCCGACCCAACCCGCGCCCGGCGCCGGTTGACGTCACACCGACAAACACCAAACTGGCAACTTAAACTAACGGCTGAAAACCTGAGAAACCGGCTTATTGCAGCGTCCCTAACTGATTCAGCGGCCAGTAGATAAAGGCCGCCTTGCCGTAAATAAAGTTGCGATCGACTGTGCCCCACACGCGGCTGTCATTCGATGACTCCCGATGGTCGCCGAGGACGTAATAGTGCTCAGCCTCGACAAAGATCGGGGGGTAGCTGTCGTGGTCAAGATAGCTCGCCGGAACATAGGCTTCGGTCAGAGGCCGGCCATTGATCCATACCACGCCCTGCTGAATGCTCACCCACTCCCCCGGCAGCCCGATCACCCGCTTAATGTACGACTTCGAAGGATCGAGCGGGTAGCGAAACACAACGATGTCACCGCGCTGAATAGGCTCGAAGCGGTAGACGAACTTGTTGATGAAAATGCGCTCGTGATCGTAAAGGCGGGGCATCATGCTCGTGCCCTCCACCTGCACCGGTTGGTAAAGGAACACGATCACCACGAAGGCAAGTAACAGAGAAAGAATAAGATCGCGCAGCCAGAAGCGCGCCTCAAAGAGGCCGCGCCGCCGACGGAGCGCGTTTTCTGGGCCAGCCTGTCGGACCGACGACCGTTTCTGCTCCATACCTTCCCGCACTTTCCTTTCCTCCTGAAGTCTGTCTTAAATGCCGCCAAGCGCCAAGCCCTAGGCTTATGGCCATCCAATTTTCAGCCCTTAGCACCTGGCGGCGACCCTGCATCTCACCCAAAGCCGTTTTTCACCCGGCTGGAAGGTTGCCGGACCACCGGCTTATTGTCCACCCGGCTGGTGGAGCTGAGAGATTCAAGCAGGTGCCGCTGCTCCCGCGAGAGGTGACTGGGAATCACCACCTGGACGCGCACAAACAGATCTCCGCGCCCATGGTCTTCCACGTGGGGCAGGCCGAAGCCTCGCAATCGGAAAATGGAACCGGGCTGAGTGCCCTCCGGAATGCGGAGCCGCTCCGGTCCGCGCAGAGTGGGCACCTTGATCTCGGCGCCGAGCGCGGCCTGCGCCACCGAAAGGGGAATGTTGCAGTACAGATCGCTGCCGTTACGCTCGAAGTAGGAGTGCTCGCGGACGTGAAGCACAACGTAAAGGTCGCCCGGCGGACCGCCGAACACTCCGCCCTCGCCCTCGCCGCTCACGCGCAGCTTCATGCCGTCTTCAACGCCGGCCGGAACCTTGATTCCCAGTACCTTTTCCTGCCGCAGACGGCCTTCTCCCTGGCACTGGGGGCAGGGGTCGTTGATGACTTGGCCCATGCCCTGGCATGCGGGGCAGGTCCGGCTGACGGTGAACAGTCCTTGCTGGTGCCGGAGCTGTCCGCGACCGCTGCAGGTTGAACAGGTCACTGGAGAGCTACCTCGCATGGCACCGCGCCCGCCGCACTCCGCACAGGTCTCCCAGCGCGGAATCTTGATCTTGGTCTCAAGGCCGTTCGCCGCCTCTTCGAAGGCGATCTCCATTTCGTAGCGCAAGTCCGCGCCGCGCTGCACGCGCGTCCTCGAACCCCGGGGGCGTCCGAAGACGCCGCCAAAGAATTCGCCAAACAGGTCCTCGAAATCCGCAAAGATGGTGGAGGAGGGGTCCGGCCAGCCCGGTCCGGCCGAGCCCGAAACGCCGGCGTGCCCGAAGCGGTCGTAGGCGGACCGTTTCTCCTGGTCCGCCAGAACGGTGTAAGCTTCGGTGATCTCCTTGAACTTTTCCGTAGCTTCGTCGTTGTTTTCGGGGTTGCGGTCGGGGTGATACTGCAAGGCGAGCTTCCGGTAAGCGCTCTTAAGCTCCGTCTCGGCGGCGTTCCGCTGGACGCCCAGGACCTCGTAATAATCCCGCTTCTGGCTCATGGTGATGGACTCTGCCAAGCGATCCCAGAGTTTCCTACGAAGGCGCCGTCAAGCCTTCCTAGCTCGAGGCCCGCGCCTTCTCCTCCCTGTCCTCCCTCGTCGGGGCTCTCGGGGAGACGGCCACCTTCACTACGGCCGGTCGCAGCAGGCGCTGCCTCAACTTGTACCCGCGTTGCAGCTCCTCGACGATCTCCTGGTCGCGGTGCTGGCTGGATTCCACTCTCTCCACGGCCTGATGCAGGTGCGGATCGAAGATCTTGCCCTTGGCATCGAGAGGATCGAGGCCCGCCCGGCCGAGAACTTCCATGAACTCCTTGTAGATCAGCTCAACGCCCTTGTAAAACTCCGGCGGAACCTTCGGGTCGCGGTACTTGAGCGCGCGCTCGAAGCTGTCGAGCGCGGGCAGCAACGAACGAATCAGATCCGCCGTGGCGAGCTTCAGAAACTCTTCCTTCTCTCGCTCGACGCGCTTGCGCAGGTTTTCGAACTCCGCCTGTTTGCGCAGCAGCCGGTCATAGATCTCCTGTTTCTCGGCCACAGCTTTTCGGTAGGCTCCCGCCAGGTCTTCGGGCAGATCGCCCGAGCCGGACGCCGGCTCCGCGGCTCCGGGGCTTGCAGCGGTGGAAGCTGGCGGCGCCCCGGGGACGGCTGAACCGCCAGCGGAAGCGGGCTCTTTGAGGATATCGTTCTCAGTCTTCATTTTCTCTTCGATTCCTATTGCATAACGGCTTGATTCGAGATCGGCGTGAGGCCGGCTCGATGTAGAGCTTGTGGTGTTAGACGGCGGCCCTGGCAGCTAAGAGCAGGCTGGCGGAGCCCCGCCTCCCCATCGTATTGGATGTTCCGCTGCATTCCGTGGTGCGGGGCAAATTTCGCCGGCCCGGGACCCCTCAATTCGCGCTGAGCAGCCTGCTCGTGACCTGGGCAATGTACTCCACTGTGTGGATGGCGCGGTCGTATGCCATGCGCGTCGGACCCACCACACCCACGGCCCCCACCGTCCGGCTTCGGTAGGAGTAAGGCGCGACGATCAGCGTGAAGTTCCGCATCTCGGCGGCGGGATTCTCCCGTCCAATCAGAATGGTGGCGCGCGAGCCCGAGGAGCATTCGAGACACGCCGTCAGAATCTGGACCAGTTTGGCCTTCTGCTCGAAAGTTTCAAGCAACGCCCTCGCCCGCCGCGCATCCACAAACTCCGGCTGTCCGAGCATCCTGGCGGCGCCATCCATGAAAAGGAGGCCTGATTCCTGCTGGCCGATCGCGCCTTCGGAAAAGAGGCGGGCCAGGCGCGTCAGCAGCGTCTCGCACGTGGCCTTCAGATCTTCCATGCGCTTGAAGATTTCCAGGCGGATGGTCCGCAGCGACCAGCCCCGGAACTCGGCATTCAGATAGTCGGCGGCGCGGTCCAGTTCGCCTTGTGGAAGCTCCTGTTCCAGCCGGATCACCTGGTTCTCTACCACGTCGGGCCGGGAGACGATCACCACCAGCACTCGCCGCTCCGGCAGGGCCACAAACTTAACATGCTCCAGCAGCTTCTCGCTGCGAGCCGGGGCCAGCACCAACCCCACGTTCTCGGAGAGTTCGGCGAGCAGACGCGAACTTCGGGCCATTAACTGCTCGGGCGAAATGCCTTCCGGGCCCAGGGATTGGTGGATATATCGAGCGGTTTCCGGGTGGAGGCTGCACCCGCCCGCCACGCGGTCCACGTAAAGGCGATAGGCCTTCTCTGTCGGGATCCGCCCGGCTGAAACGTGGGGCTGCTCCAGGTAGCCGGCAGCTTCGAGTTCAACCATTATGTTGCGGATGGTGGCCGAGCTCAGGTCCTCACCCAAGTGTTCGGCGACCGCTTTCGATCCAACCGCTGCACCTGTGGCCACATAACGGCTCACAATAGCTGAAAGCACCTCAAGCTGCCTTCTTTCGAGCTCACCGCGGTCTGGCATGGCTTTAAGTTGCGCCTTATCAGTCGACTAACCTATCTTAGCTATTCTAAGCAGACGTCCTTCGCCTGTCAAGTACGAGCGCTTACATTACCTAGCTGCTCCGTGAGGGACGCCGTGGAATCAGCGGGTGTATACTGAGGGGCGTCCGAACGTGGAGAACGGAGCGCGGGGGGCTCGCCGCCTAATGCAAAACGTGGTGGCCTTCCGGCTCGGATTGAGGGACACACCTAAGGAGGAGACAAGCCGATGAATCTGCCAGACAAAGCTGGAAAAGTCTCACTGGGCAAGTGCGTATCCCGCCGCGCCGCACAAGAAGCGCCAGCGGAGAACGGTTCCGCACAGTGCGGGGTGGTCCCACGGCCAAGCGGCGGACTCCCAAGCCAGGGCATCTCCAGGCGAAGTGCCCTGCGCACGGCGCTCGCGGGCGCAGCGGGCGCCGCTTTGTCGGGCGCGGGCTTGGGCCCGTTCGGGATCAAGTCTGGCTTCGCGCAGAGCGAACTCAGTCCCGATCAGGCCCTCGAAAAGTTACTCGAAGGGAACCAGCGTTTTATGAACGGCCACATAACCTCCGATGCCGAAGACCTTGCCATATTGAAGCAACGCACTGTAGAAAAGCAGGAACCCTTCGCGGCCGTGCTCTCCTGCGCCGATTCGCGAGTGCCGGTGGAGCTAATCTTCGATCAAACCATCGGGCATGTTTTCGTGACGCGCGTGGCGGGTAATGTGGTGACCACTGAGATTATCGCCAGCCTCGAATATGGAGCGGCGGCGCTTGGAACCCGGGTGATCCTGGTCTTGGGGCATGCCAACTGCGGGGCCGTGAAGGCGGCCATTGCCGGAAAAGAGGTGCCGGGGCAGATCAGCGCCCTTTACCTGCCTCTTCGTCCGGCGGTCGATCAGGCAGGCTCAGACCTGACCGGGGCTATCAAGGCCAACGCGCGCATCCAGGCCAAGCTTCTGAGCGAGTCTTCCCCCGTAATCTCCGGTCTTCTCAAATCAAACAAGCTGAAAGTCGCGGCCGCTTACTACGACGTCGCCGACGGCAGCGTCACTATGCTGAGCAAGGAAGCGTAATTTCCGATATCCGCTGCACCCGCTTCCCGCGTCCTCATTTTACGTCCGGGCGAGAACCCACGTCTTCAGGGCACGGCCGGATTACTGCCGCTTCATGATGTTCGCGAGCCTCCAAGGGGACTGGAACGACTCGATTTCAAGCTGCTTGTCTTTGTTGATTCTCAATTTTGCCGCAATGATCAGAGTGCCGGTACTCTTGCTTTGGGTATCGCTGAGATTGAGCTCGACGCCCGACAGTTGGTATTGCATCGAGCGCCCACTGTTGTAAGCCTCGCGGAAGTGGATAGGACGTGTGGTCACGATGCGAATCTTGCGGCCGTCGTCGGTGGGCGACTGGCTCACATAGGAGATGTCGTAACCAACCGTGCCGGTGACGGCAAGGCGTCCTTTTGATTTGCTCTTCTCCAACGCCTTCACCAGGGCGTTCATGCCACCGCTGTTGAATACCGCAACCAGGGCCTGTTGCTCTTCAGGCGTCGAATAACTGTTGATAATAATGTTGACGCTGAAGGTCTTCCCGGCGGCCCGATCGTTACCGAAGGCCGTCGCCTGAATAACCTCCGGCTTCGGCTTTTCCTGTGCCATGCCTCCGAGGCTCACAAGCAACATGCAGACCACCAGACAGAACGTTCTGTGACTTTTTTTCATCATGTTACTCACCATCTCCTCCTCCTATTCGGCCGGTGTCGGAACGTCAGGTCTGGCTTCCGGTGTGGCCGATAAGATCGCCTACTCTCCCTTGTAGGGTATGTTCGGACCGTCGTTGAAACAACTGGCAAAAATGACAGTCTTCGGCCTGCAAGCTTCGTGCCGCCTAACCGGCGGCTGGCGAATGTTGGCGGCGTTCCGTTTCACAGGGTAGACTCTAGTCTGGAGGCAATCATGTCTCTTCGACCTGTCAAGCGCCTCGTTCGCTCCAAGCCGACCCTCGAAGGCGCGGGCGTGCATCTGCGTCGCGCTTTCGGCTTTGGCAACACGTCCGATTTCGACCCCTTCCTTCTTCTCGACGATTTTCGCAACGACGTTCCGGAGGATTATCTGGCGGGCTTTCCCTGGCACCCGCACCGCGGGATCGAGACCATCACTTACGTGCTCGCCGGCACCGTGGAGCATGGCGACAGCCTGGGAAACCGCGGCGCCATCGCCGCCGGCGATATCCAGTGGATGACGGCGGGCAGCGGGATCATCCACCAGGAGATGCCCAAGGGTGATCCGGCGGGCCGGATGCATGGCTTTCAGTTGTGGGCCAACCTGCCATCGTCGCTCAAAATGACCGCGCCCCGCTACCAGGAAGTGAAGGCGCCTGAGATTCCGGAGATCACCGACGACGATGGCACGCACGTTCGCGTGGTCTGCGGAAATTTCTGGGGCAAGACCGGGCCGGTCGAAGGGATCGCCACTGACCCGATCTACCTTGATGTCTCCGTGCCTCCGGGCCGGAGGAAAACTCTCCCGGTGGAGACCACCCGCCACGCTTTCGCCTACGTCTTCGCAGGGAACGGGACGTTCTGCAACGCCTCGGGTCCGCTGGCGGTACCGACGGAGCCGGTGGCCTGGGCGGACACGTCACCCCCCGCCGAAGCAGACAATCGCTCGCTCATCCTGTTTGACCGCGGCGACGAGCTGATGGTCCAGGCCGGCGAGGACGGCATCAGGTTCCTGCTGGTTTCCGGGAAGCCGCTGGAAGAGCCGGTGGCCTGGTACGGCCCGATCGTGATGAACACCCAGGCGCAGCTCCGTCAGGCCTTCAGCGAACTCGAGCGCGGCACGTTCCTGAAGGCGGAAACGCGGAGCTAAATTGAGCGGCCCCGTCTCCCCGGCTTCCGGGCTTAGTTGATTTCCAGACCGTCCTTGTCGGGAAGCTTTGGGAATGGCGCATGGGGTTCGGTCTGGTACCAGAATGCTACCGACGAGATGTCATCTTGAAGTGGCAAGTAACGGTCAGCCGAGCGCCAACCAAGCGCCTGGATTGTGACCTTGAGATCTTGCTCAAACCGGATCGGGTCCATGATGTGCCAGCGATACAGCCCGAAGCGCTGCTGGGACTGGTAGTGGCCGTCAGGACGAATCACCTGCGCCAATCCCGAGTAAGGGGTCGTGAATTCCTGATAATGATAGGCATCTGCAGGAGCGGAAGAGGGAGGAGTGATCGGGGGACCCACATCAAAATCGTATGAACCGCAGAAATAGTCTTCGGTTCCGGTGCCGTTGATGGTTGGGAACTTGCTATCGCCATCGAGGAAGAACTTGATCTCGCCTTCGCCCCACCAGCCCGTGTCGTGAACACCCCAAGCCAGATAAGTGCCCACATAGTGCCCCCAGCCTTTCACTCCGTCCAGGATAACGTGATCCGTCTTCATGGGAAGCGGGTTTGATCGCCTGAATTGCGCGTGGAAGTAGGCGGCGTCCGGAGGAACGTCAGTAAGAGCGTAGTCAATCTGGTAGTAGATCGTCATCGGTTTCTCATCGAGATTCTCCAGAGTTATCCTGCAGGACTTGCGAAAGGGCATTTCCCAGTAAGAATTGAGCCCGCTGCCGGGATTCACGCACACCGCCAGCGACGAGATTTGAGCGTACCGTCCCCAACCGCAGGCAAAGAAATCCCCAACCGGAACCTCGACCGAGGGATCACTTTCGCCGTCCCAGTAGAAGCGCAGAATCGAGAACCGGAGGTGGCCCGTGGGAGTCATCCAGATGTGCTGAATCGCGCCCGGACCCTGAATCTCGGCCAAGGTAAAGACCTTCTTGGCGCCGATCTCAAAGGAGGGAGAGATCTTCCATCCCGGCCCGAGGTCGCGAGCGGCTTCCGCGCCCGTCCCCTTGGTCGCCATGCCGCCTTTACCCTTTTCACCGGTCAAGTTCTCAGGACTGATCGACCGCGTCTTAGCGTGAGACAGGCGCGATAAGTTTCCCATGCCTAAGCTGAGGCCGTTGTAAGAAGAAGTTTGCGCCCCGGCATTCTGGACCACGAACGCGCATATCGCCAGCATGGCCCGAAGCCAATGAGATCTCCTCATTTTCGGTTTCTCCTTTTTTGCTTGAGTGTTGGCGTTGCAGCCGACCACCGCCTGACGGTCCCCGGTCCCGCGTTCACCTGCCATCCCGCCTGTAACCCACAGTGCCTTGAAGGTTGAGGCCAGCCCGCGGGCCTCCGTTGGCCTTTAAGCAGTCAGCCTGGCGGAATGCGACGGCGGTACTCAATCACACAACAGCCGGCCCGTTTGCCGCAACGCAAGTATAACCTTTGTCGACGGTTGACTAGCTGAGCTGGTAGCCTCGGCGAGCGTCGTTTCTCGCCGTGGGCTTCTGTTCCGCGGAGACACGGAGCGACTCTAACTCGGCTGACAATTGCATTCAGTGCCGGTCAGATGTACGCTACGGAGCGTCGTCGGAGTCGAAAACGGAAATTCCGGTCTTAAAGCATCCCGGCAAATCAACGTCGAGGCTTGCCGTGGATCATCCATCGGGTTGACAGGTGCAGAGTCGGTGTGAGAAAGGAGATTCGATGAACAGAACAATGTCCGTGTTTCTAAGGAACTTTTTGCTTGTTCTTTGTCTGATCCCGTTCGCCGGTCTGCGGGCACAAGCACAGGAAGTGCCGGTGCAGCGAGCCGGCACGGTGATCGATCCCGCTCTGCAGGAGAGGGAGGGTCCGCTCGCCGGCACAACCGAGGTTCTGAGTGAAAAGGTGCTCTACAGCTTCGCTGGGGAGCCGGACGGGGCAAGTCCCGTGGCCCCATTGGTCCGGGACTCGTCGGGCAACCTCTACGGCACCACCTACTACGGCGGCGCTTCCAACCTCGGAGCAGTATTCAAGCTGGATACGACCGGCACGGAGACCGTGCTCTACAGCTTCCCCGGGGGAGTGGACGGAGAAAGGCCAAGCGCAGGTTTAGTGCGGGACGCGGCAGGTAACCTCTATGGCACTACCGATTCCGGCGGCAATACGGCGTGCGCTAACGGGTGCGGCGTCGTATACGAACTGAGCGCGACCGGCACCTACAGCGTCCTACACAGCTTTGCCGGGTATCCGACAGACGGGGCATTGCCTCGAGGTTTGATCCGAGACAGTCAAGGCAATCTTTACGGTGGCACCTACCAGGGCGGCGATGTTACCGGCAACTGCGGCAAGCTCGGGTGCGGGGTCATCTTCGAGCTGAATAAGGCCGGGACCGAAACAATACTGTACAACCTTCAGGGATACCCAGTAGACGGATCAGGCCCGGAGGGCGTTTTGACCACCGACGCGTCGGGCAACTTCTATGGCCTCGCCTCCAGCGGCGGCACCGTTTGTAAGACCTGTGGAGCGGTGTACGAGCTGGACACGGCCGGCAAGGAGACCGTGCTCTACAGCTTCAGCGGGAAATCGGACGGCAGCGTCCCCCACGGCGGATTGGTCCTGGACTCGTCGGACAACCTCTATGGCACCACCTACAGCGGCGGCAGCTTCAGCGGCAGCCTGTGCTCGACGAGCGGCTGTGGCGTGGTCTTCGAGGTGACCCCCTCCGGAACGGAGACTGTGCTATACACCTTCACTGGCGGTGCGGACGGGGCAAATCCCCGGGCCTATGTGCTCCGCGACCCGTCGGGCAACCTCTACGGCACCACCTTCAACGGCGGCAGCTTCAGCGGCAGCCAGTGCTCGACGAGCGGCTGCGGCGTGGTCTTCAGGGTAGCCCCGGCGGGAAAAGAGATCGTGCTACATACCTTCGCCGGGTCGGACGGGGCAAACCCGCGGGCCGGTTTGGTCGGTAACCCGTTAGGCAACGTCTACGGCACCACCGAACACGGCGGAGCTGACAGCAAGGGAACGGTGTTCGAGGTAATCTTGAAGCCAGCGGAGTGAGATGGGAACCATGCTCGCACCCGCCGCTGCTTTCGATGGGTCCAACGCTCCGGGAAATCGTGAACCCGTTCATGTTAGTTCAAAACTGCTGTTGGGCGCTTTAACTCATTCCGGGGTGAATGCAAAGGTGACATATCTCTTCGGGCACTCACAAACTGAGACCGACCGCCTGCAGCGGCAGGCGAAGATGTTTGGGCCGTACACGAGGCGCCTTTTCGAGGATGCAGGCATCTCGCCGGGAATAAAGGTTCTCGATGTGGGGAGCGGCGCGGGCGACGTCGCTTTCATCGTCGCCGACATTGTAGGTCGGAACGGCACAGTCGTTGGCATTGACACCAATGCGGAGCTTCTGGCGACCGCGCGACAGCGCGCTGAGGCAATCGGCCTCAAAAACGTGACGTTCAGGCTTGGTGACGTGGCCTCTGCGTCCCTCGACCACGACTTCGACGCCGTAGTTGGTCGCTGCGTGCTTTTCTTCATTCAGGATCGACTGACCGTGCTGCGTCGGCTGGTCGAGAGCGTTCGTCGTGGCGGCGTAATTGCCTTCCAAGAGCCGGGTAATGCGACGCTTTCGGCCTCCGCATTACCTCCCTCTCCACTCCTCGATCAGATCTGGCATTGGGTCATGGAACTCTACCGCAAGACCGGCATGGACCTTTACGCTGGGCTCCGGCTGTTCAGTCTCTTCAAACAGGCCAACTTGCCGGACCCTCAGATGCACTTGGACGCCGCCGTCGGCGGAGGGCCTGACTGGCCCGGTTATGAGTATATCGCGGGCCTGGTCCGCACCATCTTGCCGCGTCTCGTTGAACAGGGCATTGTGACTGCCTCGGAGGTCGACATCGACAGTCTAGCGGATCGCCTCCGCGACGAAGTCGTACGCAGCACTGGTGTGGTTACCACATGGAGCTTCATTACCGCTTGGACCCGAAAGCGATAACGCATATTAAGCCGGACTTGCGCGACTGGCTTACGAAGGACGGGGCCGATCCGACTCTGCATGACGCGGCCTGAGTTCGCGCGCTTCCCAGTGAGCGAGAGTCAAAGCACGCCGCGTACCAGCAATACCGCTGGCACCAAACGTGAATAAAACCTGAGGTTCACAATACGAGGCTTCCATAGGGAAACGCCGAGCCCTCAGAAGGCCTGTTGTTGGAAGTTGAAAAGCTATAGTCTCACTTGCCCCGATTGCGGGTGGAAACGGCAACCCGGAAGTTGAAACCAACCGAGTGCGAGCCGCGATGATCTCGCGGTTGGATCGGAGCACGATGACACGTCTTCCGCCGCTCAAAACTTGATCGAGCAAGGAATTGCCTCGACGAACGCGGAAGATATCTTCCGAGAACCCGCTCTCTCTAGTTCCGAATGAACCAAAACACGTGTTCAACTGATTCGCCACGCTTCCATTCGCACTTGTTCGGCGTTTGTCGAGGCCGGGTGCACATTGGGGTTCTCAGTATCAGGGTGGTGCTGCAATCTTTCTGTCGGCCTCGAAGGCCCGGGAAAAAACACGCAGTCACCGTGAACACGGTATGTTTCTATATTCCTCCCAGTTTGCATCTTCATCCAAAATACATTGGCCCGGTTTACTGCAAATCGGCAAAGCGGGGTTAGTCAATCGTGGGTGGCGACGATGTCGCACCTCATGCCGTCGCCCTCCGGGCAAAGCAGCACGTCAGCATACAACGGCAGCGGGATTCTTCTGTTTGGTTTTCATGGCTGCCAGCGTACAGCGGGCGCTCGCTGATGGTCAAGGTTACCAGCAACACAAATTCAGACACTACCGGCGGCCTCATAGTGGGCTAAAAGCGTGTTGCTGATTCCGGAGCATGAACCGCTAGGTGCCGTGTTTCGCGTCGGTCCAATGCATTGGGCACAGACCGAAGGCCGCACTTCATAGGCTGCGTTTTCAGAGAGACATTTGAGAGGTGGAAGCCGTTGATTCTAGCGGGGCGGCGGAGTGTCTCAAAATTTACCGGTTTTGAAACGCCTCGCACTCACTTATCGTTTTCGGAGTGGCCCGTCATGCGGGAAAAATTGATAAACGCAAGGCGGCTAGTCGCGGGGAGTACCCTTGCTCGACAGACCAGTTATAATTCCGGGATCGGAGGAACCAATGCAGAGCTTGGAAAACCTAGAAAAGGAGCTTACGACTTGTGTTCGCCATTACGAGGCAAGGCGTCTTATACGTTGTCTCGATATTGGCGAGTGCCGCAGCAACCATTCTTGTCGCCATAGGAAAATCAGGACCGCTGCTAGCAGTCATAACCGCTCTTCCTGGAATCGTCATTCTCCTAAAGAACACGTCACGCTTGTGCCGGGTTGGCCTGTATCGGAACCACCCGGAAGCCAAGCACTCTTGCCTGCGTCCTGAGCCTCGCCTCGGCACGGAAGCGCGCAAGTCTCTCCTGCCTGGCAAAGACGGTTTCGT
>DATDGR010000120.1:0-5463 GCA_036521995.1 Terriglobia bacterium | reverse complement strand
TATCTCTTTTGCTTTCAAGCAGATCGTGGGATAATGGGCTTATGTCCTTTGTTTTCAACAATATCGTGGGATGTGCCGACCTGTTTTTTTAAGTTGCTTGTTTTCAGTTATATCGTGGGATGTATTTTTTCATTTTTTCATTTTCTTCGATGGCCTCCGGACCGCAATTCTCCAGACGGCCACAAATCACTCGATTTCGAGTGCGGACTGACATTCTCTAGCTCTGCAATGAGCCCCGATATCGATGCCATGATTCGAGGGCGGCAATCACCTCCTCTCCCATATACGGCATTAATGGAACCTCGTCAAGCGGCACGGAGAGAATTGACCGATAATTGACTCTCGCCGGATCCGCTTCGCCGAGAAATGGCCGGGTGTGCCGAAAGGCGGCCTCCGTTGCTTTCCGACTTCATTCCGAATGCCGGCGGCGCGGCATTGTATAATGCGCTCTTGCTATGAGCCGACCCTTTGCGCCGCTGGACGGGACCGACCGGCCTGCCCGATTCCGGCGCCGACTTTTTCGCCTATCCGGCCTGATTCTGGTGGCCGCCGCCGTTGGCTTGATTTCGCTGGGTCAGCGCGCGGCGCCAGGTCCTGGCACGGCGCTGGATTTCCCCACGCCGGACGGTCCTGCCGCCGCGCGCGGGCCCGCTTTTACAGCGGCGGAGGTTCAGCGGTTCCGCAATCTTGGCAAGGCCTACTACGAGCAGGGAAAGTATGACGAGGCCGTGGAACAGTTCGAGAAGGTGGTGGGTTCAGGCCAGGCTTTTACCACCGACCATCTGGACCTGGGCCTCGCCCTGATGCAGGACAACCAGCTCGACCAGGCTCTCGGGGAACTCAACACCGCCCTGCAGATGGACGCCAAGCTCCTGGCCGTGCACTACAACCTCGGCGTTCTCTACAAGCGGGAGCAGCGATATCCGGACGCGGAGGCCGAGCTCAAGCATGTGACCGGCGCCGACCCGAGCGACCCGGCGGCCTGGTTCAACCTGGGCACCGTCTACTTCGCTGAGAAGAAACTGCCCGAAGCTCTGGACGCCTTCGAACGCGTGTCGGACATGGGCTTCGGCCGGGCACAGAACTTCTACGTCGCCGCCACCTTTCACATCTTCACGATTCTCACCCGCCTGAGACGCCCCGACGAAGCGCAGAAATATCTCAAGATCAACCAGTCGCTGCGCGACAAGGTTCCAAACATCTCCATTCAGTATCCGGCTCTCGAAGCCGGCCGCTATGGGGCCATCCTGGTGCCGCCGGCGGCCTTGACGCCATCCGCGGCCTCCAGCACCGGGGTGCCGGCCTTCGCGGATGTGACCTCGCGGCTGGGAATCCGCACGGGTTCGAACCGCGCCCAGGCCGCCGAAGCCATTGAGATCAAAGCCGGCGAGTATTCATTGGATCTTGCCCGCCGGACCCTTCTGCCCATCTTCCCACCTTCCTTTGCGGTCGGTGATTACGACGGCGACGGCCATCCGGATCTCTACATCGTCGAACCTGGCGGGCGCAATCAGCTTCTGCACAACAACGGCAAAGGCGGCTTTATCGACGTCACGGAGAAGGCCGGCGTGGCCGGCGACGGCCGCGGCCTTTCCGCCGTCTTCGCCGACTATGACAACAGCGGGCATCCGAGCCTGCTGGTAGCTGGACTCGGCGGTGTCACCGTCTACCGTAACCGTGGCGACGGCAGCTTTGCGAACGAAACTGCCAAGGCGGGTCTCACGGCCAAGCCCGGCGAGCTTGATACCCACGTGCTAGCGTTCGACTCTGACAACGACGGATTTCTCGACATCGTCACCACGGCCTACACCGATCTCGCCACCCCGCCCTACAAGGCCTCGTTCCGTTTTCCGCAAGACTTCGAAGGGACGGCGAGTCATCTTTATCGTAACAACGGCGACGGCACGTTTTCGGACGTGACCACGTCCGCAGGCCTCGGCGCGGCGCGGGGCAAGATGCGGAACGCCGTCTTTGCGGACTTCAACGACGACGGCTATGCCGACCTCGTTTTTCTGCGCGAGGATGCGCCTCCTTTGTTGTTCCTCAATCAGGGCGAGGACCGCTTCGCTGACGCCACGGCGGCGGCGGGCGCTGATTTCAGCAAGCTGCCGGCGGTCGACGCCGAAGTGGCGGACCTGAATCACGACGGCATTTTTGATCTTGTCCTGTGGTCGCCGCAAGGCTACAGCGTCCTTTGGGGCCGCGGCGGCGGACTATTTCAGGCGGCCGATCTACCGCCCCCGCTGCCGCTCAGTCACAGCTTGTTTGGCACGCTGGGAACCTTGGCAGACCTTGACGGAGACGGATTCGATGACCTCGTCGCTTTTGACTCCTCGGGTCATTTACACGCCGCCCTCAACCGGGGGGGCCAGTTCCAAGCGGTCGACGTCACGAGCCCGGCGAACACGGGTTCCACTCCCGGCTCGCTGACGACAGCTTCGCTCACGAGCCCAGCGAAACTGGACTTGCTAGTGTCTTCGGTCAACGGCGAGCTTCGGGTGCTGGAAGGGCCGCCGGCGCACTGGTCGAGTGTGGCGCTCGACGGCTACAAGAGCAACAAGCAGGGCGTGGGCAGCGTGGTGGAGTTCAAGTCGGGGGATTTTTACAAAAAGATGCTGGCCACCGGCAGCCCGATCCGCATCTTCACAGGCAAGATTGACAAGCTGGACGTGGTGCGCGTCACCTGGCCGAATCTCATCGTCGAAAATGAAATCGACGTGGCCGCCGGCAAGTCCGTGGACGTGCGGGAGTCCGAACGTCTGGCGAGCTCGTGCCCGTTCCTTTACGTCTGGAATGGCCGCCAATACGTTTTCCTCAGCGACATCATGGGCGTGGCGCCGATCGGCGAGCTGGCGCCGGACGGCACGCGCGTCCGGCCCAACCCGGACCAGGTAGTGCGGCTCGGCAGCAGCTTGCGTCCGCAGAACGGCAAGCTCACCTTCCAGGTCACGAGCGAAATGCGCGAGACGGACTATTTCGACGAGCTCCGCCTCGCGGCCATCGATCATCCGGTGTCCGAGTCAATTTACGCCAATGAGATTTATGCCTCCACGCCCGCGCTGCCTGAGATCTACGCCGTGCGCAATAAGATTGAGCCCTTCTCAGCGGTGGACAATCGCGGTCATGATGTGCTTTCCCTTGTTCGACGGGTGGACGGCCGTTACCCCACCGACTTCCGTCGCGACCGCATCCTGGGCCTGGCCGATCTGCACGCACTGACGCTCGATCTCGGTTGGTTTCCCACCTCAGCCCAGCCGGCCCTGTGGCTGACCGGCTGGGTCTTCTGGACAGATTCCAATGCCGCGAGGGCGCTCGAGACCAACCAGCATCTCTCGATGATCTCGCCCTACCTGCAGGTACGGGACCGGAGCGGCAAGTGGGTCACCGCAGTGCCGGACATGGGTCTGCCGAGCGGCACCAATCGCACGTTCCGCGTCGACCTCGCCGGCAAGTTCCTTTCCGACGACCACCACGTGCGCATCGTGACCAACCTATGTGTCTACTGGGACCAGATCTTTCTCAGCCTCGACGATCGCCGCTTGCCGAACCCGTTCGGACCGGGACAGACCCTCGCGCAGCCGGCCGGGATTCGCGCGGGCACGCCTGAAACCCGGTCCACACGGCCTGCTGTTGAACTGCCTCTGGCCTCCGCGGACCTGCATTATCGCGGCTTTTCCACTCTCATCACCGACGCTCGCCACGTGAAGCCCGACAATTTCGATTACACGCAGCGGTTGGTGAGCGCTCCCTGGAATCCGTTTGCCGGCCACTACACGAGATACGGACCCGTGGACGACCTGGTGACTTCGGCGGATGACCGCCTGGTCGTGATGGCCGCCGGCGATGAAATGACGGTGAGCTTCGACACGAAGCGGCTTCGGCCCTTGCCTGAGGGCTGGCAGCGAGACTATTTTCTCTACGCGCGCGGTTACGCCAAGGACGGTGAGCCTAACACGGCCGAATTCCGGACGAGCGGGCCTCTTCCCTTTTACCGGATGTCGAACTATCCTTACCCGGCTGCCGAGCGCGTCGACAGCCCGGCACTTCGGCAGTACGTCGAGTCATACGAGAGTCGGCCCGCGTACCGGCTGATCCCACCTCTCGCGCCCGCCACGAAGAGCAGCAAGTGAAGAAGTGGAGTCGCGAAGCGCTGGACTCGACTCTCGCCAATTTCTGTCGTGGGGGTCGGTGTGCTCGATTATTAGGCTACCATTGTAGCCTCAAGGCTAGCTGAAGCTCCCGCGGCTCGCCCGGCCCGCCCGAGACCAGCCCAGCTTGGGGCTGCAGGGTGTTAAAGATCTGTCCGAAGCTGGGCGAAGCCAGGTCGCGCTGTGGAATATCGAAATTGGGGCGGTTCAGGATATTAAACATCTCGGCGCGAAACTCGAGGTTTGTGGACTCACGCAGGCGAAAATTCCGCAGGAGGGAGAAGTCCCAGCTTGCGAGACCCGGGCCACGCAGGATGTTCCGGCCGGCATTGCCGAAGGTGAAGCTCGGCGGGATGCTGAAAGCGGAAGTATTCATCCAGGCTTGCGGCGTCTGCCGGGTGGGATAGAAGGAGGTGCCCGTCAGATTCGGGCGGTCGGTGGCGTTGTTGGTGCCCGTAATCTGCGACTCGTCAGCTCCGCTGATGTCCCCGCTGACCACGGGTGTGAAGGGTGGTCCGGACTGGGCCGTGATGACCCCGCCCACCTGCCAACCCTCAACCAAGTAGTTCCAGTGCGGATTGTCAAGTTTCACCACGGTAGCGCCGAACGGCATCGCCCAGAGGTAGGCCACCGAGAGCCGCTGCGGGAAGTTGAAGTCCGAGACTGCCCTTTCGGCGGCCACGTCATACGAGTTCTGGGGGAAGTTGGCATTCCGCGAGTCGCTGAAAGGGCCCGAGGTTGTGTCGATCGACTTGGAGTAGGTGTAGGAACCGAGCAACGACAACCCTCGCGAGAAGCGCCGTTCGACTTTGAACTGCAAGGCATTGTAGATCGAACTCCCCGAGGATTGGGTGTAAGAGAAGCCCGAAAGAAGAGGGTAAGGCCGCTGGCAAGCACCTGCCTCGCAGGCGGCCAGCGTGGCGGGCGAAGGACTAACAGTGAGGTTGACGGGTTGATTGGGATCGGTCTCCTGCACCAGGTGCAAGCCACGGGTTCCCACGTAACCGAGGTCAAACAGCCAGGAGCTGCGCACCTGCCGCTGCACTCCCAGAGCCCATTCCTGGATGAAAGCGTTTTGGAAGTTCAGCTGGAATGGGCTGAGCGTGGGATAGGCCGTGCCCACCAGGCCGGTTAACGCGTTCTGGATCACCTGACCTGTGCCGGGCACAAGCTGGCCGGACTCGAACTGAGGGAGGGCCGAGGCAATGTTCCCCGTGTTGATGGCGACGAACGGCGGGTTGTTCGCCTTTTGGAAGTAGACGTCGCCGAAGGTTTGGTCGTAGAACATGCCGTAGCCGCCCCGCACCACGGTGTT
>DATDGR010000119.1:0-35536 GCA_036521995.1 Terriglobia bacterium | reverse complement strand
GCCGGATCGTCTGAGGTGAACCCGGTTAGAGGTGAGCAACACCTTGAGGGTGATGTTCTAGGGGTGACCCGTCAAGTCAAATCCTGGTCAACGCGTGGTCAACTGAGGTGTACCCGATGCAACCGGGTCCTCTCTGAGAGCGTGTTCCCGCGCGGAGGAATCGCGAAGAAGTACAAGAGCTAGCTGGCTCGGCGACCAGCAGATGCTCGCGCGGAGTCGAATCCCGCCCCGATCATTACCGAAGACGTAATATAAGATCTTAGACTTGACGTCCATCCGGCGCCTATGCAACACTCCGCCCATTTTCCGGGGGGAGAGGCGAGGGTCGGCATGGCACACCGACTGTTTGCGATCAACGATCGGCCCTTCACGCCTGAGCCTGGACTCGACCACCTTTTGAGCCGCTTCTTACCTGACGAAGCCGGGTTCTGCCGCCGGTATTTGGAATGGAGTTCGCTCGCGCCCGGCGACCTTAGTGCCTTCAAGCCGCACCTTATCATCGCTCTGGCCGCTGCTGATCGTGAGCGCGCGACGAAGATGTTCCACAGCCTGCGAGACTGGCATCTGGCGGTACCGATTCTGGCGGTGCTCCCGAGTGAGTCGGATGCAGAGGTGCTGCGGGTGGCCGGCGAGGTGGCGGACGACTTCATCTTCTGGCCCCCGCGGAAGGACGAGCTCGAAAGGCGGGTGACGCGGCTTCTGGGTGCAGGCCCGCTGGAGTTGGATCGGGTTCGAGACCGGCTGGCGCAGGAGATGGGCCTGGCTCAACTGGTGGGCCAGGATCCTGCCTTTGTCGAGATCATCAGCCAGATTCCCCAGCTCGGCCGGAGCGACGCTCCGGTGCTGCTCCTGGGCGAGACCGGGACCGGGAAGGAGTTGTGCGCTCGCGCCCTCCATCATCTCAGCCCGCGAGGTAACTACCCTTTCGTTCCGGTCGATTGCGGAGCCTTGCCCGAGCACCTGGCCGAGAACGAGCTTTTCGGCCACGCGCGCGGGGCCTTCACGGGCGCGCACGCAGACCAGAAGGGTCTGGCTGCCATGGCGGAGGGCGGGACGCTGTTCCTGGATGAGATCGATTCACTCTCACCGCCGGTTCAGGCCAAGCTGCTGCGGTTTCTCGAAGACCGCACGTACCGGGCGCTCGGCGCGGATCGATTTACGCGGGCAAACGTCAGGGTGCTGGCGGCAACGAATCGCGATCTGGAGCCGTGCGTGCGTGACAAGCAGTTTCGTCAGGACCTTTATTTCCGGCTCAACGTGCTCCAACTGCGCCTGCCGGCTCTGCGCGACCGGCGCGGCGACATTCCCCTCCTGGCGCGCCACTTCCTTCAATCCCTTCGGCGGCCAGCGGGCGGATATTCCGAGCTGGCGGAGCGGCCCGAGCCGGCCAAGTCGTTTTCGGCCGGCGCCCTCCGTATGCTCCTGAACTATCACTGGCCAGGTAACGTTCGGGAGCTGTTCAACATCGTGCAGCGGGCCGCGGTGCTGGCTTCGGGCCCGCAGATTCTTCCCCGCCAGATCTCGATTCCCGCGCTGGCCGGCGCGCCGACTGCGGCGTCGACGTTTCGCGCCGAACGGGCCACCGCCGTCGCGGCCTTCGAGCGCTTCTACGTAGAGGAGATGTTGCGCAAGCATCGGGGCAACATCACGCGGGCGGCGATCGAGGCCCACAAAGACCGGCGAGCGTTCGGCCGGCTGGTGAAGAAGTACGCCCTCGATCGGACGGCCATATAGCGCCAATATCGTCCCGGCGGCGGCGGGTCAAAGATGACCCACCGCCGGGGTGTTCGGGTCCCATTCCTCAACCGCGGCGGTAAATCCGCCGGCCTCGATAGAGTCTCACGAACTCCTGAACCAAAGGTGGGCCGGTTTGGTCCCGCCATCCGCGTTGGGCCGGGCCGAGGCCCAGCCGAAAGCGTCCCCTCGGCTGCCAGAACCGCGCATTTCACTGTCCCTTGGTCCGAGGGCGAGGATGGCAGCGAGTTTGCAGCCAAGTGCCTCGCCTAGGGGGGCGCAATTCAATGCAGCGCCGGATGGTTGAAGATATTGCGAAGGACATTCTTGGCTATTTTCTTCGCAATCCCCAAGCGGCGGACGATCTCGAAGGGGTGGCTCGCTGGCGCCTGCTCAACCAGACGATCCACCGGGATGTCGAGGACACCAGCCGGGCTCTCGAATGGCTGGTGGCGCAGGGCTTCCTGGATCGACTCTCTCGCACCGGGTCCGGAGCTATCTTCCACTTGCGCCCCGAGCAGCGCGCCGAGGCCGAAGCTTTCATGGCGCAGGCTCAAGACGAAGACGATTGAGTTGCGGCGTCCCCCGGCGTCAGGTCGGCATCGGCTTACGGAGCGGAGAGCTGTAAGTCACAGGGCGGAGCTTTATGCAGAGGCCAGACTGGAGCCATGGCGAACGGGAGGCCGGCGCTGCCAGCTCGTGGTACGCGCTCTACACCCGTCACCAGCACGAGAAAGTCGTGGCCCAGACTCTCGCTGGCAAGGGATTCGAAGTCTTTCTGCCGCTCTACTCGGCAGCTCATCGATGGCAGGACCGCGTCAAGCGACTTTCGCTTCCCCTCTTTCCGGGCTACGTTTTCCTGCGGACCCGGCTCGAGAGGCGGGCCGGAGCCCTGACAACACCGGGCGTGCACTACTTCGTACCGAACGCGGATCGGCCGGTCCCGATTTCGCCAGCGGAGATCGAATCCGTGCGGCAGTTGACAGAGAAGGGTACTCGTGTTGAGCCCCATCCCTTCTTGAAAGGCGGAGACTGGGTCAGGGTCAAAGCCGGACCCCTGGAGGGCTTGGAAGGGATGATCACCCGCTGGAAAGGCGTTTTCAGACTCGTGCTCAGTATCGAGCTTCTCCAACAATCCGTGGCCGTAGAGGTCGACGCCTCCACCGTGGAGTGCGCGCACCGGTTCCCACAGTCGAGGTCGGCCAACCCCATAAGTTATGTCTCTTAAGAAACCACTGGTCCTGACGGCGGCGGCTTCGCTGATCCTGTTCGGCGGCAGCGGTCTCGCGGGCCAGGGGTCCCTCAGCGGTAACGAGACTGCCCTGTCCCGGGGGTCCTCTGGGACTGTGCGGCCGATTACGCTATCAGCGCCGGGCGAATACGTGATCAGCCCCGACGACCTGTTGGACATCTCCGTATTCGACGTACCGGAAATGTCCAAGCCCTACCGGGTAAGCCCGGGGGGTCTGATCGCCCTGCCGCTCGTTCAGCATCCTGTCGCAGCGGCGGGACTCACCACGGATCAGCTCGCCTTGGCGATCACCAAGCGGCTCCAGACGGACGGCCTGGTGAGCGATCCTCACGTTACCGTGGACGTGAAGGAGTCGCGTCTGCACTCCGTCACGGTAACGGGAGCGGTGAAGAAGCCCCAGATTTACCCAGTCTTCGGCTCGACTACGCTGCTCGATGTGCTCGCTCAAGCCGAGGGCCTGGCCGACGACGCCAGTGGCGTGGCGGTCGTTACTCACGGCAGCGCCGCCGCCGAGGCTCAGGAAAGCGAGACCGGCCGCGATGGAAGCGCCCACTCTGACGACGTGCCCGGCGCCGAGGTGATCGATCTGAAGCGGCTCATGGCAACCAATGATCCGCGTCTGAACCTCGAGCTCCACGGAGGCGACCGGGTCACGGTCCAGCACGCCGGCGTCATTTACGTGGTGGGAGCGGTGAATCGTCCGGGAGGCTTCGTGCTGAACAGCGAGCACCAACCTATGACGGTTCTCAAGGCAGTGGCCCTGGCGGAGGACTTGAAGCCAACGGCGGTAGGAAACAAAGCGCTGATCGTCCACCCGAAATCTTCGGGCGCGGGCGATGAAGAAGACGCGCCTGTGAAATTGAACGATATTCTGGCCGGGCGCGCCCCAGACGAGCCCATGCATGCCAACGAGATCCTGTTTGTCCCCGACAGCAAAGGCAAGCAAGCCATGAGGCGGGCCGCCGAAGCGGCGGTTCAAATTACCACTGGTGTGATTATTTGGAGACGCTGACTTCTTCCGGTTAACCATGATCGAAAACGAGTCGTTGGACCACATCCGGCCTGATAGCCCGAGGCGAGTCCGGCATCCGGCGTCCCATCTTGCCGATGTCGAGCTGGAACGAACGGACACTTATTTTTATCTGCGGGCTTATTGGCATGTCCTTGCCAAGCGCCGCTGGACTATCTTGACCGCCACCTGCGTTCTGGTGGCGCTGATGGCGATTGTCTCTTTCAAGATGCAGCCGGTCTACGAGGCGACGGCCCGCGTGGAGGTGGAAGCCGAAGCACCCGAGATTCAGTCTCTGAGCGATCTCTACCGCAGCGTACCGAGCGATGACGCCTTTCTGCAGACACAGGTCAATGTCCTCGAAAGTGACACCCTGGCGTGGCAAACCATCCAGCAGCTCGGTCTGGTCCAAAAAGCGGAATTTGGCTCCGCCGGCGATCCCGGAGGGTCGGGAACCTCGGACGTGGCGCCCTCGCAAAGGGGTCGTCTCATTCGGGCCTTTCGGAAGCGCTTGCATGTAGAACTGATGCGGAACAGCCGGATGCTGGAAATCAGTTTCGAGAGCACGGACGCGTCCCTCGCAGCCGCGGTGGCGAACGCGCTTGTCAACAACTATGCGGAATACAACTTCCGCAGGAAGTATGACGCCACCCGGCAGGCCTCGGCTTGGATGGAGCAGCAGCTTGACGAGCTCAAGGCCAAAGTGGAGCGGTCTCAGCAGGCACTGGTGGATTACGAGCGGCAGAACGCCATCGTCAATGTGAGTGACAAGGAGAACGTGGTGGAAGAGCGGCTGTCCGATCTGAGCCGCGACCTGACCAATGCCCAGAACGACCGCGTGCAGAAGGAATCCCTCTATGACTTGGTTCGCTCCAACCAGTCGCAAGCCGCCGTATTAGTGCAAGACGAATTGCTGCAGCACCTCCAGGAGAAGTACGCCGACCTGAGCGATCAGTACACCGAGGCGCTCGGCCAATACGGACCGAAGTTTCCCAAAGTGGTGCGGCTTGAAGGCCAGTTGAAAGCGATGGACTCAATCATCGACGGCGAGCGGCACCGTGTAATCGAGAGGATCCATAGTGACTACACTGCCGCGCGAGGGCGGGAGCAGTTGCTCTCCGACGCCGTCGTGCAGGAAAAGGGCGAGGTCGGCAAACTGAATCAGCTCCTCATCCGGCACAATATCCTCAAGAGAGAATTTGAAACGAACCAGCAGCTCTATGACAGCCTCTTGCAGCGGCTGAAGGACGCCACGGTGTCGGCGGGCTTGAGAGCCACCAACATTCACGTGATCGACACGGCTGCCACCCCTTCTTCCCCTGTCCGGCCGAAGCGCTTGCTCAATCTGGCGATTGCAGCGATCGTCGGCCTGATCCTCGGCGTGACGCTGGCTTTCGTTGAAGAGGGACTGGACAACTCGATCAAGAGTGCTGAGGATGTCGAGCGGCTCATCGCCGCTCCGGCGCTCGCCATTGTGCCGGCGGCGGGCTCCGAGGGCAGGAGCCCGTACTGGCGCAAAGTCGGTCGCGGAAAGAACGGTCACCGAAAGAACGGCGCCCTCGCCAAGGGAACGGCTAACGGTGCTGTGGCCCTGGCGGTCTTGAAACATCCGGCCTCCGCGCTGTCGGAATCGTACCGGGCGCTGCGCACCTCGATTCTGCTCTCGACCGCGGTTCGCCCTCCCCAGGTGCTGCTGGTCACAAGCCCGCAGCCAAACGAGGGTAAGAGCTGCACTTCACTGAACCTGGCTTTGACCCTGGCGCAGCGGGGCAGCCGGGTGCTGATTGTGGATGCCGACCTTCGCAAGCCCGTCATCGCACCTCACCTGGGCTTGGCCGACGAGTGCGGACTCAGTGGCCTGCTGACAGGGGCTATCGAACTCAACCAGGTGCTTCACCAGGTTGAAGGTATTCCGCAGCTTTGGGTGCTGCCCGGCGGCCCGACCCCGCCCAATCCGGCTGAGTTGCTCTCTTCACCCAGGATGGCGGACGTTCTGCAGCAATTGCGAGAGCGCTTCGACCACGTCGTGGTGGATTCGCCGCCGCTGCTGATGGTGACCGACGCCACCATCCTCTCAACCCTGGTGGACGGTGTGGTTCTAGTAGTGGAAAGCGGAGTGACCGTGCGCGGCGCGCTGCTTCGGGCGCACGCGCTGCTTGAAAACGCCGGCGGGCGGGTGTTGGGCGTGGTGATGAACAAGGTGGACTTCCGACACGACGCTTACTACTACGCTTCGTACTCCCGCTATCACTCCTACTACGAGCGCGATCCTGTATCGCCTGGGTCTTAACCCGGAGTCTGACAACCTCACCGTTCGGCATGGTCTGATGGCCGTCCCCATCCTCAAGGCACGCACTATCCAGTCGTCCCTACGATTGCGCGGCCGCACAAATCTGTTCCTCGTTCTCATCGTGTTTCCGGCATTTTTCCTGGCGTTCGAAGCTCTGCGTATTACAACGGCCAGCAGTTTGGGTGAATCGACCGATGTTATGGCGCTCAAGAAGGCCTTGTCCATCGACTCTTCGAATCCCGCACTTCACCACCGTCTGGGCGTGGTGCGTTTCAACTCTTCCGCCGGAGCCGACCTCGAGGACGCTATCGTGCACTTGCGTCGCGCCACCGAGTTGAATCCTGGTGAGGCCCTCTATTGGTCGGATCTCGCCTCGGCTTGCGAATCAGCCGGCGACACGGCTTGCTCTGACCACTCCGTCGAGCGTGCTCTCGCGCTTAGTCCTAGGACGCCACGTCTCTTCTGGTCCGCCGCGAACCACTACTTGCGGACGAATCGACGGGAGAGGGCGCTGCCTCTTTTCCGGCGTCTGCTGGAACTGGATTCCGGTTACGCGCCGGCCACGTTTCAGGTGTGCCTTCCGATGCTGGGCAGTGCCGAGTTTGTCGAAGAAGGAGTCCTGGGAGCGAACCAGGATCCGCAGCTGGAGCTGGCCTTCGTGAGCTTCCTGAGCGATCGAGGCCAGGACGATTCCGCCTATGCCGGATGGCGCCGCGTCGAACTCAAGAGCCGAACGGAGGCTCACCCCGAGAACCCTCCCTTTGCGTTCCCGGCGGTGGCGCCTTATCTGAATCACCTCATCGACTTAGGAAGGGAAAATGAGGCCCTTGCGGTCTGGCATGACCTCGAGCGACTGGGGGTAGTGGCCGATGCTGATCCAGATTCGCCCGGGTACGCTAACCACGATGAGCGTGTCTTCAACGGCGGCTTCGAGCAGCCTGTTTTAAACTCAGGATTTGACTGGAGATACCGGCGGCAGCCCTTCGTCTCAATCGGGTTCTCGGGTGCCGCCCACTGGGGCTCTCACTGCTTACGGATAGAGTTCAGCGCGGAGCAAGACGACGAATACGAGCCCATTTATCAGTTAGTTCCGGTCCAGCCTGGGCAGCGTTACGTGCTTTCGGCCTTCGTTCGCAGCGATGCGATCACGTCGGACAGCGGTCCCCGCCTCCGCGTGCTCGACCCCTTCTGCCTCAATTGCCTGACCACTGCCACCGAACCCACGGTGGCTACAACCCCTTGGCATCCGATCCGCTTGGCGTTCGAGACGGGGCCGAAAACTCATTTGGTAAAGATATCGATCTGGCGGCCACGCAGTCGTGCGTTCCCTGCCGAGGTCAGGGGCACGTTTTGGCTTGACGATGTGTCACTGACGGCCACAAACCCGCCGGGCAACTTGACGCCCGGCCCCCCCCTCGGAGCCCGCGTCACCAACCCACCTTGCGGTACTTCACTGATATGCCCGGCAATTTAGTCGATCCCACTCAGGTTGCTATCTCATTCGACAGCGTTGAGACGGCACCGCTCGTAGAACGCCACTCCGGCGATCGATGGCTGGCTGTTGCCCGCGCCGGCTTGATTCTGACCCTGACACTGGCGACTTTCGGCTTCGGAGCCGTGCAACCGTGGGCCTGGGGAGCGATCACCCTGGCGCTGTCTGCCCTCCTGATTGTGTGGGCCCTGTCAGCCACACGCAGTGGGCTCGCCCGGATCGTTTGGACACCCTTGTACCTGCCGGCAGCATTGTTTCTCATGCTCGGCCTTCTTCAGTTCTCCGCCCATCTTACGGCAGACTCGATCGCCACTCGCGAGGCCCTGCTCAAGCTTGTCACGAACCTGATGATCTTCTTCCTGGCGCTAAACCTATGGGCTGCTGCGCCCTCGGGACCGTCACGTCGGCTAGGGCTCACACTGGCGATCCTCGCCGGCGCGCTGGCCCTGTTCGGTACGCTGCAGTTCTTCGCCAGCCCGGACACGATCTACGGGGTAGTCAGACCAAGGTGGGGCGGATGGATCTTCGGACCTTACGTAAATCACAACCACTTTGCTGGCCTCATGGAGATGCTGATCCCCATCGCCCTCTGCTACCTCATCTCCATTTGGGCTCGATGGGCCGGCCGCCAGCTTCGTCTCTTGCTGATCTTCGGAATCTTGATCGCTGTAGCCTCCGTCCTGCTCTCCGGCTCGCGGGGAGGAGTAGTCTCTCTGGCCGTCGAGATCATCATCCTGGGCTTGATCCTTTGGAGGCGCTTCCCCGGAGTCGGACGGCGCTCCCTGGCGATCGGGGGACTGCTCGGTCTGACCGCGGCCGCAGGCCTGTTCCTCTGGCTTGACCCGGGTCAGGTTTCGAAGCGGCTCGTTACCGTTGCCAACGTGACCCGCTCGCCTGACGCGACCTTCGGAGAGCGCCGTCTGCTGGCGCGCGACTCGCTGCGCATCTTCAGAGACCACCCCTGGCTCGGCACCGGCCTCGGCAGCTTCGCCACCGTCTATCCACGGTACCGCAGCTTCCCGAGCGACCTCGACTGGGACCATGCTCATAACGACTACGCCGAAGCGCTGGCTGAGGCCGGGATCATCGGTGGCCTGGCGATCCTAGCTGCCCTGATCCTGTTTTTTAGAGCGGCCTTCCGCGACTTGCACGACCGGCTCGGGCGCGGCGCCGGCTGGATCCGCCTCGGCGCGGCGCTCGGCTGCTGCGGCTTGCTGGTTCACAGCCTGGTTGACTTCAACCTGCACATACCTGCGAACGCCGCCTGGTTCAGCCTCTGCGCCGGGCTCGCGGTGTGCCCCGATGCGCACGCCGACGATTCCACAGACCCTCGTGAACCTTAAGCCCCTGCCTTCGCCCTATCTGCGTCATCTCGTGACCACCCTGGGCGGCCAGGCGACCGTGCTGGCACTCGGCGTCTTCACGGGCATTGCTTCCGCCCGCCTCCTCGGACCCCAGGGCCGCGGCGAGCTGGCGGCCGTTACCCTCTGGCCCCTGATTCTGGTCCTGCTGACGAGCCTTGGCCTCTGCCAGGCGATCGTCTTTCATACCGGCAAGCGGCGATTCGCGCCGGGCGAGGTCTGGACGGCGGCCGTTATCATCTGGCTGCTGCAATCCCTGGCGGTGCTCCTGCTAGGCGCAGTGGTGATCCCCCTGGCGCTCCGGCACTACAGCCCCGACACCCGGCATCTGGCGCTTCTCTTCCTGGCCTTTTCGCCGATCCTCATCTTTGTGGGCTATCCGGCCAGCCTCCTGCAGGGTCAGCTCGATCTGCTCTCCTTCAACCTCATCCGCGCTGCGGCGCCGACGGTTTATGCCCTCGGCCTCGCCTTCCTGGTGCTGCGGCATCGAGCCGGTCTCGGCGAAGTGCTGCTGCTTCAGATCGCGGGTGTCTGCCTGGCGGCCGCTGTCGGGGCCTGGCGGGTGCTGGCCGTCTCGCGGCGGCAGCCGGACCGATCGCGGCCGTATCGACTTGCCTGGAACCGCGCCGCCTGCGCCGGACTGCTTCGCTACGGCTGGCGGTCTCATCTCTCTTCTGTCACCTCCTACGTCAATCAGCGTTCCGACCAGCTCCTGCTGTCGCTCTTTGTCGGACCGCGCGACCTGGGCCTTTACGTGGTGGCGGTAGCGCTCGCCACCTCGGTCAGCTTCTTTCCCCAAGCGGCCGGCATGGTGACCATCGCCACCGGCTCCAACGTGAGTCCGGAACAAGCGCGCCGGATCATCGCCCGCGGGTTCCGGGTCACACTGGCGGCGCTTTCGGTAGGATGCACCCTGATTTTCGTTCTCTGTCCCTGGCTCATCAGCCTGGCCTACGGACCCTCGTATCACGCTGCCGTGACGGCCTGCAAGATCCTGCTGCCGGGAACCGTGGCCCTAGGCCTCAACCAGGTTCTCTATGACGGCGCCCGCGCGCTCGAACGACCGGCGCTCCCGTCGTACGCTGAGGGCCTTTCGACCGCCGTCACCTTCGTAGGATTGCTCCTGCTGCTGCCTCGCTTCGGATTCCTGGGAGCCGCCATCGCTTCAACTTTCGCTTACACGACGAGCCTCTGTCTCATGCTCAGCCTCTCGCGCTCACGGCTGCATCTAGGTCTTCGAGAGCTATTGGGTGAGTTTCCGGCGCTGGCGCTCGGTCATCCCAAAGCGGTGCCGGGGTCGATATGACCACCCGTTGTGATTCTCACGTCCCCGGAGGTGGAGGCGCTCCTTTTCCGGGGGCGTTGCCCCCGGCTATTGCCTTGCACCGCTTCGCGGTGCTTTTCCCTCTCGCGAGACCCTGATGCGAATCCTGATCTCCGGCCGCATCTATTCCGATTCTTTCGCCCGCAACATCGCTGTGGCGGCCGAAGGCCTGGGCCACACGGTGGTCACGATTGACCCCTTGCCTGTGCGCCGCCGGTTGGGTTATGCCGCCGAGGTCGCCGCCGAGCACCTCGCCAAACTGCCGCCCATCGAGCGCCGGCGGCACCGGCCACTGGTGCGAAGCGCGGGCGATTTTCAGCCCCACCTGGTCCTGATCTCGCACGGAACGCTCCCTCCGGAGGTCGTCCTGCAGATTCGTCAGGTGACGCCGGCGAAGCTAGCCGCCTGGTATCCCGACGCGGTGTGCAACCTCGGGCGGCAATATCTGCTGGCCAGCGACCTCGACGCCTGGTTCTTCAAAGACCCCTATATGGTCGAGACCTTCCGCACCAAGCTGGGGTTGAACGCCTTCTACCTGCCCGAAGCTTGCAACCCGCGCTGGCACCGGCGGGTAGGGCTGAGCGAGGCGGACCAGCGCAACTACGGCTGCGACCTTACCTGCGCCTCCAATATGTATTACTACCGTGCCCGCCTGCTCGAAATGTTCGCAGGCTACGACCTGAAGTTGTGGGGAACGGGTTTCCCCTTCTGGCTGCGCTCCCCGCTGCGGGCCTTCTACCCGGGCCGCCACGTGGCGGAACTGGAAAAGTGCAAGGCCTTCAACGCCGCCAGGATCGTTCTGAACACCATGCACCCGGCCGAGATCGACGGCGTGAATTGCCGCCTGTTCGAGGCGGCGGGCTGCGGCGCCTTTCAGATCGCTGACTGGAAGCCCGCTCTGGCCGAACTGTTTGAGCCGGAGCGCGAAGTCGTCACTTTCCGCAGCCGGAAAGAACTGCGCGAGAAGGTCGACTACTACTTGGCGCAACCCCAAGAAAGGCGAGCGATCGCCGATCGCGCTTACGCTCGCGCCCATCGCGAACACACCTACGAAAAAAGGCTTCAACGAATGTTCGAGAGCCTTGGGCTCTGCCCGGTTGACGACGTGTCCCGAGGCGAAATGATTGAGGAGAAGCAGGTGCCGGTCTAGCTGCCACTTCTGATGGAAACGCCTCGGACACAATTCCTGCAGGTTCCACTGAAGGCGAGCGGCCTGATTCCGCTGAAGCACCTTGTGCTGATCTGCAGCTTAGCGTTGGCCACCACCGTCTGGGCCTGGATTTTGATTGAAGACCGCCAAGGCTACGCTCTCGAGAGCTTCCTGATCGTGCTCGGTGTGTATGGAGCCGCTTCAGCGGTCTTCATCGGCTCCAGGCTGCGCTCCACTCGTTTCGAGTTCTTTGATATTCCGACCTTCGTGACCATACTCGCTTTCGTGGAGTTCGGAGTGGCCCCACTTGGATGCTTCCTGACGCAAGGGCAGTTTGACCCCAGTTTCCACGGCCACTCTGAATCATTCACTCGCGCCCTGATTTATTTGGTTCTCGGCATGATAGCCTTCTGGGCAGGCTCTCACCTGGCCGGGCGGGGAAGCATCGCACCGAGGATGGCTGCTCTTAAAGCAGAACGCGGGGCCGCCGCGTCACCTCCCCTCGACCCAGCTATTCTCAGGGCTCTGGCGCTGTATGGCGTGGCGTTTCTTGTCAAAGCCTACTTCCTCGTAAATTTTGGATATGACTATGGAACCTCACTGGACTTTTATTTCGACCATCTCGCGGCCATGCAGGTGGCCAACGTCATCTTCCAATTCGGGACCTTCGCTCTGATTATTCTCGCCATCGAAAGGTTCTTGAATCCTTCCAGCCTGGAGCGAAACGTGCTGTTCTGGATCGTTCTCGTCTCGGAGTGCGTCTGGGGTCTGCTCTCCGGAATGAAGAGTAACCTGCTCCAGAACTTCGTAGTGGTTGCTCTCGTGTCGTCCATGGCCGAGCGAAGATTGAAGAAGGGCTGGCTGGCCGCAGCGGTTCTGGGCCTCGTGATTGTGTATCCGTTCTCGGTCCAGTACCGGGAATTGGTTCGGGGCCGGACCAGCGAGGCTATGGGCTTCGAGGGCGCCGAACAGATGGCCGGCTTGGCTTTGGCGCGAGCCACTGAGAGCGACTCGACGCCATTTGTGTGGCTGGAAAGCGGCGCCGGCGCTGCGCTAAGCCGGCTGAATCTCCTCCAGAGCGTGGCTGCCGTGCTTTCACTGGGGCCTCGGGCCGACTACCTGAAGGGCAGCGAACGCTGGTGGATGCTGCCATTCTATCCTTTCGTTCCCCGCTTTCTCTGGCCTACCAAGCCGATCCTTGACAAGGGGCGCAGGTTCAGCATGGCGCTGGGGTACGGCGATCAAACCTCCACGGCCATGACATACCCTGGCGACCTTTATTTCGAATACGGCGTGCCAGGACTGCTGGCCGGCATGTTCCTCTTCGGGCTGGTCGCCCAATGGCTCACGAACCGGTTGAGCCTCCCTGGAAGCAAGCGGCGCATGTTTGTCTACACCGGCCTCTTTATCACGGTGCTCTTCGTCATCGAGCTGGACGCATTCGATTTCTGGAGTACCTTGATCAGATCCCTGGTGATCCTAAGCGCGGTCGCGTGGGCTGTCTACCGGCATTCCTCAGACCCGCGACGCAAGACTCACGGCCAGCATTCGGAGTCCTGATGCCCATCACCGGAAAGCTCCAAATCATGGTGGTTGATGGCCTTTATGCGCTCGCCAATGCCGTGGTGCGGCTCGTGCGCCGGTGCCTGTGGCCTGGGCCGAGACCGGTTCAGGCCCGGAGCGTATGCCTCTACCGGATTGGAAATCTGGGGGACATTTTGTGCGCCCTGCCAGCCATGTATGCGGTGCGCCTGGCCTATCCCGATGCCAAGCTCACATTGCTGAGCTCGCCCGGCAGTCGAGGACTGCCCGGCGCTCTTGAACTCCTGAGCGCTGCCCCCTGGCTGGATGACTTGTGGGTGTACTACAGCCAGGATATTCGGACCCTCCGCCAGCAGTTTCGCTTGGTGAAACGATTGCGGCAGAGAAAGTTCGATGTCTGGGTCGAGCTTCCGAACGGCCTCGCAGGCGTCCGAGTCCTGTTGCGGAACATGCTCGTGGCGAGGCTTTCCGGGGCACGATGGGGCGGCGGCTGGAGGGTTTCAACCATCCGGTGGGGCGCGCGAGCCCAGTCAGAGCGCCGGGTGTTCCCAAACGAAGTCGACCGCTTGCTGCAGACGACAGCACAGTTCGGCATCCGGGCGGAGCAGCCACAGTTCCCTCTGCCACTCACGGAACACCAGGCTTCGGCTGTCGATGCCCTCCTTCGGCTCCCGGCGCCGCCTGAGAGCCCTCTGGTGGCTCTTGCTCCGGGCGCGAAGCGTTCCACCAACCACTGGCCGATCGAGCGTTACGCCGAGGTCGGCCGGACGCTGTCGGATCAAGGCTTCTTTGTGGTCTTGCTGGGCGGGGCCGGAGACAAGGGGTCCTGCGCGCGGATCGCCTCCCGCATCGGGAGGAGAGTTCTGAATCTCGCCGGGCGAGTTTCGGTGCTTGAGTCGTGCGAAGTGCTGAGACGCTGTGCCTTCGTGGTTTGCAACGACTCGGGCGTCCAGCACATGGCGGCGGCGGTCTCCACGCCGTGCGTCTCGATCTTCTCGGCCCGAGACATGCCGGGCAAGTGGCATCCTTACGGCGCCCAGCACATCGTCCTCGAGCGAAGGGTCGCGTGCCATACCTGTTACATGGACGAGTGCCCTCGTGACAATCTCTGCGTCAAGCTGGTTCAGGTGCCCGACGTTCTGCGCGCCGCCGAACTTCTTGCCTCTAACACTAACCACTAACCACCGGACCTTGATCACTGCCTTATGAAATTCGTCATCGAGGCCATGGGATTGACCGCGGGCGGCGGCAAGGCCGGGTTGTTGCGGCTGCTGCCCAGCCTGGCGCGCCACGCCGATCACCGGTTTGTCGCCCTGCTGCCTGACCTGCCGGAGTTCGTCGCTCTGCAGAGGTCTCTGCAACGGCCCAATCTCAAACTCATTCTGCGGCGGAAACCTGCCAGCCTCCTGCGCCGGCACTTCGATCTGCAGGGGACGGTCCGTCGAATCTGCTCGGCGGAGCGCGCGGACGCCCTGCTGTGCCTCGGCAACTTCGGGCCGCGGCGTCCGCCGGTGCCGACCGTAGTGCTGCTGCACAACGCCCACTACGTCTCGATCAGTCCGTGCGCGGCGGCGGCAAGCACCACGCTGCGCGAGCGGCTTGTGACCGCCTATGGCCGGGATTACCTGCGCCGGCTGCCCGACGGCGTCCGGCTGGTGGTGCAGACGGAACTGATGAAGCAGCGGGCGGTTGCGGCTTACGGCCTGGAGCCGTCAAGGATCGAGGTGATCCCCGATGGCGACGCCCTGCCGCCCGAGGCAGAGATCTCAAAACGGCAAGACGGCGGAGCCGCCGGTGTTCACGCTCTCTTCACCTTTCTCTGCCTGTCGCGCTACTACCCGCACAAGAATCTGGAGGTCCTGCCGGAGGCGATGAAACGATTGCCCGCTTATTCCTCGCGGCCGGCGCGCTGTTTGCTCACCATCCACCGGGATCAGCATCCGGGCGCCCGCAGGCTGCTGGGCAAGATCGAGAGCCTGGGACCGGTCCTCGTCAACCTGGGGCCGGTGGCCACGGGCAAGCTGGCAGAAGTGTATCGCTCGGCGGACGCCTTCATCCTTCCCACTCTGCTGGAATCGTTTGGGCGCACCTATCTGGAGGCCATGCGGTTCGATCTGCCCATTCTCACTAGCGACCGCGATTTCGCCCGCCACCTCTGCCGCGAGGCAGCTCTTTACTTCGATCCACTCGACCCGGAAAGCGTGGCCCGGAGTATGGCTCGGAGCATGGAAGAGGGCGACCTGCGCACCCGGCTCATCGCGGGGCGCGAAACCGTCCTCGGGCAGGTCCCTTCCTGGGAGGAGATCGGGGACCGCTTCGTGGACGTTCTGGAGCGTGCAGCGCGGGACTCCCATTTGCCTTCGCGCGCGGATGACAGTCACGTCCGACTCAGAAATGGGTTGACGACGTCGAACCCTTGTGATATTGTCTCTAGGGTAATATGACTGCGAACGGACGACTGAAGATGAACGTTGCCGGCGAGCCACCCATTCGCGTCGTCGGGTCGCGACACTTCCAAGTGGGGCGAACTGGGCGCGTGGCTCCCAGGCCGGCGCGCGCTCTGGGCCTCCGTGGTCGTAGGCTAGGGAGAGCGCGGCGGCAGGGGTTGCGTCTTCGGATTTTGGCGGGCTGGAGTGGGTGCGGGGCCTTTCCCCTCCCAGGTCCTCCGAGGCCCCCCTCCCCCCCATTTAAAAAATGCAAAAACGAACCCGAGGGAACCCGAGCGGAGATGAGATAACTCCTTCAGAACAGCTTTGACGTCGAAGAGACAGTCACAAACGAACCTAAACGAACCCGAGAACGAACCCGACCGGCCTAAACCTTCCCTCAGGGGAGCTTAGGCCAATCCCATCAATCAATTACAGTCGAATAAGAAAGAGGTTTTTCGCCGTAAACGGCGGAAGGCGACGGCTCAAAGAGTCCGATCCGCGTTCTGGGCGTTCCGGCTTGAGACTCGAAGGGAGCGGCCCGCTTGTAGGCTAGGCCAGCGAGGCAACCGGGGAGGTCCGGTCTTTTTCAGGAGCTGATCCGCGAACGGAGGGGGAAAAGTCATGAGGATTCTGATCACGGGCGGTCTCGGAGCCATCGGACCGTCGCTGGTGGACGAACTGCGCCAGCGCGGGCACGACGTGTGGCTCTGCGATCTCGGCCATCATCACGACCCGCAATACCTGCGCTGCGATGTGGCGGAGTATCGCCAGCTCGAGCGCATCTTTGAACACCAGCGGTTCGACCTGGTCTATCACCTGGCCGCCGAGTTCGGCCGCTGGAACGGTGAGGATTTTTACGAGACGCTGTGGCGCAGCAACGTGATCGGCACCAAAAATCTCTTGCGCCTGCAGGAGAAGCACGGGTTCCGCCAGGTTTTCTTCTCCACTTCCGAGGTCTACGGCGACTGGAACGGGATCATGCGCGAGGACGTGATGGAGCTGCACGAGATCCGGCAGCTCAACGATTACGCCATGACCAAGTGGGTGGGCGAGATGCAGGTGCTGAATTCAGCGGCCATGGCGGGAACCGAAAGCGTCCGCGTGAGGCTGTTCAACGTGTATGGTCCGGGTGAAAAGTACAGCAGCTACCGCAGCATGAACTGCCGCTTCTGCTACTCGGCTCTGCACGGCCTTCCTTACACCGTCTATCTGAATCACCATCGCTCCTCGACTTACGTCGCAGACGCGGTCTCGACGCTGGCCAACATCACCAACAACTTCATCCCGGGCGAAGTCTACAACATCGGTTCCACCGAGTACCACGACATCAAGACGGTCTCAGACCTGGTGCTCGGCGCTGTCGGCCGGGACGACCGTCTGGTGGCCTACAAGCCGTCCGAACCCTTCACGACCCGCGACAAGAAGATCGACGTGGGCAAGGCTGAGCGCGACCTTGGGCACCGTCCTCGAGTGTCCTTGGCGGAGGGCCTGGCTCGCACTCTTGCCTGGATGCGTGATTACTACGCTGTCCGCGAGCCGGCGCCGATCGCGGCTGCGGCTTTGCCGCGCGAGGTGCCGCGGATTCCAGTAAAGCCATCCGGGCGACGGACAGCCTGCAACGCGGCGAAGGGCCCGCTGCGGATTCCAGACACGCGGAGTCTGGTCGCGGCCGAACCGTCAACTTCAACCAACCGTTAACAGCACTGCGTTGGCGGGAAGACGCCAAGCCTCTGTACGTCGAAAGAGGGT
Organism: Terriglobia bacterium; assembly: GCA_036521995.1. Classification (GTDB taxonomy): domain Bacteria; phylum Acidobacteriota; class Terriglobia; order UBA7540; family UBA7540; genus Gp13-AA77. The sequence continues at coordinate 18,204 of DATDGR010000119.1, read as the reverse complement.
GCCATGAGAATCCTTGTCCTCACGCAGCATTTTGCTCCTGAGACTGCGCCCACGGGACGGCGAGCCCAGGATCTGGCCGAGAGCCTGGCGAGTCGCGGACATCGGGTCACGGTGATCGCGGGACGGCCCAATCATCCGGCGACCTTGGGCCGGTTCTTCTGCCGCCAGGCCGCGCGCGTAGAAGACGCTCTCGAGGGCTATCGCGTGCTGCGAGTGCCCGTGTTTCGATCCTCAGACGCGCGAGCCTGGAAGCGGCTCCTGACTTACACCACCTTCATGCTGGCGGGCGCCTGGAAAGGAGTGGCGCAGTCGCGGCCCGACGCGATCGTGGCGATTTCGCCTTTGCCGACCGGCTTGGCGGCCTTGGCTGTCCACCTGTGGCATCGCGCTCCCCTGATCTTCGACCTGCAGGATATCTGGCCGGACTCGGCGCGCGCCGTCGGGGTGATGGAAGAAGGCGTCAGCATCCGCTTGATGCGGCTGTTGGAGAGGCTCCTGTACCGATACTGCGCCCACGTGGTCGGAATCAGTGAAGGATTTCGACGTTATCTCCTGGAGCTGGGTGTGCCTTCTGACCGGATCAGCGTAATCGAAAACGGCGTCGACACCGGGAGGTTCTCCGGGGTTCGCCCGGAGAGCGAGATCGCTCGATCCCGCTGGACTGAGGGCCGGTTCGTGGTGGGCTACGTCGGCAATATAGGCTTGGCGCAAGGCCTCGATACCGTGTTGGACGCGGCTCACCGGTTAGGGCGGGAGCCGGTGTCTTTCCTGCTGATCGGAGAGGGCGTGGACAAGGAGCGCCTCGAGCGCCGCGCCCGCGCGGCCGGGCTCACCCACGTGCGCTTCATGCGGGGCGTGCCACGGCGCCGCGTGCCGCCTCTGCTCGCTGCTTGTGACGCGCTTCTGGTGGTCCTGCGGGCAGACCCGCTGTTTCGGATCACGATCCCGTCCAAGGTGTACGAGTACATGGCGGCGGGCAAACCGGTGCTGTGCTCGGTGGGCGGGGAGTGTGCCGACCTGATTTTAGAGGCAGGCTGCGGTCTGGCCATCCCGCCTTCCGACGGCGAGGCGTTGGCGGCGGGCATCGAGGAGCTCCGGCGGCGCCCTGAGCCAGCCCGCGCGATGGGGGAAGCGGGCGCGCAGTGGGCCCGCTCGCACTTTGAGTGCTCGACGTTGATGGACGCTTACGCTGAGCTGCTCGAAGCCGTGGCAGAACGTGCCTCCCGATCCGCCGTAGAGACGGAGCAGGTCAGCTCTGAAGCCGCATTGTCGTGATTTGAGAAACCCAGCGGAGGAAGTTATGTTCAATCTATCTCGCAACGCCTTGCTCGTATTCCTTGGCGGATATTTGTGTCTGGCCGCCGCTGCCGGAGGTAAAGTTTCTCAGGCGTCAGCGTCATCAACGCCGTCGGCACAAGTGCTCGGGCAGATCGTCAGGTCGTCGGCTGCTTCCTTGGGGGGAGTCACCGTACCGAGCGGCGGCACCCTTCTGTCCGGAGACACTCTGAGCACGTCCGCAGGCGGCGGAGCCCTGGTCAAGTTTTCGGCCGGCAGTCAGGTGGAGCTCGAGCAGAATACCTCCGTCAGCTTCAGTGGAACGCCAACGCAGGTCGTGGCGAAGGTCACGCAAGGAACCGTGGTGGCCCAAGCCTCAGATCAAAATTCCCTGGTCATCGAGACCTCATCCTGCACGATGCGGCCGGCGGGACCGAGCGGCGGGATCATCTCGGTAAACGCTTCGCCCGGCCCAAGCGCAACCATCACGGCTCGCCGCGGCGGTGTTTCGATGATGGAAAAGGCGTCGGGTAAGGTGAGTCTTCTCGCTGAAGGTTCGACGTCTGGCTGTCCGAACATCTCTGCTGGCACCGGTCCAGAGGAAGGCAAGCCGGCTCCCGGCGAACGAGCCGGCCAGGCGCCGCCCGCAGCAGGCCCAGCGGCCGGTGCAGCGGCCGGTGGCAGCCACACCGGCCTTCTGCTGGTGGTCTTAGGGGTTGGAGGGGCGGTCGGCGTCGGCGTGGCGCTCGCGGGCGGACATGGCGGAGGCGGCGGAGGTCCGGCGAGTCCCAGCTCGCCGTAGTTCGACCGAAAGGGTTGGTCGCGGAGAGTCGTGAAAATACTTGGCGTGGTCGGAACCCGTCCGAACTTTGTCAAGATCGCGCCTCTGCTGGCAGAGATGCGGAGCTATCCAGACGTCGAGCCATGGTTGGTGCACACGGGACAGCACTATGACCCGGAAATGGCCGACTGCTTTCTGCGGGATCTTGACATTTCCCCGCAGGACGTGATTCTGAGGAACCCGGCCGTCAGCCCTGGAGCTCAGAGGAAAGAAATGACGGAAGCACTGCGTCAGGTCATGCTCGGCCGGCGCCCGGACGGTGTCGTTGTAGTGGGAGACGTCACCTCGACCGTGGCCGCCGCTGTGGCCGCCGCGGATCTCGGCATCCCCGTAGCTCACGTGGAAGCGGGACTGCGCAGCTTCGACCGCAGCATGCCCGAGGAGATCAACCGGATCGTCACCGATTCTGTCTCGACTCTGCTCTTCGCCAGCGAGCCGAGCGCCGTGCGGAATCTGACCGCCGAAGGACACTCCCGCGATCATATCTTCTTGGTCGGCAACGTCATGATCGACACTCTGAAGCGGTTCCTGGCGGCGGCCGAGCGTTCCACCATCTTGTCGCGGCTTGACTTGCTGAGCGCGAAGGGCCTCCCGAAGAAGTATGTCCTCGTCACCCTTCACCGGCCTGCCACCGTAGATGATCCCGCCGTCTTCGCCAGGGTTTGGGAAGCGCTCGAAGCCATCGCATTGCGCCTGCCGGTCATCTTCCCCGTGCACCCCCGCACCCAGGCGCGGCTGCGGGATCCGGAAATATACGCGAGCCGTCAAGCAACGCGGGAGAAAGGTGGGCAAGCGGGCACGACCGGAGTCCGGCTCGTCCGGCCGCTTCCTTACCTCGATTTCGTGCGCCTCGAAAGGTCGGCCGCTTTGGTGATGACAGACTCGGGCGGGGTCCAGGAGGAAACCACCGCCCTGGGCGTGCCCTGCCTCACCCTGCGGAACAATACGGAGCGGCCCATCACGCTGACGGAAGGAACGAATCAGATTGTCGGGCTCGAACCGGTCAGGATCGAACAAGCCGCCCATCGGATTCTCTCCGGCCGATTCAAGCTTGGCCGAATCCCGAGCCTGTGGGACGGTCACAGCGCCCCACGGATCGTGCGCATTCTCCACCAGCATTTTGGCGCTGGCATGCAACCGCGCTATCTCCCGATTCTCCCCAATTTGCCCGCCCCGGCCGCCGCTCCAGACCTGGACGCGGTTCTCCCGGCATTGTCCTCCTGCCGAGCCAGTTAAAACATCCCGTAACCCTCATCTCACTTGACGACCCCGGCGCGAGTTCGCGAGCGTTCTCCTACGAGTGTCATGTCGAAGGACCGGATCAGTGTCCAACGACGCCGGCCAGACGCTTGACCTCCGCCTGCAAGCCCGAGTTGCCGGGGTCGAGCTCGGAGGCCTGGCGGTACTGATCGAGCGCCGCATTCAGGTCCCCGGCGCTTTCCAGCGCGGCGCCCAGGTTGTAATGGGCCTTGACGTCGCCAGGACGCGAACGCACCGCGGCCCGATACTCCACGATCGCCCGAGTCAGGTCACCCTTCCTCTCAAACGCGTACCCCACGTTGTCCTGCGCGGCGGCGTCGCCGGGCCTCAGCAACAACGTCAAGCGGTACTCGGTGATGGCCCCATCCAGGTCACCCTGGTCTGCCAGCAGGTTTCCGAGCTTGAAGTGAGCTTCAGGGTCATCCGGAGTGGCACGGATCATCTGCCGTAGCTCGGCAATCGCCCGCCCCAATTCGCCCTTCCTTTCAAACGCATATCCCAGATTACCCGTCGCCGCGGCATCACCGGGCCTCAGTACAAGCGTTAGACGATACTCGCTGATGGCTGCATCCAGGCGGCCCGTATCCACCAGCACGTTCCCCAGGTTAAAGTGCGCCTCGGCGTAGTCCGGCTTGAGGCTGATGGCCTGGCGAAGCTCGGCCGCCGCTCCTTTCGAGTCGCCCGCCGCCTGAAGGGCCAGGCCGAGATTGTTGTGGGCCTCAACCCAGTAAGGCTTTAGGCTGAGAGCGTGGCGGAACTCCTCGATGGCCGCCGATCGATCGGCCTGTTCACCCGCGGCGCCTCGCGCATCGAGCGCGTTGGCAAGGTTATAGTGCGCTTCGGCGTAGCGCGGCCGCAGCCGTAAGGCTTCGCGGTATTCGGCGATGGCCTCGGACCACTGGCGCTGCTGGGCCAGAGAGTTCCCGCGCAAAAAGTGGTCGTCGGCTTTGTCGCCGGCGAGCCCCGGAGCAGCCGCAGAGGCCAGGCAAAGCGCGAGAAGAAGGCACCCGGAATGCACAACCGCCTCCGCGAGATCATGCTCTTGGCAATGCGAGTGATTCAAAGCAGTCATCGTTCATCCGATTTAGTGGACCGGGCCCGTGGCCTCCCATCACCGCGAACGAATCCAAAACCACGACTATCTCTTTCCTCATCATAGACTTAACTCGATCACTCCATTTTGGAAATCAGGCCATCTCTTTTAGAATGAATGTGATACGTTGTGAAGTGCGTTCCGGGGCTTCCCGCCAGGGCTCAGAAACCCGTCATTGACCAATCGAGATCAAGCTCACGGCGCGTGGGCCGACCTAGGGTGCTTCGGCATTATAGCCAAATCCCGCCGTTCCGGCGCCTGGCGGCCAGACATATCTGTAACCCCCTGGTTTTTGTTATACATTCCGGCTTTGAACGGTCTCGTCACTTCGAGCCTCCACCGGACAGGTTACAGGCGGCGGCCTCGCGGCCGCTCGCCGACGCAGACCGATCGCTTCCGAGAAGACATTTCTGTAACACCTTTAGGATCTTAAACATCGTGGCTTTGATCGTTTTCCGGGCCAGTGGATGGTCTGACGAAGCAGGTGTAACGTTGCGGGGCGGGAGGAGGGCGGCGGTTACAGGCGCTTGGTCGACGGTTACAGGTGGCCGGTCGGGACCGTCACCCGGCCTCAGCGGGCCATCGATGGGCCTCCACGTTCGTCCACAGGAGCACCGCACCAACGACGAATCTCTCCGCGAAATCGTGCCTATCCCCTTGCCGCTCATAGGTTTAGCTCTGCCAGTTCGTTTGGGGAAATCAGGCCTATCTGACCTACAATCAACGGGATACGTTGACCAGTTCGTTTCACGTGCCCGATTGCTGAGGGTCTTGTGGGCTTAGACAGAGTCGGTGTGTCGAGCGCCTTGCACATTCGCCGCAGTGACCTGTTACTGCATAGTACACGAACCTCCGAACTGGAATCAAGCGAATTCGATCTCGCCCTCCCCGCTACTCTGCCCCCACCGCGGATTTCCCACGCCAACTTTAGGCGTGCGCCTGGCCGCTTCTAGTCCGGGGTTAACAGGAAACCGTGGCTCTCGCCGTTAACGGTGCCTTGTCCCGTGATCTGACCCCGGTCGTTAATCCCATAGGCGGCCGTGAGAGACCAGCCGGAATCAAGGGGGATCAGACGGTTCAGGTCGAGCATGCCGGTGGTGGGGCTCCAGAAAAAGGCGAGAAACCCTGACCAGCCCACGATCTGGCCAAGATTGTTGATGGCGAAGGCGCTGCTCCAGCCCGCGTCCGGCAGCGCTCCCAAATTCTCGATGGCGTTGGCGGGGTCCCAGAGAGCCGCGAAATTGCCGTTCAGGAAAGCGGCGCCGCCGACGACCTGACCGAGGTCGTTGATGGCGTTGGCGGATTCATCGGCGGCGGCGCCCGCGGGCGAGGCCAGCGGCACCATGCCTTTGGACTTGCTCCACACGAAACCGAACCAATTACCGCGCGCATCGTTCGAGTAGCCGGCAACCTCGCCTTTGACGTTGATGGCCAGACCCTGACTATAGTAGCCCCCGGGGAGTGTACCCAGATCCTGCATCCCGTGCGCCCGGCTCCACAGGAAGGCATGTGGTTCGCTGTCGCCACTGTTGGAAAATCCCGTCACCTCGCCGGCATCATTAATTCCTGTGGCCTCGCTGAGGGTGCCGCCCGGCAGGGCGCCCAGATCCAACAGATTCCCTCCACCCCAGAGGACGGCGTGTTCATTCTCCAGTTCGTCGTAGGTGGAATAGCCCACCACCAATCCGAGGGCATTGATGGCCTGGGCAAATGCGAAATGACCCTGCGGAGGGATCGCGGGAAGGTTTCTCAAGCCAATGCGTTGATCCCAGAAAAACGCGTGGTCGTCGCCATTCTTGAATTGTGCATAGCCCGCGATCTGACCCCGCCCGTTGATCGCCTGGCCCTGACTGAGGTCGCCCCCCGGAAACGTGCCCAAATCCGTGATGCGATAAGTTTGTGCCGCCGCCAGCGGGGCCAGAATCAAAATCGCCGCTGCCCAGACCGCAAAATGCCTGAATCTTGCCATCTCCGCACCTCCATGGTTAAAGCCCGATATACCAGTCGTAACCTTGCTCGGCCCAATAGTCCGCCGGCCGGAGGCTGGTGTAGCTAATGGCCCCGATGCGCTTCAGATTCTTCACACCATACTTCACGGGAATCACCAGTCGCAACGGCGCGCCATGTTCCAGCGTCAGGGGCTTGCCGTCCTGCTCGTAACAAAGCAACGTCTGCGGATGCAGCATGCTCTCCATCTCGAGGCCGACGTAGTAGCCGCCGTCCGGCGTCGACATGCTGACGTAAGGGGGCAGGTCCTCGGGATCATCGAGGCTGAAATCGTCGCCACTCTGCGTCTTGGGCGGATAAGCCTGCATGAAGTCCGTGAAGCGCGCGCCGGCCCACTGAAAGACCACGCTCCAGCCCTCGATGCACTTGAACTCGGTGGTCATCTCCATGCGCGGCAGCTTCTTGATGGCGTCGAGACCGAGAGCGAGAGGCTCATCCTGGGCGGCGAGTCCTGCAACCTGCAACTGCCATTTCGAGATCTCGAAGTCACGACCAAGTCCAAGATCGCCGTTGAGTCGATCGCGGCCCATCTGCCCGGGGTCTAACATGGGCGCGGTCCGGCTCGTGCTGAAGTAATCACGCGCGAGCTGCTCATTCACTTCCAGTATTTTGCGGAACGGCCAGGGCACGTCATCGATTTCGCGCCGGCTCGTGAGCCATTCAAAAGCGCCGAATCCGGCCAGGGCGGCCGCTCCGAACCCCAGAAGACTGCGGCGAGTCCTCTGCCGCATCCGGCGTCGAACCTGCTGGTTCCAGGCCTCGAGCTCCTTCGAGTCCGGAAGACTAACCTCCGGGGCTTCCGGGCTTGGCTTCTCCGCCGGTTCGACGCTGGCAGCGTGGGCGATCTTGGGCGTCTCCACCCCCGCCGCCATCGAATCCACCGCGGACGCCTCTTCCGGAGCCGCAGGCTGATGGCTGGCGTTCGACGGGTTGTTTTCACTCATGCGGCGCCTCCTCGAGGGATGCGAGTTCGTAACCGCTGACCATGGCCCGGAAATTGTTCCAGCCGGCACGAATCACCTGGGCGATATGAACCACGAAAAAGAGCACGTAACCCAGGGTGAGCAGGAAATGTTCAAAGCGCGCCGCCTGGTATCCCCCCAACCAGAGATCGAGCCAGGCCAGTTGGGTGGGTTTGTAGATGGCGAGGCCTGTGATCATGGAGCCAAGTCCCATGAGAATGATCGCGGTATAAGCGATCTGCTGAGCGCCGTTGAATTTTCGCTCCGGCAGCTTTCCTTTCCACAGCCCCAAGTCATGTAGGGTGACAAGAATAGCCTCGCGAAAGGACTGCCGGTTGGGAACCAGGTAGCGCCATTCGCCGGACAAGATCGTATAGATCACATAAACGATCCCATTAATCACGAAAAACCACATGAAGAAGAAGTGCCAGGCCATGCCCTGGGCCAACCGATGACTCAGTCCAAAGGCGCCGTAGAAGCTCCGGGGAAAGAACTTGAAAAGCGTTACGGAGCCCAGTCCGAGGCGATAGACGTCGTTGGCCCAATAGATCCAGAGCCCACTCCAGATCATCAGCGCCAACACGGGAAAGTTCACCCAGTGGCACCAGCGGATGGCCATCGGGTGCTTCAGTCTCATCTCCAAGCGCTTCACTCGACCCGACTCCCCTGAAACCTTGTGATCTGATTCAGAGCTTACACCCTGATAATGCCCCAAGCGAAATGTTATTCCCGAAGCCAGCGTCGCTCTTCTGTTCGGAGGCATCGGGCTTCCGACTTAAAAGTGCGACGTCGGGCGTCGACTGGGAGTATGATAATCGGTCCTTGAGGAGGCGTGGTGCTGGGCAATTCGTTGCGGGGTTCAACCGAAGTCTTCGACGCCATTGTGGTGGGCTCCGGGGCCACCGGCGGTTGGGTCGCCAAAGAGCTGACCGAGGCCGGCTTGCGGGTGGCACTGGTGGAGGCCGGACGCAACTTGGTGCCGGAGAAGGACTTCACCGAGCACCTGGCTCCCTATCAGATCAAGTATCGCGGCTTCTCGCCGGAGATCACCCGCACCCGCCCCATCCAGGCGCGCTGTTACGCCTGCATGGAGTACAACTACGACTGGTTCGTGAACGATTACGACAGCCCTTACACGACCGAGCCCGGCAAGCCTTTCAACTGGTTCCGGGCCCGCATCCTGGGCGGGCGGTCGCTGGTGTGGGGCCGGCAAAGCTACCGGCTGAGCGATCTGGATTTCAAGGCCGCGAGCCACGACGGGTACGGTGAGGACTGGCCGCTCAGTTACGAGGAACTGGCGCCCTGGTACGACCGGGCGGAGCGATTCGTGGGGGTGAGCGGCGCAGCCGAAAACGTACCGCAGCTTCCCGACGGCCAGTTCCTGCCGCCCATGACCCTGAGCTGCGGCGAGGTGGCACTGCGCAAGGCGGTAAAGGACAAGTTCGGCCGCACGGTGACCATAGGCCGGACGGCCAATCTCACGGCTCCCCTCAACGGCCGCGCCCCCTGCCACTATTGTGGTCCGTGCGAGCGGGGCTGCATCACCCATTCTTACTTCAACAGCCCGACCACCACCATCGCCGCCGCTGAGGCCACGGGCAAGCTGACGCTCTTCACCGACGCCGTGGTCAGTCAGGTGACCGCGGATCCCGAGACCACCAAGGCCACAGGCGTCCGCTATGTGCACCGGCTCACGCGGCAGACGCGCGAATTGCGGGCGAAAGCCGTGGTGCTGTGCGCGCAGTCGCTCGAGTCGTGCCGGATTCTGTTCAACTCCGCTAACCGGCAATTTCCTAACGGCCTGGCCAACTCGAGTGGGGCGCTCGGCCACTACCTGATGGACCACGTCACCGGTTTTGGCGCTTCCGGGACGCTGCCTGAGATTGATCCGCGCCCCTGGGCGGGTCCGCCGCAGCGGCCCAATGGAATTTACGTGATTCGCTTTCGCAACGTGACGGATCGTGATCCCGACTTCATCCGCGGTTACGGCTACCAGGGCGGAGCGGGGCCAGACTGGAACTTCAGCGCTGAAGGTTACGGGCGCGGCTTCAAGCTGGCAGTGCGTCAGGGCGAATACGGCGTCGGGTTGGGCGGCTTTGGGGAGTGCCTGCCGCGCTGGGAGAATACCTGCGAGCTCGACAAGAGCCTGGTGGACGCGTGGGGCATTCCCACGCTGCATTTCAACGCGGCTTACGGCGAGAACGAGAAGAAATTGGGCCGCCAGATGGCGACCGACGCCGCCGAAATGCTGGAAGCCGCCGGCGCCAAGAACATCAGCATTGAAGCCAGTATCAGCCCGTTCGGCCACGCTATCCACGAATGCGGGGTGGCGCGCATGGGCAATGATCCGAAAAAGTCCGTGCTGAACAAATACGGTCAGGCTCACGACGTCAAGAACCTATTTGTACTGGACGGGAGCGGGTTCGTATCGATTGGCAATCAGAATCCTACCCTCACCATGATGGCGCTGGCCTGCCGCGGCTGTGACTACTTGGCGAAGCAGGCGCGAACAGGAGACATCTGATGGACCGTCGCCATTTCACCCGAAACCTGGCACTGGGAGCGCTGGGCGCGAGGGCTCTCGAAAACGGCGCCCAGGCCGGTGCGGCGTCGCCGGGCGTGCCGTCCAAAGCTGGCTCGAGTGCTCCCTTCAAGTTGTCGGTGATGCTCTGGACCGTGTTTCGCAACCTGCCGTTCGAGCAGCGCCTGGAGAAGGTGGCCAGCGCGGGGTACACCAACGTGGAACTGGTAGGCGAATTCAAGAAGTGGTCGGAACAGGACTACAAGAACGTGGCCAAGAGGCGTCAAGAGCTGGGGATCAGCTTCGATGCCACCTCGGGTGTGGAGCGCAGTCTCACGAATCCGGGGGATCGAGAGGCCTTCCTCGCCGAGGTCAAGGATCTGCTGATCACCATGGAGAAGCTCGAATGCCCGGCCTTGATTGTGCTGTCGGGAAACAAGGTTCCGGGCCTCAGCCACGAAGCGATGCACGCTAGCTGTGTTGAAGGCCTGAAAAGAGCCGCGGAGCTGGTTCAAGGCAGGCCGGCGAAAGTCCTGCTAGAGAACATCGACCCTGAGGAGAACCCAAAGTACTTTCTGACCTCAGTTGCCGAGGGGTTTGAGGTGATCAAGGAGGTCAATCACCCTCAGGTGAGATTCCTATACGACTTCTTTCACGAGCAGATTTCAGAGGGAAACCTGATTGAAAAGATGGAGAAGAACATCGCTCTGGTTGATCTGTTCCATATCGCCGACGTACCGGGAAGACATGAACCGGGCACGGGCGAGATCAACTACACGAATATCTACAAGAAGCTTGGGCAATTAGGCTACGACCGTTACGTGGCGATGGAATTCCTGCCCACGGGCGAGCCAGTGCAAAACCTTAAGACAGCGCGAGAGATGGCGCTCGAGGCCGGTGGACGCCCATCTTGACCCCGGAAGGGGTTACACTCCTGCGCCGCCCGGCGTGAGAGGCATTTCCTCCCGCGCCGAACTGCCGAGCTTGGTTTGTAGCGAGACCTACGCGTTTGATTGCGACGCTGTCACCGACTTTGAACGACCGCGTCCACTGCCGATCGGGCGCTTCGGCATCTTTCTGCCAGGCTTAACGACGATGACATGCTGGCAGCTAACGCAGAGGAGATGCTCGCCGCTCGGCGACCGCGTGCTCTTTGAGGACCCGCAGAAAGTACAGACTTGATTTTTCATAACCAACAAAATGCTAACACCCTCACTGAGCTGTAACAAGAGACTCAGACCTTATTGTCTGACAGGTTAACTCGGCCACTGTGGCGCCGTCCGGCTTGTCAAGCCGACTCACCTTCTATTCGGCCGGAAGCGCAGGGATCGGGCTGCTCGAGCGCAAGATGAAAATCAAGAAAGCTACCGAGAAGTATGAGAGCTGGCTCGGCCGCCGGATGCCTCTTGTCAAGGCCGATCTTGAGCTCAAGCATCAAGCGATGGCGGCTGATATTTTCAGCTTCCTGCGGGCCACCTTCTATCGGTGGTGTCAGCTCTGGCCCAAGGTCTGTCCTGACTTGGCCCGCGCGCCCGTGGTGCTGGCCGTCGGTGATCTCCATGTTGAGAATTTTGGCACCTGGCGGGACATTGAAGGACGCCTGGTGTGGGGCGTGAACGATTTCGACGAGGTCTGCTCGATGCCCTACACCATCGACCTGGTGCGCCTGGCCACGAGCGCTCACCTCGCCATCGCCGCGAACCACCTCACCATGGACGTCAAAGACGCGTGTGAATCGATTCTGACGGGCTATCGGGATGGACTTGAGAAAGGGGGAGCGCCCATTGTGCTCGGAGAGCACCACCAGTGGCTTCGGCAGCTTGCGATGAGTGACTTGCGTGATCCGGCCCGCTACTGGCAAAAGATGGACGCCCTCTCAACCTTCGAGGGCAAGGTTCCGAGGAGCGCAGTCCGCGCCCTGCAACGGTTGATGCCCGAGAAGGGCTTGCGTTATCGCCTGGCGCACCGCGTCGCGGGACTCGGGAGCCTCGGGCGCCAGCGCTACGTGGCGCTGGCAGACTGGCGCGGCGGCAAGGTCGCGCGCGAGGCCAAGGCGCTGGCTCCCTCTGCTTATCTCTGGGCGCTCCGGCCAGCAAGCTCAAAGGGCATTCTCTGCGAGGAACTGCTGGCTAATTCTGTGCGCTCGCCCGATCCCTTTGTCCATCTCCAGGGCCGCTGGATCGTGCGTCGCCTGGCTCCGGACTGCTCGCGAGTTGAACTGGCCTCGCTGCCGAAAGAGCGGGACGAGTCCCGCCTGCTGCTCGAGATGGGACATGAAACGGCCAACATTCACCTGGCCCGCAGCCGAGCGGTCAAGACATTGCTTCCCGATCTGAAGAGGCGGAGCGGGAGCTGGCTGCATCAGGCGGCAGCGGCGATGGTCAAGGCCACAACGAAGGATTGGGAAGATTGGAGAAAGACAAACGCTAGATGATGAAGACGAAACGACGACTGCAACCCCTCTGATTGGCGGCTTCGATTGATCCTATGGGGCGCTGAGGACGGAATTGGCGGAAGGTCAGCCGCGGGATTTTGCCTGCTCGGAGAGTTGCAACCCTCCTTGACTTGACCCGGACTTAGGCGCACGTTCTTAAAATGTGTTGCAAAAAACCCTGCTGGGAGGCTGCATTGTTATGCTTGACCGATCATGGCTAACCCGCAGCCCTCGGCGATCTTCAAGTGGCGGCACTTCACACCCAAGGTCATTCTTTGTGCCGTTCGCTGGTATCTTTGCTACTCCCTTTCGTATCGTGAGGTCCAGGAACTGTTGGTCGAGCGAGGCTTGGAGATCGACCACACGACGGTCTGGCGATGGGTTCAGCGCTACGCACCGGAACTAGAGGAGCGAACCCGGCCGCATCTGAAGCCAACCAACAAACCACATCCCGTTTCTCGATCTCGGCGTTCCAGCCGTCGACATCATCGATCTCGATTACGGTCCGCTCAATCTCTTCAGTTTGGAGCATGCATTTTCTCGTCCTCCTCTAATCCTCGTTGCTTGGTCAATCAAAACGTAGACGCGGTCCAGCCCAGGATGTAGAATGTCTACGGCCTAGGGTGAATAGAGAGCGCTATCAGAATCGGATCGAACTGATGCAGGGCACGCTGGACATGCTCATTCTCCAGACCCTGCAATGGGGCCCGCAGCACGGTTACGCCATCGGCCATGCCATCCGGGCGTGTTCCCGTGACACATTTCAAGTGGAAACCGGTTCGCTCTACCCGGCCCTTCACCGCCTCGAACGCCAGGGTTGGCTGGAGTCGGAATGGCGTAAGACCGAATCCAATCAGCGGGCGAAGTACTACCGGCTTACGTCTTCGGGAAGGAAGCAATTGCTTTCAGAACGTCGCCGCTGGCAGCAGTTCGTCACTGCGATCGGGGGCGTTCTGAACCCTGCCAAGAGCGAGGAACCGCTATGAGCCTTCTCGATTGGATTTTCCGCCGCCGGCGTGAGCGTGAGCTCGAAGAGGAAATCCGGAGTCACCTGGAGATGGCTGCTCGCGACCGGATGGAATCCGGCGAAAGCGGCGATGAAGCACGACAAGCCGTCCAGCGCGAGTTCGGGAACGCATTGTTGGTGAAAGAGGTCACGCGCGAAATGTGGGGATGGGGCTGGGCCGAACGCCTGCTTCAGGACGTCCGCTACACTTTGCGCCAGTTGCGTAAGAATTCCAGCTTTGCGGCGCTGGCCATCATTATGCTGGCGCTCGGAATCGGCGCCAACACGGCCATGTTCACGGTGATTGACAGCGTTCTCATTCAACCTCTGCCGTTTCGCGATGCCAAGCGCTTGGTCTCAATAAAAATAGGTTATCTCGATTCCCACTTCGGAGATCCCGATCAGAACCCCGTGTCGTGGTCGACCTATCGTGAATTACGCACTCGCTCTCTTTCATTTGAAGACATCATAGGCATCGGCGCTTGGGACTGGACAGTTATTCAGACCCCGCAGGGTGGTCAGAAAGTTGGCAGGGCGACCATTACACCCAGTGGCTTGGATGGGCTGGCCGTCCATCCCGTGTTGGGCCGAGCCTTCGATAGCAAGGACTACCAGTCAGGCGCCGCGCCGGTGGTTCTGCTGAGCGCAAAACTTTGGCGTGATCACTTTGGTTCAGACCCGCAAATTCTAAGACGGCAAGTTCGCATCGGGGGCGCGCCCTACACGGTGGTGGGCGTCCTCCCGGACAGCTTGCTTGATCTGTTAGTCCTGCAAGCTGAGGTCGTCACTTCGGGTGTATGGCTGCCAAGCCGCGCCGACGAAGATTTTGACCTAGCTGGAATCCTGAGACCTGGTGTGTCCCGGCAGGCCGCGCAGGCGGAACTGGGCACCTTCGCGCTGGACGTCTGCAATCAAAATCAAGAATGCGCCAAAAGCGCCAAGTTCATCGTGGAGCCTTGCCGCGATGTCATGACCGGCGCGGTGCGACCGGCATTACTAGCTCTGGCCGGCGCGCTCGTTCTCGTTCTGCTGATCGCCTGCGTAAACGTGTCGAATTTGCAACTCGCCCGTCACCAAGTGCGCCGCCAGGAGTTGGCGGTTCGGGCTGCGATCGGAGCAGGACGGGGCCGGCTCGTGAGTCAGTTGATGGCGGAAGGCGCCGTCCTGGCGATCGCGGGAACCGTAACCGGTCTTGGATTTGCATCGGTTTTGCTCGCCGCCGTGCATCGCCTCCCGCCCAACTTCATTCCCCGTGCCGATGAGATCGAATTGCGTGTCCCGGTGTTCGCGATGCTGGCAGTCATTGCGGCCATCGCAACAATTCTCTCGTCCCTGGCTCCTGCGCTCCTCGCGACGCGCAGCGCTCCTGAGGAAGCGCTGCGGGAAGCTTCCGGAGGATCGATCACAGGAAGAAAGCGATTGCGGCTGAGCCAATGGATGGTGGCCGGCGAAGTGGCCCTTTCGGCCGTCCTGCTGGTCTCAGCCGGACTGATGTTTCACACCCTTTACAACCTTGAACACATCCACTTCGGTTTCGATCTTCAGCAGGTGACCACTTTTGCCGCTACGCCCGCGAATGCGCCAGGATATTTCGGATGGCTTGCCGCCCGGAGCTCAGGAACTGCTCCGCAAGCCCAGTCAGTTGTAACTCGAGTTTATCAACCGGTTCTGGACCGCCTTCGTCAACTGCCCGGCGTTGTGGATGTAGCCCTAGGCTCGTGGACGCCGTTTGATGGCGAGACTGGGTTCGCCATGATTCGTCCTCCTGGAGTCCCTGAGAGCCAGCAGCACGGGTTGATCGCAGCCCAGATATGCTACGTATCGCCGGATTATGCTCGCGCCATGGGAGTACCCCTCATCAAGGGCCGGATGATCTCCGATGAAGACACCGCCGGAAGCCCGTTGGTCGCTGTGGTGAATGAGACCCTCGCAAGGCGTCTCGCTCCCGGCCAAGATCCCATAGGTGAACAGATTGCCTATCCCGCGCACAGCTCGCCGACGATGAAAAACAATTACACAATCGTTGGCGTATTGGGAGACGCGCGACAACACATCGTGACTCGAGCCCCGGATCCTGAGGTGCTGCTAGCCTATCAGCAAGTTCCAACAAGCGACCCGCGCTACTTCTTCTTCGCATCCGGTACAAACTACTTCGTCAGGACTCGAGGCCATCAGGAGCTGACGAATGCCATCCGCCAGATTTTTCGGCAATTGGCTCCCGGTTACGCAGTCGACCACTTCCGCTCCCTCCAAGTGGCCCTGGACGATGCGACGTTCAACCAGCGGCTGGGCCTGTATCTGACAGGCTCCTTCGCCGGTGTTGCAATCCTGATGGTACTGACGGGTCTCTATGGAGTGCTCTCGCAGTTGGTCGGCCAACGGCGGCGTGAAATCGGCGTTCGCATGGCGCTGGGCGCCACCAACAGGTCAATTCTACGCATGATTTTGCGACAGGGCTCGATATTGGCTCTGGCAGGTCTCGCACTTGGCTTGCTCGCAGCGTTGGCAGCAGGACGTCTGCTTCGCGCCTTTTTGTACGGCGTCAAGCCGCTGGACGCCGCGACGTACGTTGCTGTCGCCGTCGCGCTGCTGGCGCTGAGCATCGCGGCAGCCCTGCTACCGGCCCGTCGGGCTTCTCGCATCGATCCCATGGCGGCTCTGCGATCGGAGTAGCGCCGTCACCGCGAACTCTGGCCACCATGGGTGGCGACGACATCGCTTTTATGTCGTCGGCCCTTTTCTTTTCCCCATCTCGAGCCACAGGGTCCATCGCCAAAATCGAGCTGCTTTCCCGATAATAGAAACGCCAGCTTCGACCCGGCCAATCGCCCGGCTGGCTCACAGGGCCGCGTTTCATGGAGTTGTGGTGCCTGGAAGTTTGAATCGGTCAGAGCCCAAAATGCGAGCGAGCCGGTAGACGTTCGCAGTCGGGTCGTGAAGGTGATTGTGGCCATAAGAGTGAGGCCGTCGTGGTGGCACGTGCCCCGTTTGGCTTTGGCTCGCGGGCCTGGCGACGACATAAGAAGCGATGTCATCGCCACCCGGGAATGGACACCCAAGTTCTCGCGGTCAATTTCTGACATTGGATGGCGGCCGGCGATGCGTCGCCCGTGCGCGCGGCGCCGATGTGGCGGCGGGTGAAGGCGCTGAAATGGAGACTGCAAAAGGGTGTCCACGCACGATCAGAAAGCGCTCAGAAGGTGAAACGACCACCGACTGTCGGAGCAAGGTTGTTGTCGTAGTTATAGGGGACGCCGGGGCCATGAGGAATGGCGATGGCCAGACCGCCGCTCACGTAGGAATACGCAATTCCGGCAAAAGCGTCGAAACGCTTGGTGAAGTGATGATCCGCATAGAGCGACACCTCATTGAGGGTGCCCGAGCAGGAACTGCGAAAACCGGCTTCGGGCGAGCAGGTCGGCGGAACACGGAAGTCGTTCTGCCGCTGTTGATACCAGGACAAAGTGAAGTCGGTTTTGCTGCGGTAGGTGTACTTCACGCCCGTCCACCAGATCTGCACCAACTTTTCAGAATCAAGATTGTTGTCTTCGACTCCGCTCATGATATAACCGCCCTGGTCCGTGGCGCCAACGCCCAAGGGGTCCGTCGGGTTATTCTGCCAGATGTATTCGTAGCCGGCAAAGAACTTGAGCGGGTCCCACGTATACTTGACAGCGCCCATAATGGCGCTGTTGTCGGTCACGATGCCATAGACGGTGTCGTTCGTGTCGATCAGATTGCCCCCGGTGATGGGGTTTGTATTGATGCTGTTCGTGGTCGACTGATATGACTGCGTCGGACTCTGGGGCCCCAGCAAGGGGTTCAATACGCTGATCGCCTGGTTGTAATGTTGGAAGACGACGTCGGCGGAGAACTTGCCGTAGCCTCCGCCGACGTCGAATCCATAGGCGTTGTTGTGCGCCGATTCCGGCGTACATGTGGCGGCAGTCCAGGTTGCGGAGGCCGAGTAGCAGCCGCCAGACCCATTGGCGAATTTATACATCGCGCCGAAATGGACCGGGCCATAGGTGAGGCGATACTTCAGGGCATCGTCCCAACGGCTGTCATCGGTGTCGCCACCGCCGGCCATCGTGCCGTTATATCCGATGTACGAAAAGGCATAGCCACCTCCGGCCGGATCGTAAAGGAGCATCGCATCGGTGCCGAGAGCGCGCTGACGACCGAAGGTCAGCGTGCCGAAATGCGCAGACGATATACCGACATAGGATTCGTCATTGAAGGGTTGGCCCGCGCGCGCGCCGTCGATGGCGAACGAATAGCTGCTCCTGGGAAGGCCGTTGTTGATGGTCATGGTGGCCGACGCGTTGGCGAGCAGGCCGGACTGCGGATTGACGCCAGTTGAAGCGTTGAACACAACGGACCAGCCAGGCATGAACTCTTCCTTGCCCCTGACGCCCAGACCCGTCTGCTGCAGGTCGTTCGGCGCGACGAGGAATCGAGAGTGATTGCCATTTCGGTTCACCAGAGATTCGCCTTCGTAGTTATAGCCGTTTACCGGTAAGCCGTGGCTGACCCAGCCCAGGCCGACGTCATACGCACCGAACAGCGTGACGCCGTGCCAGGTCAGCGCGCAATCGGTGGCGGCGAACTCGTGGCCGCTGGCGCAGGCGTCGGGGGCCTTCGGCTGCATCTTAACGTCGACCGTCGCGCCCTGGCCAACCGCCAAGCTGATTCCCGTGCGTGTTTGTTCGGAGAACCCTTGTTTTGCCGCTCGAATCTCGAACTGCCCCGGCTGCAGTCCATGAATCTGGTAGCGGCCCTGATCGTCAGCCGTCGTCGAGCGC
>DATDGR010000118.1:0-1556 GCA_036521995.1 Terriglobia bacterium | reverse complement strand
GTAGCGGTGCGCCAGGCAAAGCTGGCGCGGTCCAGCCGGTGAAAGTCCGGTCCGGGAAAGGGGTAGCGCCCGCCTGGTAACGAGTGTTGCGTCGTGGAAGGTGACGACCACGGCGAAGCGTACACAGTGATCGTTTGGGGTGTGGGATTGAGCCACGAAATCCTTGAAGTCGCAGGGGCCGAGGCTGTCGCTACTGCCGAAGGCAACATGTGCGGTGCCGTTACGCGAGGAACCGTCGCCCTGCCGGGGTCTGAGGCCACATCACGGACGAACGGATCGCGTCGGAACCTGGGAGACCTCGTTTGGCCCGCAGTCGCTTGAGCGATCCCGGGCCGCGACAGGAAGTCGAGGAGACGAAGCTGTCGAGGAACAGACGAGGAGTCGGACGGCTGCGTAGTACTGTTGAAGCATCGAACAAAGCCGACTGAAATCGGCGGCGGAGATGGCGGAGGGAAGGCGGCCGGTCGAAGGGAAGGTAAGCAGCAACGCATGCTCCGGACGCAGTGCCGGGCTCAGCATGTCACAGAAGCAGCGAGCCTGCGGATCGTGGCGTCCAAACCCAAGATCGCGTTTGACCTTCGACGAGAGCCCACTGCGGGAAAGCTGCACGGTGGGATCTATGGGGGAGGTGCCGGGCAACTGGCACCTCTACCCGACATCCACATCGGCCCCGAGTCATGCGCGGGCGGTCGTGAGGCCGTACGTGAAGCGTTGACAGGGGAGTGCGCAGGCCAGCCATTGAGCCACGAAAAGGCCGATATTCCGGGTGCCGACGCCGTCCGATACGCGGAAGGCCACACGAAGGGGCACGCTATCGCAAGCTCTCCGACGACCCGGCGTGGTCGGAGACCCTGGCATGTGCAGACACTCTTTGTTCGGGAACCGGGAGGTCTCGTGGCTGACCAAGGCGGCATGCCGCGATTGGTCCGCATCGGGAAGGCGAGGAGCCGAAGCCGATGATGCACGGCCGCGAGAAGTCTGATCCTGCCATAGTAGCGAAGAAGCCTGCGAACAATGCCGGGCAACCGGCGGCGGAGCGGGTGGAGCGAAGGGCGGGAACCGAGGGGAACGCGGGCCAGCAAAGCACGCGCCGGGCGCAGGACCGGGATAGCGTGTCACAGGCGCTGGAGCGCGTACGGCAAGCCGCAAAGCAAAGGAGGAAGGAGCGGTTCACCGCGCTCTTCCACCACATCAACTCGGCAATGCTCCGTACCGCGTTCTTCGCGCTGAAGCGGGACGCGGCTGCGGGCGTCGACGGGGTGACGTGGCAGGACTACGAAGCCGATCTCGATCGCAGGATCGAAGATTTGAGCGATCGGGTCCATCGGGGAGCCTATCGGGCGCAGCCCTCGCGGCGTCGGTACATTCCGAAGCCCGATGGGCGGCAGCGTCCGTTGGCCGTCGCCGCCCTTGAGGACAAGGTTGTCCAACGGGCCACCACTGCGCTGCTGAATGCGATCTACGAGGAGGTCGTGTGCTGTGAACGCCCCGTCTCAACATGAGACGAGGCGGTGCTTTATCGAAGATGGGGGAAGGTCCCCCGGAGTCGGCCTGCA
>DATDGR010000117.1:0-2814 GCA_036521995.1 Terriglobia bacterium | reverse complement strand
GAGGGCTGATTCCACAAACCCTTGAGAATCAGCAGACGGTTTGTGGGCTTGAAAGAAACGAACCTAAACGAACCCGATACGAACCCAAAACGAACCCGACATGGGCCAAACAGCGCAACCCGAAAGAAATCAATCAGAAAGACACAAAAGTACTTGACGGGCGGCGGATGCTTGGCTGCTGGAGCCGAGGCCTGACAAACAAAGCCGGGAGGTGACTCAGAATCAATCTGATACGAAATCGGCTGCTGAAGTTACCGGTCAATGAGAATCGGTCCGAGCGGACGGAAGGCGGGCCCGGACTACCCTCAGCAGCCCAGACGAAAATCAGCCTCAAGCCGAGCCATGAGGTCGCCGATGAGCTTACCGGCAAGGCCGAAGACGGTGTCCTCGGGCCGGACCTCCAACGTGGACCTTAATATGGGTAATCAAGCCGCATTCGCGGGGAGCCTTTTGAGCTCCGACGACGCGGAACCCCTGGTTTTCGATCGGGCGGTGGCGCTCGACCGGGTTGAGGGGGACTGGGAACTCCTGCGCGAAGTGATTGGTATATTCCTGGAATGCTGTGCGCCGATGCTGGCCGAGGTGTGGCAGGCGAGCGCCAGAGGCGACATGAAGGCGACAGAACGCGCGGCCCATGCGCTCAAGGGATCGCTGGCGAGTCTGGCCGCCAACGAAGCCTGGGGCCTGGCCGCCGAGCTCGAGGAGCTGGCTCGCGAAGCCGGGCGGCAAGGGATGCCCGCAGCTTTCAAACGTCTGGAGCAGGCTCTCGAACGCCTCCGGCCTTCGTTGCAGGCCGTTCTGGAGTCCGCCGCCTGCTGAGAAGCCAAGCCAGAAATCACCGGCCAGCTCAGGTATACTGACCGCTGGAGTCGACCTTGGGCGCAACCCTCACCGTACCCGAGATTCTCAAGACAGTTCTGGCCGCTCATGGCAGCGCGAGCGACATCTTGTTCTCGCCGGGCCGGCCGCCTCAGGTGGAAGTGAGTGGAGATCTGGTGCCCGTCCAGGTGCCGGGCTTGAGCCTGCTGACCGCGGACGATACGGCGCGGCTCAGCTCGGAACTGATCGGTTCCAACAGCACGGCCGTCGAAAAGCTGGCGCAGGAGGGATCGTGTGATATCTCCTACAGCGTCGCCTCGCTCTCCCGCTTCCGCGTGAACGTCTTTACCCAGCGCGGCTCACGGGCCATTGTCCTGCGCGTGATCCCTTCGCCGATTCCAAGCCTTCAGTCTCTCGGACTGCCGCCTCAATTGACCGAGATCGCCGGGCTCATCAACGGCATCGTGCTGGTCACGGGGCCAACCGGCTCCGGTAAGTCCTCCACGCTGGCGGCGCTCGTTGACAAGGTCAACCGCGAGAAGGCCTATCACATCATCACCATCGAAGATCCCATCGAGTTTCTCCACTCTCACCAGAAGTCCACGGTTCACCAGCGCGAGCTGCACAGCGATACTCCGACGTTCGCCCTGGCCCTGCGTGCCGCCCTGCGCCAGGCGCCGAAGGTAATCCTGGTGGGCGAAATGCGCGACCGCGAAACCATTGAGATCGCTCTGGAGGCGGCCGAGACCGGCCACCTGGTCTTCTCCACGCTGCACACCATCGATGCCTCCAAGACCGTGGAGCGCATCGTAGGGGTCTTTCCCCTGGGCGATCAGGACATGGTTCGCCACCGCCTGGCGAAGAGCTTCCGCTACATCCTTTCCCAGCGCCTGATCCCTCGCAAAGATGGGCGCGGGCGCGTGGCCGCCATTGAGGTTCTCAAGGCCACCATCCGCACGCGTGAGTATATTGAAAAAGGCGAGAGCCAGGGGAAGACCTTGATCGACGCCATGCGGGACGGCACGCTCGAAGGAATGCAGCACTT
Source organism: Terriglobia bacterium (assembly GCA_036521995.1). Lineage (GTDB taxonomy): Bacteria > Acidobacteriota > Terriglobia > UBA7540 > UBA7540 > Gp13-AA77. Next base: position 950 of record DATDGR010000117.1, on the reverse strand, counting down.
TGACGCCGAGATCGAGCGGCTGATTCGCGACGGGGTGATCGATCTTTGGACGGGGCTTACTTACGCCACCAATCCTGGAAACTTGCGGCTCGAACTCGCCGACTTCCACGAGCTTTCACCCTCGGAGTTCGGCTAGGTCGGGCCCTTCACGACCGCTGAGGTGGCATCGCTCATGAAGGCTCGGGCCGGCGTCCCGTTATGCCTCTGCTCTTCAAGATCTTCCTGGCGCTGGCGGCTCTGCTCGCGATTCAGAGCCTGGTCTCACTCCGTGACGGCTATCGTTTTCTCGCGCATGTGCGGCGCAGCCTGCGCGCGTCCCGTCCCGACTTTCATCCTCCGGCGGCGGTCATCGTGCCCGTCAAGGGAATCGAGGCAGGGTTTGGAGCCTACATCCAGAGCCTCCTCACTCAGGATTATCCGGACTTCAGCCTCATCTTCACCCTGGCCCTGGAAAGCGACCCCGCCCATGCCTGCCTGACCGACCGGCTTCGAGCCTACCAGCCTGCGGCCGGTCGCGGTCCGCGCGATGTCAAGCAGGTGATCGCAGGCATCTCACCGGGTCGAGGAGAAAAGGTGAACAATCTTCTGGGCGCCCTGAAGGAGGTTTCGTCCGCCGCTCAAGTGCTGGTTTTCGCGGACGCTGATGTCCGTTTGCGAGGGGACTGGCTTCGCTCCCTCGTCGGACCTCTGGCGGACCCGGCCGTCACGGTCAGCACCGGCTTTCGCTGGTACCTTCCGGGCCCGACCTTCGCCTCGCGGTTTCGCGCCGCCTGGGACACATCGATCGCCACGCTGCTCGGCGAGCACCGGCGCAACTTTGCCTGGGGCGGGTCGATGGCGATTCGCGTTGCCGACTTCCGCCGGCTCCGAGTGGCTGAGGGCTACTGGGCCGCGACGGTTAGCGACGATTACGGGCTCACGCGCGCGGTACGAGGTGCCGGCGGCTGGAT
>DATDGR010000116.1:0-25162 GCA_036521995.1 Terriglobia bacterium | reverse complement strand
AACTTTCGACGCCTCATGGGCTACCGGGACCTCTGGAGACTGAAAGTGGCGCTGGGTCGAACTGAGGAGCCCTTGAAGGAGAAAGCGGCGTAAAATGAAAACAGCCGTCGCTCAAGCTCCAACGAACTCTGGGACACCCTCCCCCCGGTCCATGGAGTTGCATTCGACCTCGCTCTTTCCAGCCAACGAACTAACACAGTTGTTGGGGGGGCCCCCACAATACACATGGGTAATATTGTCCTCCACCCCAGATTGGGACTGGCCGTTCCCGCCGCAAAAGTGGGGCCAGTTCCAGTTGTTGTGGGTGCCCGACGAGTTTCCGTTGATCGTGACTGTTCCATTGATCGTAATCTCGAAGTAATGGCCTGTAGGGGGGTCCGTACTGCTGGTGACATTGAGGGGTAGTGTTGGAGACTGCACATAGAAAACTGTATAGACCTCGTCGTTACTATAGCCATCATCGTCGCTGCAAGTGGTAGAGGGGTTCGGGCTTACAGTTATTTGACCCGCGGTCGGGCAGGTTGAACCGGGATCGCTCTGGCAGGTGAAACTAGTCCAGGTGTAACTCACGTAGCTGCTTCCTGTGCCCACGTTACAGGCGCTAGTGTTTTGAAGCAGAGCTCCCAGGTTGGTTGCCTGGTTGTTGGACCCGAAGCAGGGGTTCGACGGGAGGTCCTGCGCATTCGCCCACCCTGCTGGCAAAACAACCAAGAGAACAGCGAGCGCACTAGTTCGGAGCATCGAGGCAAATATCTGGTATCGAAGCATGGTCTCCTCCCCTGTTGAGATATGCGCCTACTTACGAACGTTCGCAGCGCAACAGGCCTGATGTCGTCGTGGGCCGGAGCATTGAGAGAAATCGCGGAGCGAGGGAGAGACAGAATGTCGGCTTCGACGAACCCCAAAGACCCTAACAGTCCCCATCATCAGCAGTCAAATTAATTTTGTGTGAAATGGCCGTCCCGCAAAGAGGTCTCGCCCTTAACAAACTCCGCTAAGCTTTTTGGAAGCCTTTGGCACAACGAAGGGGACGTAAAAGGTACATGAGAAAATGGAGGGCGCTAAGTGCAAGGAAACAAATCAGATAATCTGGCGGAGAGGGTGGGATTCGAACCCACGTGCCCGCTTTTGGCAGGCAAGACGCTTTCGAGGCGCCCCCGTTATGACCACTTCGGTACCTCTCCGGGAAATGCATTCATTCGGGTCGTGAATCACTGCGTCGAGTGAGCCCTCGGTGAGCGAGCGCGGTGGCCACAGGTCAGCTCTTAGCTCTTCAGTCGCTGTCGCTTGCGTCGGAAGAACTTACGTAATAAGGCCGAGCACTCCTGTTCCAGCAAGCCATGCGCGACCTCCACTCGATGGTTGAACTTCGGATGGTTAAGGACCTCAAGCGCGGAACCCGCGGCCCCTGCCTTCGGATCGCGCGCGCCAAAGACCAATCGCTTCACACGCGCATGCGTCAGGGCGCTCGCGCACATGGCGCACGGCTCGATTGTAACATACAGGCAGCACCCGGTCAGGCGGTAGTTGCCGAGCTTTCGGCCCGCGCGCCGCAGAGCCAGCACCTCGGCGTGAGCCGTCGGGTCGTTCAGCCGGACCGGCCGGTTGTGGGCGCGGGCAATCAGTCGACCCTCCTGAATAACCACGGCGCCGACGGGAACCTCGTCTTCGGCGGCGGCCCGCTCGGCTTCGAGGATCGCCGCCCGCATCCAGCGAACGTCTGCCGGATCTGCCACAGACGACTTTTCCGATTGGGGCTTTGATAACGGCTTCCGTCCGCCCGGCATGGGGCATGCTAACACGCGGCCTATTATGAGAGCCAACCTCAGCCTCACGCCCCCAAGGAGCTTGTCGAGAGGCTCGGTCAGACGGCAGGCTCTGTGGAGAGTTGTAAAGCTATTGTTTTCAGTATCATAAATCTGTATGGTTCTCCGCCTAACTCGTGAACCAGGCGCACTTTTTTCGTCCTCCTTTCGTCTATGTTATTGATTCAACAGGGTTAGTTGATGTAGAGGCGGCTTCATGCCGCCACTGATGGCGGCGCAAAATACGCCGGAACCTGACCCACTACTCAGGATTTCGTCCGGCTCGAATCTTTATAAGTCCTCGCGGCTTTCAGCGACCCCCGAACCCGCAGATCTCAAGCAAAACGGACGGCTGGGGCGAGGTCATCATCAAGTAAGTCATTTATTTTCATAAACATCGTGGCAAAATGAAGCTAAGTGTATTATTATCATAGAGATCGTGGGATGTGCCAAGTCAATTTTTTAAGTCATTTGTTTTCATAAATATCGTGGGATGTATTTCTTTAATTTTCGTCTTTGCCCCCTGGGCCGCGTACTCGTCGAGCGTCGACAGCAAATCCGAGAGTTTGCCCAACTTCCAGCCGTCCCGGCCGGAACCGGCAGCCTGGAAGCCTGCGCCACAACTTTCTCGCGCGGCATCGATCCAAAGCCTCATGGAGTCTGCGTTGCCGGAGCGCCAAAACAAGCGCTCACCGCCTGCGTCCCAGTTACTATATCATACTACCGGCTGTTGTCAAGCATACAAACTTCAAGCCTGCCAGGTTGTTGAAGAGCGGCCCGACCCTGCCCCCAAGGGCACCCACGGAAGAATCTGGTGGGCTCCATTGAAGATCGGCGTTGCTTTCCTTGCGCCGTGCGCGCGCGATGGTGGTAACATCGGGCGGATGAAATTTTGGGATCCAAAACGTCTGCGCGGAGGAGGCCAGATCATGAGCCGATTCAATCGACGAGAGTTCTTGCGGGGAAGCGCGGCGGCGTTGGCCGTGGGAGCCTTGGGCCGCGTCTCTCGCCTGGCCGCAAATCCTTTGGGCCTGCCGATAGGGCTCGAGCTCTACACGGTGCGCCAGCAGTTCACGACGGACGCAAAGCGTACGCTGGCTCAGGTGGCCGCCATCGGCTACCAGGAAGTCGAGCTATTCAGTTTCGCCAAGTACAAGCCGGCGGAGTTAAAGCAGATGGTGGAAGCGGCGGGTCTCAAGGCTCCGAGTGGCCATTGCAGCGCTCAAGACCTGGCGAAAGATACCTCGCCGCTGATCGACTCGTTCCGGGACGCCGGGGTGAGCTACATGATCTGCGCCTTTCCCGGACATCGTCCCGGCACGGCGCAATCCACCCTCCAAGTTGCCGGCCAGGGCTTCAACCCCCATTTTAGCGAGGACGACTACAAGTGGATGGCCGAGACTTTCAATCAAGTGGGCGCGAGCTGCCAAAAGGCCGGATTGCAGTTCGGCTATCACAACCATAATCTGGACTTCATACCGTTCGAAGATGGGCAACTGGCGCTGGATTATCTGCTGCAGCAAACCGATCCGAAGCTGGTGCAGCTCGAGATGGATTGCTACTGGGTGTCGAGAGCCGGCAAGGACCCCCTCGATTACATGAAGCGCTACCCTGGCCGGATTCCCATTCTTCACCTCAAGGACATGAAGCCGGGCGTCACGCCCACCACGGACATTTCCAAAGGCGGCGATGCGTTCACCGAAGTAGGTCGCGGAACCATCGATTGGAAGCGAATCTTCCAGGCCGCGCCCGAAGCGGGCGTGAAGCACTACTTCGTCGAGCAGGACAAGTGCGACGGGCCGCCGATGGAAAGCGCCAAGATCAGCTACGAGTATCTGAAGAATTTGCAGGTGTAAGGGAAGAGCCAGAGGCAAGCAGCCGGGAGCCGGAAGGAGGAGCAGTTTCTGCCGTCCGGCGTCAGCCTTTCACGCCACTTCCTGGCCCGCCGGCAGGAGCTCGCCTTTCTCCAGGTGGCGGGTCAGGGTAGCGTGGCGCACGGCGTGCGGATCGTGCGTCACCATCACGATGGTTTTGCCGAAGTCGCGATTCAAACGCGCCAGCAGGTCGAGCACTTCTTCGGCGGAGGCCGCGTCCAGGTTGCCGGTGGGCTCGTCGGCCAGGATCAGCCTGGGGTCCGTGACGATGGCGCGCGCGATGGCCACGCGCTGTTCCTGACCGCCGGAGAGCTGGCGCGGGTAATGATCGAGCCTGTCCCCGAGCCCGACGAGCTTCAGGGCGGTAACGGCATGGTCGCGCCGCTCCTGCTTGATCAGGTTGGCGAGTTTAAGCGGCAACTCGACATTCTCGAAGGCGGTCAGCACGGGGATCAGGTTGAACTGCTGGAAGACAAACCCGACGTTTTCATTCCGCCAGCGTGCCATCTCGCTGTCCGAGAGCCTCCGCAGGTCGTCGCCGAGCACCCTGATCTCGCCGTCCGTCGGCGTATCCATGGCGGCGATCAAGTGCAAGAGCGTCGTCTTGCCTGAGCCCGACGGACCCATCAGCGCCACAAACTCGCCCTCGTGAATTTCCAGGTTCACGTCTTTCAGGGCCACCACGTGAAATTCATCTCGAATGTATTCCTTCGAGAGATTTCGCGTTTCAATGACTGTCGCCATGGTTGACTCCTGCGCCGCGTTCGACGCCGATTGAATTCCGCCGCACGCTCACTTGCCGGAAGAGCGCTTGAGCGCCGTATCCGTGCCCCAGGCCCCGTCGTCGGTGCCGATGTGAAGCTGAATCTGGTCGGCGGCGACTTTTCCCTTCGCCACCAGCTTGATCGGCTGGCCCTGCCACTCGGATGCTACGGAGAAAGAGATGGTATCTCCGTCCAGTTTGCCGTCGCTGATGGGCAGGTCCTTACCCTCCGTACTCACCATGGTGCCGGTTACCGCGCTGCCGTCCGATTTGAGAGTGAAAGAAAACGGTGGATCGTCACCAGCCTGGCTCTTCCACTGGCCGGTGACGTCAGCGCCGTAGAGCAGGAAGGTCAAAAAGGCGAACAAAAACAGACTGATGAAGAGGCGTGCCGTCCGCATAGGCTCCTCCAGGAGTGGAAAATTAATCCCTTCTAGAATCTCTGCAAGACCAATCGATCACTCAACTGCCCAACCATAAATTACTTCGTTCCTCAAGCTCCCTTGACCTGGACACGCGCGCCGTCCTTCAAATTTGCCGGCGGATGCACCACCAGATCCTCACCGCCAATCAGCCCCTCCCGGATCTCAATACCCTGGCTGGTTGAGGAGCCTACTTTGACCGCCCGGCGCAGGGCGCGCCCTCCCAGGACCACGAAGACAGCGCCGTTCTGAACGGTGGAAGCGGGCACGGTGATCACCGGCATCGCGGCCGTGGAGCTCTGGGTCGAGTCGGCCACGAAGGCCACGCTGGCATTCATTTCGGGCCGCAAGTATGAGTCTGGTTTCACCACCTGCACTTTCACCTGCACGGTGGCCTTCTGACGGTCGGCCTTGGGCGAAATCTCCGCCAGGCGGCCCTCATACTTGCGGTCAGGATAGGCGTCGGTGGTCACCCATCCCTTCTGGCCCATATGAAGCCTGGCAAAATCGTTCTGGGCGATGTCGAGCTCCACCTGCAAGTCTTTCAAGTCGGCCAGCGTCACCACGTAACCCTTGGCGCCCTTGTCGCCCACGAAGCCGTTGGTTACGAACTCACCCTTCTCCACCGCCCGTTCCAGGATGGTGCCGTCGCTGGGCGCGCGAATAATGGTGTTGTCAAGCTGGTCCTGGTCGTAGGCCACCAGGCCCTTGGCCTGTTCCACCTGGCCCTTCATGGCTTCGATATCTTCCTGCCGCGGCCCGATCTTCACCAGATCGTAGGCCTGCTGCAGGGAGTCCACCCGCGCCTGGAGGTTCTTGTAGCTGTACTCCGAGTTGTCGAAATCCTGCTTCGAAACCACTCCGGCGGATTCCAAAGCCTGATTGCGCTGGTACGTGAGCCTGGCGTTGGCGAGATCGGCCTGCGCCTGTAGCAGGTTGGCGCGGGCCTGATCGATCTCCTGCGGGCGCGAACCGTGCTCGAGCTCGGCCAGCTTGGCTTCGAGGTTGAGGAGGTTGCCCTGAGCTTGCTCGAGCTGCGCCCGATATTCAGTGTCCTCGAGGCGAACCAGCTCCTGACCCTTTTTCACCGGGTCGCCCTTCTCGACGCCGATCCAGTCCACCTTGCCGACCACTTTGGAAGCCACTTCGATCTCGTGGTGGGCCACGATGTAGCCGGTGGCATTCAGGACCACGCCCGCCGGATCGGCGCCCGCGCTGGGCGCCGTCACGCGAACCGTCTCCACTTGGGGCGTGGTGGCGAAGTTGCTGTAGACGAAACGTCCGATACCCAGCAGAACCACCAGGGACACTCCGCCGATGATCCAGCGCGTAGCCCACTTGGCGGGCTCCGCTGGCCGCTTGCGGTCGCGATCAATTTTCAAGCCCTGTAGATCGGTCGACATGATGTTCTCTTACTTCTTCACGCTCCCTACTTGTTCTTCTGAGCCACCGCCGTAACATTACACCTCGCGGAGTGCCGCAACGATCTCCTTCCGGGCTGCAGAGAAAGAGGGGAAGAGCCCGCCGCAGGCTCCGAGCAGCATCGCGAAGACCACACCGCCGACCATGATTCCCGGGCTCACTTGCAGGTTGAAGGAAGTCTCACTGAAGGTGCTGAAGTTTCCGATGCCCGTGGTCATGCCATTGAGCGGCAGAACCAGGGCGCAGCCGATCAGGCCTCCGAGCGCAGCCAGCAGGACCGACTCGGTGAGAAAGCTCAGCAGGATGCTGCCCTTCGAGAAGCCCAGGACCCGCAGCGTGCCGATCTCCGCCGAGCGCCGCGCCACCGCCGCGTACATCGTGTTCATAGCCGCGAAGCTCGACCCCACCGCCATAACGATGGCGATGAAGGTGCCCAGGATCTGAATCAGCGATCCGGCAGACGTCTGCTTGTCGTAGTACTCCTTCTCCGACATGGCGTTCATGTTGAGCCGCTGGTCGTTAGAGAGGTTCTTGACCAGAGCGTCGGCGGCCACGGGGTCTGTGGCGCGCACCAGGGCCGAGCTCAGCACGGCGGTGCGATGAAAATCCGTACTGAGCTGGTTCAGGTCCGCGAAGATCTCGCTGTTGGTAGCGCTGGTGCCGGCGGACATCACGCCCACCACGTCCCAGTCGCCGCTGCCGAAGTGCAGCTTGCCGCCCAGATGCGCCGCCGGGAAGCGCTTGGCGATAAACGCGCCCACCACCACCTCGCGCCGGCCCGTCTCGAACCAGCGGCCCGCGTCCAGCTTCAGATTGTCCCGCAACTTGATGCCGACGGGCGTCAGGCCGCGGACGTTAACGTTGATGCCGTCCGGCGCATCCACGCTCACCAGGTCGATGGTGGTGACCATTTCGAGCGAAGCCAGCGGGTCGCCCGACGGGTCGCGCGCTATCCCGGCCTCGGACTTGAGGGTCTGGAAGCCGTCGCGCGTGAAGTTACTCACCAGCTCCGAATCCGAGCCCTTGCGAAGCGCCAGAACATTGAGTGGGTTGCCCGTCGACTGCAGCGATACCCTCAAACCGTGCAGCATGGCCATGATGGCCAGCAGGACGGCCACCGTCAGCGCGATGCCGAGCGCGGTCATAATGGTCGTGGTCTTGCGAACCACCAGGTTGCGGAAATTGTACGCAATCGGAATCGCCATCAGCAACCTCGAAAATGACAAAAGCAGATTCTTCGCGAAGTTTACCCTGAGCCCCTTCGCGCTCCCCTCAGGACCGTTCGCCAAGGAACAGCGAACGGGCTCAGAATGACAGGGGCGGAGCGGCTCTTCACAAATGGGTCAGTCCGTGCTTCTCAGGGCTTCCACGATCGAAATGCGCGAAGCGTTGTAGGCCGGCACGAACGCGCTCAGCAGCCCGATGCCGGCCGCGATCGCCAGACAGAGCGCGGCCACCGGGGGCACGATGGTCAGGGTCTCGAGCTGGGCGCTGAAGGTCGGAAGGCTCCGCACGCCGCGCGTCAATACCGCGGCCAGACCGATGCCCAGCACCGCGCCCACCAACGACATGGTCACCGCCTCGCCCAGAATGATGCCCAGGATGGTCCCCCGGGTGTACCCCAGCGTTTTCAGCACCCCGACCTCGCGCACGCGCTCGCGCACGGACATGGCGATGGTGTTGGCCGACACCAACAGAACCGTAAAGGTGACGGCCGCGCAGACGCTCAACAGGATCAGCTTGACGTTGCCCAGAAAGGCCGTAAAGCTCAGCGCGTAGGCGCTCTCCGTCTCGGTCTTGGTCTGCTCCGGCGAGTTCCGGAACTGGTCGTCCACGGCCGCCTCGATGCGCGGCACGTCCGCGGTGCTCTGGGCGAGAATGGCGAACACTCCCGCACTGCCGCGCCGCGCGAGGGGCAGGCTCTGCTCCAGATACTCGCGGTTGAAATAAAGCGAACGATTCATGAAGGCATTTTCCGGAGCGTCAAAGATCCCGCGCAGAGTCAGCTCGAGATTCAGAGGAAAGATGTCACCCTTCAGAGTGATCCGATCGCCGGGCTTCCAGTTGTATTTCTCCGCCAGCTCCCGGCCCACCACGCAGGCGGACCGCTCCTGCTCGAACGCCCTCTTCTGATCGTCCGGGATATGCGCCTCGCCGTAAATGGTGAAGAACTTGTCGGGCTCGACAGCCATGCGCGCGAAGAGGTGCTCCGGCCGGTTGTCAATGTACTGGCCGCCGAACCACTGCTCGATCTCGACCTCGCGTACACCCGGAATCGCTTTGATCTTTTCGCGGTAGAACTGCGGCAGGGGAGCCGTCAGCGCCACCTTGTTTCGCGTCACCAGTCTCAAAGCCTGATTCGGCGTCGGATCGCTGAAGTAGAAGGCGTGATAGATGGCCATCAGCACGCCCAGCAGGCAAAGCGACACACCCACGCTCAGCACCGTGAGGACCGTGCGCCGCCGGTTACGCCAGCAATTCTTGATGATCAACGGCAGGTGTCGCGCCATATTGAACCTCCCGAGCCGGCAGGCTTGCCGAGGCCTTGCGCCTGCTCTCAGCGACCGCGAGCATCACACCTGAGCCACAAAACACAATCGCGGCTTTCGTCCACCCTGTAATACGACAGCGTAAACGCTATATTACAGCCCAAAGTCCCAGGGCCGGGGCGGGCTGTAGCGCCGCAAAGCGGGTTGGAAACCCGTGCTTGGAGTTTGGAGACTGGCCAGCCGGTGTGATCCATGCTAGGTTACCCCTGTCATTCCGACGCCGAGCGGGGTCCGCCTCCCGGCAGAGCAAGATTCCTCCGCCTGGCTCGGCGTCGGAATGACATGGAGCCCCAAGGATGACTCATGCCACCTCCCGAAATGTCCAACCTCCAGCCAGCGGGGCTAAAGCTCGGCCGAAGTCGGCTGAAGCCCCACCCTTCTCCCAAGCGCGTGCCGGCACTCTTGCGGCAAGGCGCTTGAGGTTCTAGCGTCATGTCTCCGAAGTTCGTAAATGAAGTCTGGCTCTCAGAGAAGCCCTTGCAAGCCCCGTTAGGGGCGAAATGACGTAGCCCAGGGCGTGAGCCCTGGGATGAATCGGCCCTCACCCCCCCTTCGGCACCCTCTCCCACGCGGGCGGGAGAGGGGAGGGGCAGAGGGAGGGTGCCGTCCCCCGACCCGCGGCTCGCGCCGTGGGCTACGTTATGTCGCTCCTTCGGAGCTGAATATTTGCGAACTTCTGAGACACGACACTAGATTGCTCTTCTCATTCTGTCAAGCGCAGATCAAAAGCCCCAGCCGCCGGTATTATGAATCTACGAAATTATCTCGTAATCAAAATGCTTGCCGGCGGAGGCCGCCCGCGCCTCGAAATGAACCTTTTCGAATCAAGTTAGCTTCGGTCCCCGCGATCTTTGGCCCTGAAATGCGCAGAGAGTATACACTTCCCATTTCTTGTAGAGTGCGCCATTACGTGTAAGTCCTTTGGATATGGAGGCCGTCGGGATCAAGAACTTTGCCTGGAGCGCCGCCGTAAGTTGTTGATTTCCCGTTCGAGACCGCAAGGCGGCGTCAAGCGCTTACCGCCGCCCTGGGAAAGGCGGAGCCCATCGGCGACCCGAGCCCGTCCAGCAAGGCCAAGACTGCATGGCCTGGCATCAAATTCGCCATCTCAATCCCGCAACCAACCACCTGTCAGTTACCAGAGCATCCCGAAGATGGGCGCCACTCCCCAGCCATCCCGCTGCCGACCCGAAAATCTCCGCTGGTCGTTGGTTCTCTTCTCTCTTGCACCGCCGCCCGCCAGAATCCGGCGCAATTGCTGCTTGGCGCGGAAGATCAACACGGCGACGTGGGTGCGGCTGGTTCCGAGTGTCTGGGCGATCTCATCGTAGCTGAGTTCGCTGAAATAGCGCATGACCAGCGGCACCAGGTAGCGCTCCGGCAGAGAGAAGATTGCATCGCGCACCGCCTCGGATGCCTCCTCGGCGAGCAGCTCGTCGATGGGCGAATGCATGGGCGCGGCAGGTTCAGGGGCCTCGGGGTTTACGGGCTCGAGCAGGCGCTGTTCGGAGCGGCGCTTCCGCAGCAGATCCACGCAATAGTTACTCGCCACCGTTGAGAGCCAGCCAGAGAGGGGCTGGCTCGAGTCATACGTCCGGAGGGCGGCGGGCAGCCGGGCAAAAACGTCGTTGGCCGCATCCTCCGCCTCTTCGAGTGACTCCAGCTTGCGGCGGCAGATGGCGAGCACGCGAGGATGGAACTCCCGGTAAAGCCCTTCAAATTTCCCTGAATCGAGTGGAATTGCGGTCATGACACCTCCCCTTCTCCCGCTATCTTCTGTTTCAGCCGGTTCCGCCCGGAGTGCCGGGGTGGCGACCCTGCTTCGCCGTCAGGCTTGCGCTTCAAGCACGGCGGCACAGCATCAGCTGGAGGCTCCTGCGCGGCCAGAGCGCGGATGCCCGCCAGAGAAAACTCTGCGATGTGATGAGCGATGCCATCGATCATCTCGGGTGTGTAGTGGAAACCAGGAGGTCCCATGCGCGCGGCCACCGGCTTCGACATGTGGTAGAACAGGCACTGTCCTTGCACGCTGAGAAAGCACGGCATCACCCGGGGATCGTCGGGAGAGGTGCCCAGGAGCTCGGCCACCATGCGGCCCATCCGCTCGCCGGTGGGCTTGATGCCTTTCTCGATGATGAGATCAAGGGCCGGAGTCGGGTCCATCATCTCGCGGGCCATCAACTTGTCCATCCACGACTCCTCCTTGGGATCGAGCATGCCATGGAGAGTCAGCCGGATGTACGCCCGCAGCCGCTCTTCGGGCGGTAACGGCTCGGCCGCCTCAATCACCTCCACCTTGGCGCGGTTCAGAGCGTCAGCGACCATTTCCACCACCTCCCTGTAGAGACCCAGTTTGTCCCGGAAGTGATAATTCACCGCCGCCACGTTGGCGCCCGCCACCTGGCAGATCTCGCGCACTGTGACGTTATTGAAGCCCTGTTCAGCGAACAGCTCGGCGGCCACGTTCAGCAGGCGCTGGCGGGTTTCGGTATCGACGATCGGAGTCGTGGTCCCCATATGCCTATCAAACAAATGATTCAAACACCTGTATAAATCGTCCGTTTCAGAATGTCAAGCGATTTTTTTCAGTGGATTTTCCGCTCAATGAAAAAAGCCACCGAGGACGACCTCAAGGAAATGGAAATATGAATTTCGGTGAATTGAAACCGTCGGCTCCGCTTTTGGGAGTTGACATTCATGGCGAATGATCGAAGATGGTGCCTTGACCTTCATTCACCGCTCCTGAGCGTTCTGCTTGGGGAGGAGGCAGTGCGTGGTTCGCGACACTTTGGTGTGTCTGCTGGCGGGAGGCGCCGGCGACCGTTTGCAACCGCTTACGCGTGACCGCGCCAAGCCTGCGGTCCACTTCGGCGGCATCTATCGCATCATTGATATCACCCTGTCGAACTGCGTCAATTCCGGCTTGAGGCGCATTTTCGTAATCACCCAATACAAGGCCTTGTCACTCAACCGGCACCTGCGCGAGGGCTGGTACGTGCTGGCGCACGAAATGGGCGAGTTTGTCTCGGTGCTGCCGCCTATGAAACGGGTGGGAGAGAGCTGGTATCAGGGAACCGCCGATGCCGTTTACCAGAACCTGTACTCGATCGGCAGCGAGCCCTGCAAATACGTCCTCATCCTGTCGGGGGACCACGTCTACAAGATGAACTATCAGCGCATGTTGCAGCATCATGCGGACTCGGGCGCCGAGGCCACCATCGGCACGATTGAATTTGACCGGGCCGAGGCCACCCGCTTCGGGGTGGTGGAGGCGGACGCCGCCGGACGTATCGTGGGCTGGCAGGAGAAACCCGCCGATCCGAAGCCGACGCCTTGGAACCCCGACAAAAGCAACGTCTCAATGGGCATCTACTGCTTCAACCGCGACCTGCTTCTGGCCGCCATGCAGGCTGATGCCGAGGATCCGGACTCCACGCACGACTTCGGGCGCGACGTGGTTCCCAAGCTGATCGACCAGCACCGAGTTTTCATTTACCCGTTCCTGGATGAGAACAAGAAGCAGGCCCAGTATTGGCGGGACATCGGCACCATCGAGGCCTATTACGAGGCCAACATGGATCTGATCTCGGTGAGCCCGGTTTTCAACCTCTACGACAAAGAATGGCCGCTGCGCACCTATCAGCGCCAGTATCCGCCAGCCAAGTTCGTGTTTGCCGAGGAGGGCCGGCGCATGGGCACGGCCTTGGACTCGCTTGTATCCGCGGGGTGCATCGTGTCGGGCGGCCGCGTCTCAAACTCCGTACTCTCTTTCGACGTCCGCGTTAACAGCTACACCGACGTCGACGGCTGCATCATCTTTCCGCACGTGGACGTGGGGCGCTACTCGCGCATCCGCCGGGCCATTATCGACCGTCATATCCATATCCCTGAAGGTAGCGTGATCGGCTTCGACCGGGAGCAGGATCGGCAGAAATATCACGTGAGCGAGAGCGGAATCGTAGTAATTGTGCCTGAACAACGCATGTTCGAAGAGCCGGAGTAGCTCACATCAAATTCCATATCGCGAGGGTGGTAATCGCCGATGGCACAAATTGATCTGATCGTTGGGCGCGAGATTCTGGATTCGCGTGGCAATCCCACCGTGGAAGCGGACGTCCATTTGCGGGACGGCTCTTTCGGACGCGCTGCCGTACCCTCAGGTGCGTCCACCGGCGTGCACGAGGCGCTCGAGTTGCGGGACGGCGACAAGCGTTACGGCGGGAAGGGCGTACAGCAGGCCGTCGACAACATCAACACTTACATCGCTCGCGAGTTGGGAGGGCACGAGGCCAGCGAGCAGAGCCAGATCGACGCACGCCTCATCGCCATGGACGGTACTGAGAACAAGAGCAAGCTGGGCGCAAACGCCACCCTGGCCGTTTCGATGGCGGTCTGCCGGGCCTCGGCGCGCTCGGCTCATCAGCCACTCTACCGATACCTGGGCGGTCTGTCCGCCCGCACCTTGCCGGTACCCATGATGAACATCGTGAATGGCGGCGTGCACGCCGACAACACGGTGGATTTTCAAGAATTCATGATTATGCCGGTGGGCGCCGAGAGCTTCGCCGAGGCCCTGCGAATGGGAGTGGAGACTTTCCACACCCTCAAGAAGGTGCTCAAGAGCCGCGGCTACTCAACGGCCGTCGGCGATGAGGGCGGCTTTGCGCCTAGTCTCAAGACCAACGAGGAGGCCATCGAGCTGATTCTCGAAGCCATCGACCAGGCCGGCTATTCGGCGGGGCGCGATTTGGCGTTGGCGCTCGATCCAGCCTCCAGCGAGCTCTACGAGGACGGCCGATACGTCTTCTTCAAGTCCGATAACTCCAAGAAGTCGTCGGCAGACATGGTCAAGATCTATGCGGATTGGATCCATCAGTACCCCATCCTCTCCATCGAGGATGGCTTAGCGCAGGATGACTGGGAAGGATGGAAGGAGCTTACCGACGAGCTTGGAAGCAAGATCCAACTGGTGGGGGACGACGTGTTCGTGACCAATACCGACCGGCTCGAGCGCGGGATCGAAGAGGGCGTGGCCAATTCCATCCTGATCAAGCTCAACCAGATCGGAACGGTCACCGAGACCATCGCCGCAATCGACCTCGGCCGCCGGCACGGCTACACCTCGGTGGTCTCACACCGGTCGGGCGAGACCGAAGACGCCTTCATTGCTGACTTTGCTGTGGGTCTCGGCACCGGGCAGATCAAGACGGGATCTGCCAGCCGTTCCGACCGCGTTGCCAAGTACAATCAGTTGCTGCGGATCGAGGAGGAGCTCGGCGAGGCGGCGCAGTTCCCGGGCAGGTCGGCGGTGAAATGTGCGCAGGACGGCAGGACCTAGCATGGTCGACGAGTGCGAGCGATCGGCATCATGTCGATACCTTCTGACTGAGGACTTGCAGGCAGGGCAAGACCTCGGCGTTATCGTCGTAATCAACCCACTCCAACGTCACCCGGCACTCCTCCCTCTTCCCGAGACCGGCAGCGCGCTACACTCATAGGAAGCGAGGAGTTTGGATCGAGCAGGAGCCGGGATGAAGACTGCTTTGCTGACGGGGATTCGGCAACTCGAAGTTCGCGACGCGCCCCTGCCTGAGCTGATAACTCCGGAAGACGTGCTGGTGCAGATCGAGGCCGTCGGTGTCTGCGGATCGGACATCCACTACTACGCAACCGGCCGCATTGGTTCGCAGGCCGTGCAGTTTCCGGAGACGCTTGGTCACGAGTGCGCTGGGGTCGTGGCCGCGACCGGCACAGCGGTGCGAGCGCCCAAACTGGCAGTGGGCCAGCGCGTGGCCATCGATCCTCTGATCCCTTGCGGGCGGTGCGATCAGTGTCTTGCTGGCCGGGAGCACACTTGCCGCCGGCAAAGGTTTCTAGGTTGCCCCGGCCAGGCTCCGGGGGCGTTGGCCGAATATCTGGTGATGCCGGCTCGCTGCTGCTACCCCGTTCCGGACTCGATGACAGCGGCGCAGGCCGCGCTGGTAGAGCCCTTCTCGATCGGCCTTCACAGCCGGAACCTCGCGCCGCTCCCGTCCGGGTCCGAAGCAAAGATTGCCATTCTCGGCGCAGGTCCAATCGGGTTGTGCGTCTTGCTAGCCTGCCGCGCGACTGACTCAAATTGCCGCACCTACGTCACCGACCTGATCGACGAACGACTGGAAGTGGCTCGCCGCTGCGGCGCCGAATGGACCGGCAATCCGCAGCGCGAGGATGTTGTGCGAGCGATGGCCGAGGAGCCGCTCGGCATGGACGTAGTTTTCGAATGCGCGGGGAAACAGGAGACGCTCGATCAGGCGACGGAGCTGCTCAAGCCCGGAGGCACGCTGCTGGTTGTAGGCATCCCGGAACTCGATCGCGTGAGCTTCGACCCCCACCTGTTGCGGCGCCACGAACTGCAAGTGCGGACCGTGCGCCGGCAGAACAAGTGCGTAGCCCCCGCCATCGGGATGATCGCGAGCGGCGCCGTGAATGTCGACGCGCTTGTGACCCACCGGTTTTCGCTGGCTGAAACCCAGCAAGCTTTCGACCTGGTGGCAGGTTACGGCGATGGCGTGATGAAAGCTATGGTTGAAATGGTCAGTGAACGATGAACGGCGTAGGCATAAAACAGAGGACGAACATCGCCGCCGCCACCACCGCTAATGCCTTACGTCGCCGGCCAAAAGCATCCGAGGGGAGCAGGACGGGTGGGTGGCCAACACCGATGAGCGCAATAATCGCCGCCCACAGGAACCATCCTGGCCAGGAGAAGTAGCCGAGCGGCAGCAGTGCCAGCCAGAAGGCACGCGAAAAAGTGCGATGCTTTCTTCCGAAGAGGGCGTATAGGATATGGCCGCCATCGAGCTGACTCATCGGCAGAAGGTTGAGCGCGGTGGCGAAGAGCCCTACCCAGGCTGCGCATCCTACAGGGGTGAGTGAAAGAACGGCCGGACTAACGCCGGGCCGCAGCAGATCGATGAGTAGTGTGAGTGCCAAAGGTCTGCCGAACGTGATGCTATCCGGAACCATCGGCACCGAACCCACACGAGAGTGCAGAATGGCGAAGGCCAGGAGGGGCACCGCCAGAACGAATCCGGCGATGGGGCCAGCCACGGCCACGTCAAACAACACGCGCCGGTTGATGATGGGCGACCGGATGCGGATGAACGCTCCTAGTGTCCCGATTAGCGTGGGCGCTGGAATAAAATACGGGTAACTCGCCCGCAGGCCGTAGTAACGACACGCCAGGTAGTGGCCGAGTTCGTGCGCGAGCAGAATACCGAGGAGCGCGCCGGAAAAGGGCAAGCCCAGCGCGATCCGATCCGGATGCTGCCACAGAAAAACGGAGAGGAAATCAAAGTTGAAGGGCGGTAGGCGCCGCGAGTAATTCAAAGCGATCCCGGCGCCCACGGTGACGGTACTGAGTCCGGTCAAGGCGAAGAGCAACAGGTGGAAGCGCAGCGACGATGTCCAGGCAGGGGCGCGAAAACGTTCCCGAAAACGCCAGAGGGGCCGCTCGAGACGCGTGTGCAGGAAGTCCCACCAGGCGCGCCGATGAGGTGCCACCACGGTCGGGCCGGTGAGAATTGACGACTCGACCGAGGAGTGGGAAGGACCGTCATCCATAGAGACGACAACGCCAGCGAATCAACCGCGCTCGCGTCTCGAGCTCCACCCGATCAGAGTGCTTGGAGCTCTTTGCCGGGCTTGAAGCGAACAGCCTTGCCCGGCCTTATGTTGACCTCTTCGCCGGTTCGAGGGTTGCGCCCCACCCCTGTCTTGCGCGCCTTAACACTGAAGACCCCGAAGCCCCTAAGCTCAATCCGGTCTCCGGCCGCCAACGCCTTCTTCAGAGATTCGAAGACCGTCTCCACGGCCATCTCGGCTCTCGTTTTTGTGATGCCGGTGCGGTCTACAACTTCATTGACGATGTCCAGTTTGATCACGGCAATCTCCTGAAAGATAAGCACTTCCATCCTAGGAAATGCTCGGCGTGTTGTCAAGCCGGATAAAGTGCACCCGCTCCGAAGCGAATCCGTTCCGACGGGCCCGGACAACTCGGCGAAACGGGCCGCCGGCGAAGGCAAGGACGCCGCATCACCTTGCCGCAGCACACGCGCTGTGTTAACTTTACGGCTCAAAGTGGATTCCGCGCTCCCTTAGGTCCCGAGTGAAAACGGAACTCTCCGAAGCCCGGCTGCTGTCAGAGATCGATCTCGACCGCATACCTCAGCATATTGCTGTAATCATGGACGGCAATGGCCGCTGGGCGAAAAGGCGGCACCTGCCGCGTATAGCCGGGCACCGCGCCGGCATCAAGGCGGTGAGGCAATCCGTTGAAGCCTGCGCGCGGGTGGGTGTCCCTTACCTCACACTCTATGCCTTTTCGGTGGAGAATTGGAAGCGTCCCCAGACTGAAGTGAAGATGCTGATGGACTTGCTGCGCGAGTACCTACGCAAGGAGGTCGATGAACTCAACCGGCAGAACATTCGCCTCGGTGTGATCGGCCGGATCGCCGAGCTCCCTAAGCTGGTGCAGCGCGATCTTGAAACGGCTTTGCGGGAAACCGGCACCAACACCGGAATGCTCTTAACGTTTGCGCTCAATTACAGCGCCCGCGCCGAGCTTACAGACGCCGTGCGGTCTTTGATGGAGCGTCTGACGCGCAACGGGGAATTCACTCTTGACGAAGCAGCCTTCAGCGCTCATCTCTATACTCGGGACATGCCCGACCCCGACCTGCTCATCCGCACTAGCGGCGAGATGCGGGTCAGCAACTTCCTGCTTTGGCAGATTGCCTACGCCGAAATATGGGTGACCCAAACCTTGTGGCCGGACTTCACCCAACTCGACTTGTTCAGTGCCATCCTGGACTATCAAAAGAGGGATCGGCGCTATGGTGGACTGGGCCCAGAGCGACCTCAAGGGCCCGCCTGACCGCTGATGAGACTTCGCGTCCTCACTGCGCTGGTCTTGATTCCTCCCGTCCTGTATCTTACCGTCTGGTCACCTCCTTGGCTCTTCGTTGCGGTCTTGCTGCTGGTGGTGGAGCGCACCGCTTACGAGTACTTCGACCTCAGCGACGCCGCGGGTTTGGGCGGATTTCGTGGGCTTGGCTACGCAGGTTGCGCGGTCCTATGCCTAGCCCAAATAGCGGATCTGTATCTGTCCGCCGGCTCTCAAGCCGCGGTGAATTTCGCCGTCATCCTGCTGATGGTTTCGATCATTCCCGCCGGCCTGACGCTGGCGCTCCTCGGGACCGGCGATCTATCCAAGTTCCTGGAGGCGGCCGGCTCGACGCTGTTTGGGGTGTTCTACGTGGGATTTCTGTTGTCCTGGATTCTGCCGCTGCGCTTTCCAACTCCAGCGGTGGCCCAGGCGGCCGCCGCGGCTATTCCGCCGGGCCAGATTCTGCTGTTCTTGTTCCTGGTGATTTGGGCAGGCGACATGTTTGCCTACCTGGTGGGACGGGGACTAGGGCGGCACCTCATCTTCCCCCATATCTCGCCCAAGAAGACCTTAGAAGGATCCCTGGGAGGCCTCGCCGGAAGCTTGCTCGTGGCGTGGGCCTTGACCCGGTTGTGGAAGACGCCCGACTTAAAAACCGCTATGCTCTTGGGAGGGCTTGTGGCCGTCGCCGGCCAGATTGGCGACTTGGTGGAATCAGCCCTCAAGCGCAGCGCCGGCCTCAAGGACTCGGGTTCGCTCCTCCCAGGCCACGGGGGTCTGCTCGATCGGCTCGATAGTGTCATCTTCGGCGCCCCAGTTCTGTGGGTGGCTTTGATGGTCAAGCATCTGCTGCGGTGAGTGGACCTGTAAGGACAGTTTGTGAACCGCCCAGGGTGTATCACGAAACGCCCTTGCTTTCTTGCTTGCATGGTGGGCTGAGAGCCTACAGAGTCAGCGATGAAATCACTCTGCATTCTCGGTTCGACAGGGTCGGTGGGCTCCAACGTCCTCCGTGTCGTGGCCGGGCTTCCAGATTTTCGCGTGGCGGCCCTCTCAGCGGGCCGGAATCTGGACCTGTTGGCCAAGCAGATCGCTGAGTTCGCCCCGGACACCGCCGTCATCAGTTCGCGTGAGTACATCGAGCCGCTCCAGGCCTACCTCCGCGCCCTCGATTACCGCCGGTCCCTCCGGATCCTGACGGGAACCGAGGGTCAGACGGAAGCCGCCACCGATCCGCGGGTGGACTTTGTCGTTTCGGCCAGCCACGGCGTGACAAGCCTTCTGGCTACCTACGAAGCCGTCCGCGCCGGCAAACGTATTGGCCTGGCCAATAAGGAGACCCTGGTGGCGGCCGGCGAAGTCGTGATGCAGGCGGCGCGCGAGCGCGGCGTGGAGATCTTGCCGATCGATAGCGAGCACAGCGCTCTCCACCAGTGCCTCCGATCCGGCATCCCTCGCGAGGTGCGGCGCGTAATCCTGACCGCCTCAGGAGGCCCGTTTCTGCGCTGGCGCAAACAAGACCTGGACGCCGTGACGCCCGAACAGGCCTTGAAGCATCCCGTGTGGAGCATGGGCGGACGCATCACGGTGGATTCGGCAACCCTGATGAACAAAGGCTTTGAAGTGATCGAGGCCCGCTGGCTTTTCGGCTTGCCCCCCGAACAGGTTGACGTGCTGATTCACCCGGAGTCGATCGTCCATTCCATGGTAGAATTTGTAGATGGGTCCGTCTTGGCCCAGTTGGCCGTCCCGGACATGCGCATTCCGATCCAGTACGCTCTCACGCACCCGGATCGGTTGCCTGGAAACGGCGGCGCTCTGGATTTACGGTTGGCAAGCCTGAAGCACCTTCACTTCGAACCTCCCAAACGCCGGAAATTTCCCTGCCTTGAACTGGCACGGGAAGCCGTTGACCGCGGGGGAGCTTTGACCTGCGCCTTGAATGCCGCGGACGAAATCGCGGTGGAAGCCTTTCTGGCGCGGCAACTGCGCTTCCCGGACATCGCACGCGTAGTTGCCAAAGTGCTGGAGCAAACGACGCCGGCGAGGCTTGGATCCATCGAGGAGGTCCTGGATTGTGACCGCGAGGCACGGGAACGCGCCAGGGCAGAAATTAGGGCCGGCGCCACTTAGAGATTGTGGCTAATGATCCCCAGCTTGGGGCGAACCGGAGCTGGACTGTAGAGATGGAGGAGAGGGTAATCGATTGAGTGCGCTTTCAAACGCCGCCACAGACGTCGTGGTGGTGGTCATCGCCCTGGGGTTCATGGTTTTCATTCATGAGCTCGGCCACTTCCTTGCGGCCAAGTGGATGGGGGTGCGGGTTCTCACCTTCTCCTTTGGCTTCGGCAAGAGGCTGTTTGGGGTGAAAGATGGCCAGTTTTCCTTCGGACGACCGCCCATCACCGTCTCAGTCGGGGACGTGCCAGATGACAGAACGGATTACCGGATAAGTCTGCTACCGCTCGGCGGGTACGTGAAGATGGCGGGCGAAGACCCGTCGCAGGCCCAGACCGGCGATTCCGGTGAATTCATGACGCATCCACGGTGGCAGCGCTTCATCATCGTGGTGATGGGCCCGGTGATGAACGTTCTGCTGGCGCTGGTGCTGCTCACCGTGTTGGACCGCTATCACTATGAAGTGCCAGCGTTCGAGACCGAGCAGGCCCGTATCGGTGAAGTGGCGCCTGATTCCCCGGCATCCCAGGCCGGCCTCGCGCCCGGTGACCTTCTCACCCGCGTGGATGACCTCAAGAATCCCAGTTGGGAAGACGTCGAACTGAGGGTGGCGATGTCCCCGGGCAAAGCGCTGCCGGTAGAGGTGGTTCACGACGGTCAAACCCGCCAGGTCGAGATTACGCCGCGTCCCGAAGGCCGCGAGCGGCTGGGAGTGGCGGGCTGGGCGCCCTGTGTGTCCCCCCAGATCGACCTGGTTGAAGCAGGTTCACCGGCCAGCGAGGCAGGCATTCTGAGGGGCGACCGCATCACCGCCCTGGACGGACGGCCGATTCTCTGCTGGCAAGACCTGCCTTCCGCGTTGCAGGCCACGAATGGAAGGCCCGTGGAGATTACGGTTTCGCGCGGCGGCGCCACTGTTCAGTTGAATCTCACCCCGGTCCTCGGTGACATCAGGGGCCGGAAACAATGGCGCATTGGCGTTGGTTTGAGAGAAGTGGTGGTACGGCAACTGCCATGGCCCAAGGCGCTCGCCTCCTCGGTGGATGAAAACATCAAGAATTGCCAGTTGACCTTCGAAGCGGTAGGAAAGATTTTGACCCGCCAGATGTCGGCGCGCTCGCTCTCAGGGCCCATCGGCATCGCGCAGATGTCCGGCGAGGCTTACCGCTCCGGGATATCGGATCTCATCAGGGTCTCGGCTGCCATCAGCCTATCGCTTGGAATCTTTAATCTGCTGCCGGTTCCGATTCTGGACGGCGGGGTGATTCTGCTTCTGCTTATTGAGTCGGTCATCCAGCGCGATTTGAGCCTCGCCGTTAAGGAGAGGATCGTTCAGGTGGGCCTGGCGCTGCTTTTGCTGCTGACGGTGTTCGTGATGTACAACGATCTGGTGAAAACGTTCAAGCCGTACTAATTATAAGCAACGGTTGTCGGTCGCCGGTGGTCGGAAGGCAAAAGGGATGTTTTTGACGAAACGAACCCGTCAACTTGTTGAAAACAAAGGGTAGGCCCCCGAGAAGTATGCAAAACGAACCGGAGAAATGGCCCATTCTAACCAAACGAACCCGAGAAAAAGGCAGGTTTTGGCAGACCAGGGATGCGCGGCTGAATTGCCGCTTGCGCGGGAATGACCTGATTGACACTTGGAAGCCCTTCTGGCCTTTGGTTTTCCAAAGAGATGTTTTTGACGAAACGAACCCGTCAACTTGTTGAAAATAAAGGATCGGCGTCTCAGAAGTATGCAAAACGAACCCGAGAAATGGCCCCATTTCGGCGAAACGAGCCCGAAAAAAGGCAAGGTTTTGGTGTCGCCACTGGCTGGTAGAAGGGCCGGACTGCCGCTTGTGCGGAATGGCTCGGTTTGGGAACTGGCAAGCTTCCGGCTCCTCGCTGCTGACCTCTGCGTTTACGGAAAAGGATGTTTTTTTACGAAACGAACCCGTCATATTATTGAAAACAAAGGATCGCCTTCCGGAGAAGTATGCAAAGCGAACCCGAGAAATGGTGTCGGGCGGCACGTGCCAGAGACCACAGCGTGATAGTCCGACTCTTGACAGTCTGTTCGCTTTCGACCGTCTGCTCGAAGCGGGAGCGCAACTATGAACTTCAGTGATCAAGAGTACTTCCCTCCCCGCCGCAAGACGCGCCCGGTCAAAGTCGGGCATTACACCATTGGCGGCGATGCCGCCATCGTCGTCCAGTCCATGACCAAGACGGACACTCGTGACGTGGCGCGGACCGTGGAGCAGATTCAGCAGATGGAAGCCGCTGGCTGCGAGATTGTGCGGCTGGCGGTGCCCGACCTCGAAGCCGCCCAGGCGCTGTCCGAGATCCGGCAGCGCTGTCCGGACTCCGTCCTTGTGTCAGACATCCACTTTCAGTATAAGTTCGCGCTCTTAGCCCTCGATGCCGGAATCGACAAGCTGCGGATCAACCCCGGAAACATCGGCGACGCCGAGAAGGTCCGCATGGTGGTGCGGCGGGCGCAGGAGCAGCGCGTTCCCATCCGCATCGGGGTGAACGCCGGCTCGCTCGAGCGGCGCCTGCTCGAGAAATACGGCTATCCTACCCCGCAAGGAATGGTGGAAAGCGCCCTCTATCACATCGGCATTCTCGAAGAGCTGGGCTTTAAGGACACCATCGTCTCATTGAAGGCTTCCAACGTGAAGATGGCCGTGGCCGCCTACCGCCTGCTCGCCCCGCAGGTGGACTATCCGTTCCACCTCGGAATCACCGAGGCCGGGACGCAGTTCTCCGGCACTGTAAAGTCTTGCGTGGGCATGGGTATGCTGTTGGCCGAAGGGATCGGCGACACCATCCGGGTGTCGCTCGCCACCGACCCCGCGGAAGAAGTGCGCGTGGCCTACGAACTGCTGAAGTCCCTGGAGCTTCGTAGCCGCGGGCCGGTGGTGATTGCCTGCCCCACCTGCGGGCGCCTCGAGGTGGACCTGTTCAAGATTGCAGGCGAGATCGAGCAGGCCACGAAGCACGTCAAGATGCCGTTGTCCGTGGCCGTGATGGGCTGTGCCGTGAATGGGCCGGGAGAAGCCCGCGAGGCGGATTTGGGCGTAGCCGCAGGGCGAGGCAACGGCATGATCTACCGCGAAGGTAAAGCCATCCGGCGCGTGGCTGAAGCGGACATCGTGCCGGCGCTGCTGGAGGAGATTGACCGCTTCGTGGCTGACCGTCTGGCCGGAGTGGAGTCCACGGCGGCCGCCCTTACCTCCTAACGATGCACAAACCCGGGGAGAGCGATCCTCACAATCTGCAACGGTTTGTGGACGCCCAGGATTTTGTCTTCGAGCAAGTGTGTTCTGAGCTGCGGACGGGCCACAAGGAAGGGCATTGGATGTGGTTCATCTTTCCCCAGATTAGAGGGCTCGGATACAGTCAAACGTCAAGGCAATTCGCGATTTCTTCGCTACAAGAGGCGGAGGGGTATCTAAGACACCCGATTCTTGGACCGAGGCTAAGGGAGTGTACGGAGCTCGTCAATCTCGTGGAAGGGCGTTCGATTGAGCAGATCTTTGGGTACCCTGATTATTTGAAGTTCCACTCATGCATGACTCTGTTTGCCCGTGCTACATCGGAGAACCAGTTATTTGAGGATGCTCTGCAGAAGTACTTTGAGGGCAAACATGACAGCTCGACGCTTGAGCGGCTTTGATTGGATTCCGGTTCTCGACGCCGGGCCGCCGACGGTTCTACACTGATATGGCACAACTCACCGGACTCGCCTACGAAGATGCCACTGAGCTGGCCGGGCTCGTTCGAAAGAAGGAAATCCAGCCCATTGAGTTGGTTGAGGCCGCCATCGAGCGCATCGAGGCTCTCAACCCCAGGCTCAACGCCGTGGTCACACCCATGTA
Source organism: Terriglobia bacterium (assembly GCA_036521995.1). GTDB lineage: Bacteria > Acidobacteriota > Terriglobia > UBA7540 > UBA7540 > Gp13-AA77. The sequence continues at coordinate 1,351 of DATDGR010000116.1, read as the reverse complement.
TGATCTGGCTCGCGCGGCGGCCAGTGCGCGCCTGCCCGACGGACCCTTCCGCGGGGTACCCTATCTTCTCAAGGATCTCCTGGGGTCTTACGCCGGCGTGCGGCACACCTGGGGATCAGCGTTCTTGCGCGAACACATCCCCGATTACGACAGTGAGCTCGTGATCCGCCTGAAGAGGGCCGGGCTCGTGATCGTCGGCAAGACCAACACGCCTGAGTTTGGCATCCTGCCCACCACCGAACCCCGGCTCTTCGGCCCGACCCGCAATCCGTGGAATGTTGAAAGGACCCCGGGCGGATCGAGCGGCGGATCGGCCGCGGCCGTGGCCGCCGGCATGGTTCCGATGGCGCACGCCAACGACGGCGGCGGCTCCATTCGCATTCCCGCTTCGTGCTGCGGCCTGTTCGGGCTCAAGCCCACGCGAGCACGCAACCCGCTCGGTCCAGATATAGGCGACGTGATGGGCGGTCTGGCGGCGGAACACGCCGTCACGCGCTCCGTCCGCGACAGCGCGGCCTTGCTCGATGCCACCGCCGGGCCCGATTTGGGCGACCCTTATTGGGCGCCACCTCCCGCCGGGCCGTTCCACGAGGAAGTCGGGCGGGATCCGGGGCGGCTCCGGATCGCGTTTTCCACCAGGACGCTGACGGGCGTCCCGCTCCAAGCCGATTGTGTGGCGGCGGCCGCTGACGCCGCCCGGCTCTGCTCGGGGCTGGGCCACGAGGTGGAGGAGGCGTCACCCCAGATCGAGGCCGAACTCTTTAACCAGTCGTTTTTGAACGTCTGGGCGGCCGGTTGTACCGCTGGCATCGACGGCTGGGCTTACCTCACCGGCCGAGCACCCACCAAGGACCAGTTTGAGGTGCTCACTTGGGGCCTCTATGAGATGGGGCGGCAAGTGACCGGGCCCAGGTACCTTATGGGCCAAACCTTCCTCCAGAGCATGGCGCGCACCATGGCGCGCTTCATGCTGAAGTACGACGTCTGGCTCACTCCCACCCTGGCGGAGCCTCCGCTACCCCTGGGGAGCTTTGACTCGCCGGTCGAAAACCCTCTGGCTGGACTCCTGCGGGCCACCCAATTTGTGCCCTTCACGCCGATCGCCAATGCCACCGGCCAACCTGCCATGTCCGTTCCGCTTTGTTGGAATGCCGAAGGCTTGCCGATTGGGGTTCACTTTGTGGGCCGTTTCGGCGACGAGGCTACCCTGTTCCGCCTGGCCGCGCAGCTCGAAGCGGCGCGCCCCTGGGCGGAGCGGCGTCCGCCCGTCTCGGCCTGAACCCAGTCGGGCCGAGTCCCCTGCGGATCACGGTCAGAAAAGCCAACATAATCTAGGCTAGTTGTGTTGTCC
>DATDGR010000115.1:0-4582 GCA_036521995.1 Terriglobia bacterium | reverse complement strand
TCGTTTAGGTTCGTTCTAGGTTCGTTTTTGCATCGTTTTGTTGATTCTAAACAGCTTCTCGGGTTCGTTTTTGCAATTTTTCGACCGGGGGGGGTCCGTTGGGAAGGGGCCTCCGGACGATTATCCGCAGGGCACCCGGAGCGCCGCCGACAGCGTTGTCGGCCGCGTCGTTCGCAGCTTCCGGTAGGAGGTCAGCTTGATGTTTCTTGACATCATTTCGCCGCTCGCCCTGGCGGCTAGAACCCCGGCGGCCCGAACAGGCCGGAGTGGTCACGATTCTCTGGCCTCGTCGCTTCATATTCCTTCGCACCGCTTTCGGACAGATTCCGGTAAAACCACAGAGTTAGTAACATGTGAGGATACATCAGGCGGTTAGTCGATGTCAAGGGGTTGAGACACGTTGAAGCAGCCTCGAGACGCCTACGCCGCGGCAGTTCGGGCAGAGAGCGGAGCACTACTCATACCTCAGCGCCGCCAGCGGATCAATCTTGGTGGCACGGTGAGCCGGGATATAGGCTGCCAGCGAGGCGGTCGCCAGCATGACCAGCACCGCGACGCAAATCGTCACCGGATCAGTGGTACTCACGCCGAAGAGCATACTCGAGATCAGCCGTCTGGAAACCGCAGCCAGCGGGATTCCGATAGCCACCCCTGTCGCAGCCAGAATCAAAGTCTCGCGCAGCACCATCCAGAGCATCTCTTTCCGCTGCGCACCCAGGGCCATACGAATGCCGAGTTCCCTGGTCCGCCTCCCTACCGCGTAGGACGTGGTTCCGTAGAGGCCGAGCGAGGCCAGTACCAGCGCCAGCGCTCCGAAGAAACTCAGAAGCGTGGCCAGCGACCTGTGATCGCCCAGGTACTCGTCCAGGTCCGCGGCCGGGGTCTCGACATTGCGTAGAGGCAGGTCTTTGTCTACCGACTGCACCTGCTGACGAATCGCCGCCGTGACGCTGGCCGGATTGGCCGCTGTCCGGAAGACCAGGTTCATTTGACCGTAGTCGTCAAGAGCCGCCTGGGTGTACGGAATATAGACCGCCTCCAAGGGTCGGCGCTCCAGCAGGTGATGTTGGGTATCCTTCACGACCCCCACGATTTGCACGTCTCCTCTGCTCGCGGGTCCGTTGAAACCAAGGCGCTTGCCGAGGGGATTCTGGTTGGGGAAGAAACTGCGGGCCATGCTCTCACTGACAACGGCCACTTTGGGCGCAGTCTCCGTGTCGGCGGCGGAGAAATCGCGGCCCAGCAGCAATCCGATTCCCATGGTCCGGAAGAAACGCGGGCCCACGGGATTGTAGTAGACCTCGCGGGTCTCGGTGGCCTCCGAACCTTGTGCCCAGACGTCTTCTTCCGGACGGGCAACGAATTGCCGGTAGCGCGACAAGGTGGCAGACTGTACTCCAGGAACCCGGTTCACTTTCTCGAGCAACTCCCGGTAGAGGTTCATCTCCCTGGCGTGGTCGTAACCGTTGAGCGCCGGAAAGACCCAGGCGAACATGACCTTGTCGCGCTCGAAACCGGCGTCGATTGTATAGACCAGCCGGAGGGTGCGGATAAGGAGTCCGGCCCCGATCAGCAAAGCCAGCGACAAGGCCACCTGCGAGACTACCAGTGACTTCCCGAGACTGTGGCGCAACGGTCGTGACTCGGCGGCTCCTTCCGTCCCCTTCAGGATCGGGTTCAGGTCTATTTGGGTAGCCGCCAAAGCTGGAACAAGTCCGCACAGTACCCCCGTCAGTAATGACACCCCGGCCGTAAACGCGAGGATCCTCGGGTCAGGCTTGAGGTCGAACGGAAAGGCGTCGCCGCCCAGGGAAAGGACCGTGACCAGTGCGCTGACACCCCACTTGGCCAAGAGAAAGCCTACACCGCCTCCTAGCGCCGCCAACAAGGCGTTTTCCGAAAGCAGTTGACGGATCACGCGGCCGCGGCTGGCTCCGATGGCAAGGCGTACGGCAATCTCCTTCTGTCGCGCCACCGCCCGCGCTAGCAGGAGGTTGGCCACGTTGATGGAGGCAATCAGCAGAGCAACGCCGACCACACCCATCAGGATGCGTATCTCCACGGCAAAATGATCGCTCGGTTGGCCGACGCCCCTGGAACCCGACTTCAATTCGATTTTCTGAGCGCGAATTTGCTGTTCCAGTAGCGGAGACAGGCCAGAACCCGCCGCCTGCATCAGGGCCTGCTGATAGATCACATTCAGATCGGCCTGCGCCTGGACGGGGCTGACGCCAGACTTGAGCCGCGCCATCACCTCGAAGGTGTCGTGGTCCTTCAGCGCCAGCCAAGGATGCACGAACATGGGCAGCATAACGTCGGCTGACCGCCCCGCCACGTTTCGGCCGAAGAATGTGGGCGGAGTGACTCCGATAACGCTGAAGGGAATCCCGGCCAGATAAATAGACTTTCCCAAGACTGCGGGGTCCTCGGAGAACCGCCGCTTCCAATAGTTGTAGCTGAGCACCGCGACCGGCGTCTTGCCGGGCTTGTCGTCGTCGGCCTTGAAAGTCCGGCCGAGGATGGTCCCCACGCCCATCACGTCGAAGTAGCCGCCGGTAACGAAATCGCCAGCCAGGAATTCGGGCTGACCGTCTACGGTGACGCTCATGGTGCTGTCATCCCAGGCAAACATGCCCGAGAAGGAGTGGCTTCGATCGCGAAATTGCTCGAAGGTGCGATAGGGAAAGTCGTCTTCTACTCCGCCCGTCGGCGTCACCCGGTTGACCAGAACCAGCTGTTGCGGGTCCTTGACCGGGAGTTGTCTTAAGAGGAAGGCGTCCACCAGGCTGAAAATGGCCGTGTTGGCGCCGATGCCGAGGGCCAGGGTCAGAACGGCCACCGCCGCGAACCCCCGGTTCTTCGCCAGAGTCCTCATTCCGTAACGAAGGTCCTGGAGCAGAATACCCATAGGTCACCTCAAGCTCGCGATCTCACCCCGCAGGCGGGCCATCTGAGGTGGACCATCCGCGTTTTGGCAAATCCCTTGCCAATGTCTGCATCGTGCCTAACTCACTGAGAAATCAAGAGCAGCCCTCTTCGGCTACCGCCTTCACGGCCCAGCAATTGCCCAATCTCACGATGCGACTGTTCGGAATCGAACATGGCGAGATGGCCGACATCTGTAGAGAGTCCGACACCATCACCGCCTTGCAAGCACGAGGGTCCTTCGTCGGTGCTCTCGGGCTGATGACTCCTCAATTCTGTGTGATATCCTGCGCGCATGGTTTATATCATCAGCTTCCTCTCAGTGGCGGCCTTTCCGCTGGCGGTAGCCGGCTATGGAGGACACCTGGCGGCCAAAGTTCTCGATAGGCCCGAACGCCGCAGGGCGCTCGTGACGGTCTGGGCCCTGGCGGTGCTGGGCGTTGTGCTATCAGGGCTCCAGCAGGTGCTGGTCTATCGTTCCGATCGAGTCCACGAAATCGAACAGGCGGTTCTCGAAGCCAAAGCGGAAAGCGATCAGCAGCAGCTTCGAGAGAAACTGGATAGCAGCCTGAGAAACCAGGAAGAGGTACGGACAGAGTTAGGCCACATCGTAACCTTCCTTCGGACCCCACAGCCTGCCATGAACATGCAGCACCTGGCCGACGCGGCCTCCAAGATGGTGGAAGACGCGATGCATCGCTAGGGTCATGTCCCGAGGCGGGGATCATGGCGCCGGAGTCGCCTTTCCTGTCGGCGTCGGCCGGGCAGCGTCCCCGAACCCTGCGTTCACGTTGCCGCGCGGCCCAGTCGTACTGTTGAATTTGACTGGAAGGCCGATGTAGGCGCCACCGGATACTAAACCCAAGAATCACAAGCCGACATACTGCCCGTAAATCCTGCGCGCGACGGCAGGATCGTCTGTTCCCTTCACGATGGCGCGGCCATCGGCGAAGACGGTGAGCTCGTAAGGATGGAGATCGCAACGCAAAAGGAAATCGTTGGCACGAACGGAGCCGAGAGACTCCAGGCGTTGGCGCAGGACCTCAAGGTCGAGCCTCTGATTCTCCGGTTGGCGAATCTGGATGGAATTACGACCGCAAAGCACCGTAGTCCGGGAGACAGCGTCACCGGCGAGATAAGCGAATTGGCGCCTCTGGCAGGCGCGGCATTCGGGATCGAGACGTGGCGTCATTTTCTGAAGCCCACCCTTCCAGATGTCGCAGGCCAGGAGCTGGCCGTGTAATTCAGCCTCGCGCCCGATGAGAATCTTGATCGCTTCCGTCACCTGGATAGCCGCCGCCCAGGCCACGGCGGGCAAGATCACGCCCACGGTGTCGCAGGTTTCCTGCAGGCCCTGCGGCCGCTCGGGGAACACGCAGGCTAGGCAGGGCGTGCGGCCGGGTTGCACCGTCAGGGTGGCGGCGTAGCTTCCCGCCACCGCCCCGTAAATCCAGGGGATGCCGAGCTCGAGCGCGGCGTCGTTGATCAGGAAGCGGGTTTCAAAGTTGTCAGTGCCGTCCAGGATGATGTCGAAACCGCGCACCTGCGCTTCGATGGAAAGGCTGTCCACGTCTGCCACCATGCCTTCCACCTCCACCTCCCGGTTCAGCCGGCGCAGATGGCGCTCGGCGGCGATCGCCTTGGGCAGAGCCTGGGC
>DATDGR010000114.1:0-34714 GCA_036521995.1 Terriglobia bacterium | reverse complement strand
AACTTTCGACGCCTCATGGGCTACCGGGACCTCTGGAGACTGAAAGTGGCGCTGGGTCGAACTGAGGAGCCCTTGAAGGAGAAAGCGGCGTAAAATGAAAACAGCCGTCGCTCAAGCTCCAACGAACTCTGGGACACCCTCTTCAGCAAGCTCCCGTGCCGTTCACTTTAACGTTGCGGAACTGTACCGAAGAGCCTGGGGTACAGCCGAGCAAGTAACTATATCGCCCGTCCACATGAATCGTTATTGGTCGCATTTCTGTTTGTACTGGGGATGGGGCCTGTTTGCGCTGATCATCCTCGAAGTCGATGATGAGTTTAAGAAAAATGGCTGGCCTATCGCCGACTTTGCAGATGCCAAAGAGATGGAACATCTTATTGAGAACTGGGCTAAGCTCGGACCGGTGCCGATCATCACGGCAGAGGAAATGAATCAGCACATTGAACCGGGAGTAGCCCGGTTTCACTAATCGCAGAAGCAAGCAAACGCGGAATCCACAGAAGGCGATCCGTCCACTCACCAGCTTCGCTAGCTGCCCAGAGGAGCGACAGTTCCTCGATAGCAAGGTAGTGCAGAGTTTCGCAGTCCAGAAACTCTGCGGTTTCTAGTGAGAGCGATTACATATCTAGCCTATTACAGCCGACGGGACGGTTTGTGGCGAGAAGCCGCAGAGTCTGGAAAGCACAGACTCTGCGCCACGTGCTTGTTCTGGTCCCGTCAATCTTGTAATCTGATAAATGAATAATCATCGAAATACATCATGGAGAGGAACCATGGCAAGTCCCTACCCGGAAGGAGCTCTGGAAGAGGCGCAGGCGGCGCTCCAGCGAGCGCGTACCGCCGACCAGTTGCGGCGCGCGCAATGCGTATGGATGCGCCTGAGCCTGGGAATGAACGCCTTCCAAATCGCCAAGGCCATGGGCTGGTCGGTTTGGTCAGTTCGCGGCGTGCAGTCGCTGTACCGGCGGAAGGGCGCAAGGGCATTGGAGGGACCGGGTCGGGGCGGCCGGCGCTACGAAGTCCTTACCCGGGACGCCGAAGCTGACCTGCTGAATCGGCTGCGCGCCGAAGCCTGGCCAAACGCCGTTCTGGAGTTCCGCGATATTCACCAGGCCGTGGAGCTAGCCGCCGGCCGGCCGGTTGCGCCTTCGACGGTCCATCGGATGCTCACGCGTCATGGCTGGGGGCGCCGGTCGTTGGTGGGGATTTCCCGGCGAGGCGGCGCGTCGGATGCGCGTTTCGATGCGCGGCACCGTTCCGGCACCTACCCTCTGGGACCCACGCCGCCGCAGCCCGCTTAGATCTCGTGTGAAGCCGCCGGCGATTGATACCGGAGGGGTCACACCCGTTCCCATCCCGAACACGGGGGCGGTCGCGATCCCTCGCTCCGCTCGGGATTTCGGCTGCGGGCTCCCGCTTCGCTCACGCCCGCAAGGCGCCTCAAGTTAAGCCCTCCAGGGCCGATGGTACTGCGTGGGTAACTGCGTGGGAGAGTGGGTCGTCGCCGGGATTAGTTTGGGACGGACTCGGGGCAACCTGAGTCTAAGCCTGGAGGCGGTCCTGAAGGATCGCCCCATAAGGCCGGGCCGCGTTTGCAGCCGGGCCTTTTCAGTTTGTGCCGCCGCCTGGAAGCAAGCCTTGCATGGCGGATTGCTGGTTAAATAATCTGTCAAAAGGCGGTGGCCGAGGACGCCGCACTCCAATGCGGGCTGCGCCCGCTGCAAGCCCGGTTGACCGCCGGCCCGCTACGCTGGCTTCAGCACGCCCTTGACGATCCGCCCCGCGCCCATGTCATCGAAGCAATCCCGCCAGCCTTGAAGGGGTGCTACCCGCCCGACGAGCGGCTCGGGATCGAGGCGGTTGGCCGCCATCAGCCCGATCACCCTCTCCCAGACGGCATAGTTATGGCTGAAACTGCCCTGAAGCCGCACCGCTTTCTGCACCAGGGGATCGAGCGAAAAGCTCAGGGCCTCACGTCCCCAGCCGACCTTGGTGATCTGCCCGGCCGGGCGCACGGCGGAGAGGGCGAGGCTGAGGACGGCGGAGTTGCCGGAAGCGTCGATGACCACGTCCACGCCCAAGCCGTCGCCGAAAGCCTGGGCGCCCTCCAGAACGGCGTCGCGCCCGCCGGCGAAGGTCTGATCGGCGCCCAATCGCCGGGCCAGTTCCAGGCGAGTTCTGTCCCGCTCGAGCCCCGCCACCGCCACCCAACTGGCGCCCGAGAGCTTCGCCAGCGCCATGCAGAGCAGGCCGATGGGCCCGGGACCGAGCACCAGGACGCTCGCCCCCGGCTCCACTCGGGTCTTGACGGCCACCGCGTTGTAGGCTACGCAGCAAGGCTCGGCCAGAGCGGCCCGCTCCGGCGGCACCGAGGCGGGAAGGTGATGCAGGCAGCGGGCCGGAACCCGGACGTAGTCCGCCATGGCCCCGTCCACACCGTACCCGAAGCCGAGGCGCTCAGGGCAAAGGTTGTATTCACCCGAGCGGCAGTAGGCGCACCGTTCGCAAATGCGGGCCGCGGTCTCCGACACCACCCGGTCGCCCTCGCGAAAACCGGACACGCCGCGCCCCAGCTTCGCGACCACCCCTGAGAATTCGTGCCCGAGGATCACGGGCACGTTCACCGGCCAGCTTTGCAGGTTGTGAAATTGATGAATCTCGCTCCCGCAGACGCCGACCGCCTCTGTTTTCAGGGTCACTTCGCCATCGCCCGGTGGTTCCGGCTGAGGAACCTCGCGAAGCTCCACGCTTCCCTCGCGAAGCGCGTAATGCACCACCGCCGCCATCGATCCGCCCATAAGGCGCCTCCTTCTCTCAGTCGCGTTTCTTCTCTCCGTGGGACGGTTGCGGGCGAGCGTTCCCGGCCTCGGACAAGATGACAAAACGGTTGATGCCGGCCGGACGAAAAAGCTAGAACTGCACTGAGAACCCTCCGCAGAAGCTGCGGTAGGCAGGAGTAAGGATGATGGGCTGCCCACTGCCGGCAGTGGGCATGCGGAGGTAGCCTTCGCCCGCGATGTTGCGGAAATCACCCACAGCTTCGATGTGCGCGCCGGAGAGGAAGCCCGGGGAGGGCAGAGGCTGCCGGATCTGAAGCCCGGCGAAAGGAGCAACGTTCATGTCGGCGAGGCCGTAAGGGTCCACGGCCGTCACGCTGCCTGGCTGCAACCAAGCATACGAAGCAATCACCTGAGTCTTCGTTACCGGGAGCTGAGCCACCAGGGTCGCCATGGCCGACTGCGATGCGCGGGGCCGGATCAGCGAGGCAAAGCCTGCACCCGCCCCCTCCGGGAGCTGCGATCCCGACACCGCCAAGGCATCGCCCGTGGTGTAGGCCAAGCCCAGGTCAAGATGCCTGCCGAACGACTCCGAAATCGACGCGCGCACGCCAGTCGAGCCATAACCCCCCGCGTTCAAGTTCACGCCATTGGCGGCGCCGTTCGGCAAAACCTCGCCCTCGGCGGCCCACTGGGCCCAGGCTCCGGGCTGGCCCAACCCGCGCACCACTGCATTGCTGACGCTGTCATGGTAGGCAGCCACTTCAACCTTGGCTTTCTTGGTGAGCCGTCGCGAATAAGCCACCTCGCTGTGGCGGGTTGATTCCAGCTTCGGCGCGTAGCCCCGCAGACTCACCCGCGGAAAGGCATCGAGTTCACCCACTTTTCCAGCGAGGGTGCTGTCATCCTGAGATGGGCCCACGGCGCCGTATCGCACTTTCAGTTTGCTCGCGGGGCTCAGGACGTATTCGAGCTCAGCATGAGGCAAAGCGGTCGCCACGCTGCGATAAGAGGAAAGGTAATTGATCTCAACGCCGCTGGTGAAGGTGAGCGCGCCTGAGATCTGCCGTGTTTGGGAGTAACGCAAAGTCATGCCGCGTGCGCTTAAGAGATTCTCCGCAGGCGGAAGAAGCGGCAGACCGCCGTCGAAGTTCAACTGCTGAACCACCACGGTTAGTTCCTGCGGGTTGCCGTCCGCAACCTTACGCCGGAAGGACGTCATCACCGAAGAGGTAGAGACGCCTTGTCCGGCGGCTGAACTTGCTACCAGGACGTCGGTATCGGTTGAAAGGGGACGCCAGTAGGCCAGGACACTGCCCAGGTTCACCTGGTCACTGAGAGCGTCGCCGCCGGCAGAGGCCGGGATCATCGCTACAAGCTCCTGGCTAGGTTCGAGAGGGTCATTCGCGTCATGCGAGGCGGGCGTCCGATAGCGCAGAACGGGACGCACCGAAGCGGAGCTTCGCAGAACCCACTTCCAATCGTCGCTGGGACTTACGACCGTCTGCCGTTGTCCTGCGAGACCCGGGAGGATGCTGTTGAGCACCAGACTCAATTGTGAAACCTGGCCGGAGCGCACCTCAACGCCGTTTCGTACCAAATGGGTGGCAGCTACGCGCAACGAGTAACGGCCCGGCGCCAGCCCGCTGGCCATGAATCTTCCCTGAGCGTCCGTCAGGACGCGCTCCATGCGCCGGGTGATCCCGGGTCCCACGATGACGACCTCAGCGCCAACTAGCGGATGGCCCTGGCGGTCCGTGATCATCCCGGAGACTTGGCCATGAGAGGAGTCGCCCGCGGCCAAGCAGACGGCGGCGGTGGCCATGAGACTGGCCAGCAGGAGGCTCCAGGCCACGTGCTTCGAGCAACGCCGAATTTGCCAGGCCGATTTTCTCACGCGCACGACAAAATGATGTCCGCAGACGAAGTTAGGACCAGCATTATTGTACCTGAAACGTCGCGGGTTCGATCACCGACTGCTTGTTGAGATTATCGGTGACCTTGACCTCCAGCTTGTACTGCCCCGGCTGGAGCGTTTTCAGCGGCAAGGTCTTTTCAATGGTCACCTGAGCCGTTTGGGCCTGCTCGGCCTTGGTGAAGACGGACTTGCCGTCCTTCGTCAATTCGTAGTCAATCTGCGCCGACGCTTTGTGCGTCTTCGGATCGGACGAAAGGTTGTACACCTGCATGTAGATCCCAAGGTTCTCATCCCGGTTGAACACCTTGCTGACGCTCGGTCGCACCTTGGTGCCGCCGATCACGAACGGACCGGTACCCACCTGTGTCGTGGGAAGCTGCTGGATGAGATCGGCCAGGATCAGGGAGCTCGAGGCCAGCTTGTCATCGTCATAATGGGGAACGACGATTCCGAGATCGAGGGTCCCGATATTGCCGCTATTCTCGTCCTTCACCACCAGGCTCAGCTTGTAGTGGCCGGGCCGCAGCGGCACCGCCTTCTGGTAGACCTGTTTGCGATCGACGTAGTTCTGAAAGTCGTGCTCCGGCACGTCCACCACCACTCCGTCGTCGAAGGTATTGGCCACCCGTCCTCCGAGCGAACTCAGTTGACCATAAATGTCGACCATCGCATGCATCACGCCGTTCTTGTTCTGGAACTCGAGGTCCTTCTGCGACACTTGGACGGTGATGGGCGTCAGGACGGTGTCGCCCGTGATGCGGATGAAGTCCGTCCTGACCTCAAAGGGAAGAATCTGCGCTGAGATCTTGTGGGAGACGGACGCTTTGAGATCGTCAAACTTCACGGCGGGCGGCTTGAAGATCTTGGCAAACGTATCCAGCCGCGTAAACTCCTCCATGCTCTCCGGCGTGCCCCCCAGCGCCTGGCCGGTGGTCATGCCGTCCGTGCGCGTAAAGCGGTCGTTCTTTGAGGCCATCCCCATTGATTCCATCAGGGTCAGTCCGGCTCCCGGGACGTGCAGCAGCGCGTCCTTCTCACCGGGATCCATCGTCAGGTGGTACTCGCCGCTCATGGTGGGATCGACGAACTCGAGCTGGATGTTGTTACCTATTCCGTCAATGTAGTTGTACGTCCAATCTTCGAAAGGAAAGGTGGAGGTCTCACCGCCGCCTTCCGAGGCGGGCCGCTCATAAGTGCCTCCGCTCGGATGCGACTCAATCTCGTTGGGCGGACCATACATAATGTAGATGCGACCCCGGTCCGTCTTCCAGCCGGGAATCCCCGAGGCGTAGTGCTCGTTGGCGTAAGCGATGCGGCGGTAGTATTCCTCTTTGAACTCGTTCTCGGGATTACCGGGGTTGGGGTTGCGGCGCTCCCAAAAATTCTCGATGAAGGTCTCGCGCTCGTCGTCCGTGGAGAGCTTCTTAAAAGTCTGCCGTTCCTCGTCGGTGATGATGTAAGGAACTTCCTGCTCGATCCACTTCTTGTAGGGACTCTCCGACTCCTTCTGGATGGCCTTTTCCCGCTTCTTTTCTTCCTTGCTTTGCTTGTCCGGGCCGGCGAAAGCGGGAAGCGAGGCGACGACAAGACCACCCAGTGCCGCCAGCAGGGCAGCCACCAGCCAGGCCCTGCCTCGGCAGGCGCGGGCTGACTCCAACCCGGATTTGCCCACTCCTGACTTCATCATTCGAAGTCCACTATTCTCAATGGTATTTTCTGGCGTGGTAAAAGTCAAGTTACACCCCTGGCTCTGGACCCATAACCCGACCTCGGTGAGATGCGTCTAACAGTTGAAAGGTAGCTCGGCGGATTTGGTTCTGATTTTCCGCCTGGCCGCCGATGAGAGGCGATACAATAGACTCCCGGCCGATTATCAAGAGAATGCTGGGGTGGCCCGGGTCGAGCCGCGGAGTTGGCGTGACCGGGGGCTGCTGGGGGGTCTGTGCGCCCTTGGAACTTTTCGCAAGCACCGAACGTATTACCGGACGGTGAGGAAGGCGCGCGTGTCATCCCGGCATTAACGGCCCTCAAGGAGCGGCAAGAGCATGAGCAACCCAGTGGCCCTCGAAGAGCGTCAACAGCAAGGACACATTGAGCTTGCGGAGGACTCCCTTTGGGGAGCGGCTCCGCCGGCGAGGGGACGAAAACGCATGAAGCCACGGACCAAGACGATTCTTGCGATTGTGTGTGTGGTGCTGCTGGCCGTGCTCGTGGCCGTCGGCATCAGTTGGAGCAAGCGCGGTGTGGTGGTGGTTCAGACCGGGAAGGTGGCCCGGCAGGACCTGTCGTCCATTGTGACGGCCTCGGGCCAGATCAAGCCGCCCGACGCCAATCTGGTGAATGTGAACGCCAACAGCTTCGGGAAGATCACCGAGATCAACATGAAGGAAGGCGACACGGTGAAGAAAGGCCAGCTTCTGTTGCGCACGGAAGACGTGCAGCAGAGCGCCAGCGTGGATGCCCAGCAGGCGGCGATCAAGACCAGCCAAGCGGACCTTGCCGCCCAGCAGGCGAACGTGGACTCGGCACAGGCTACCCTGAACTTGCAGACGGCCAACCTCGCTCAAGCTCAAGCGAAATTTAAGCAGGCGAGCGATGCCTTCAAGCGGGGTCAGCAGCTCGTGGAAGACGATCTGCTTTCGAAACAGGATTTCGACAGCCGGTTGAGCGACTACAAGGTGGCTGAAGCGAACGTGCAGTCCGCGCAGGCTTCGGTGGCCCAGGCGAAGGCTCAGCTTCAGCAGGCAACCTATAACCACGACATGTCAACCGCCCGGCTGGCCCAGAGCAAGGCCCAGTTGCTCGGCTTCAAGAACCAGCTCGATCAGACGGTCTACGTCTCGCCCATCGACGGTATCGTGACCTCGCTGCCGGTGACCGTCGGCGAAAACGTGGTGACCGGCATTCAGAACGCGGTAGGCAGCGTGCTATTTCAAGTGGCTGACATGTCCATAATCACCGCCGAGGTGATGGTGGATGAAACCGACATTGTGAACGTCAAGCTGGGCCAGCCCGCCCAGGTGACCATTGATGCCATTCCGAACAAGACTTTCAGCGGCAAGGTGACGCAGATCGGCCAGAGCGCCGTCAGCAGCACCACCGGCCAGACGACTACCGCCAGCACGACCAGCGGCACGTCCAACCAGGAGGCCAAGGACTTCAAGGTGGTGGTGACGCTCGATAGCCCGCCTCCGAACCTCCGTCCGGGCCTGTCGTGCACCGCCAAGGTCACCACGGCTACGCGTGCCAACGCGGTGGCGATCCCCATCCAGGCTCTTACCATCCGTACCCAGCGCGAACTTGACGAAAGCCAGGAGACCAAGGGCGGTAAGGGTAAGGCCCTGGCCGCCACCCGCCCCCTGACCGAGCTTTCGCCTCAGGAGCAGGAACGCTTGAAGAAGGAGATCCAGGGCGCGTTCGTCGTGCGCAACGGCAAGGCGTTATTCGTACCCGTCGACACGGGGATCATGGGCGAGATCAACGTGGAGGTTCTCAAGGGCCTTCAGGCGGGGGATGAAATCGTCACCGGCAGCTACCAGGTGCTGAGGACGCTCAAAAGCAACACCAAAGTTCGTGTGGATAACTCAGCGCCCATGCAGCCGCCGCCGTCCTCGTCCTAGGAAGTTGGACAACGCTGAAAGTCGCTGTCATTCCGAGGAACCGCAGGCGGCGAGAGCCTGTCCCGAGCGAGGGGAAGGGAATTCGGTAGGGCCTTTATTTTCAGAGGGGGATTTCCTTCGCCGGGTTGAGGACCGTTCGCCGCGGAATAGCGAACGGGTTCGGAATGCGCCCGCCGGTCTCCGGACGACCTTGGGAAAGGAACCATGGGATCACAGGTACTCACGTCGCCGGTTCAGGAACTGAATGCCCCGCCCCAAGGCACGATCATCCGGGTCGAAGACCTCTGGAAGACCTACGACATGGGCGGCGCCATTCAGGTTAATGCCCTGTCCGGCGTCTCCTTCGACATTCGTCGCGGCGAGTACGTGGCCATCATGGGCCCTTCCGGGTCCGGCAAGTCCACCTTGATGAACCTGATCGGGTGCCTGGATACGCCCACCCGTGGCCGTTACTGGCTGAACGGCAAGCTGGTGAGTGAGCTGACCGACGACGAGCTCGCCTACATCCGCAACAAAGAGATCGGATTCGTCTTTCAAACCTTCAATCTGCTCTCCAGGGCCTCAGCGCTTCACAACGTGGAACTGCCTCTGATTTATAACGGTACTCCGGCGGCAGAGCGGATCGAGCGCGCCAAAGAAGCTCTGCGCCGGGTCGATCTCGCCGACCGGATGGACCATAAGCCTAACGAGCTCTCCGGCGGGCAACGCCAAAGGGTGGCGATCGCCCGCGCCCTAGTCAACAGTCCGTCGCTGCTGCTCGCCGATGAACCCACCGGCAACCTTGACAGCGCTACCGGCGAGGAGATCATGAACTTGTTTGACCGGCTGCAGGCGGCCGGCAACACCATCGTCCTGGTCACGCACGAGCACGACATCGCCGCCCGTGCTCGCCGAATCATCAGCGTGCGCGACGGCAAAGTGGCCCGTGATGAGCAGGTCAGGTAGGTCGATTGAGAAACAAGCTCCACCCACAAAGGCACCGAGACACGGAGACGATTGATAGATTCCAAACTGCGATGGGTGAAGAATTCAACCGTCATCGTTCTGCCTTGAGTTTTGTTGGCTTTCTCTGAGCCTTTGTGCCTCTCTGGTGAACGCCTTTTGTTCTTGGAGTTTCCGTGGCGGTTCTAGGCCAAGCTCAACCCGTGATCCGCTCGCAGGCGAAGCGACGCAAACGCCTCAGTTTCGGAGTGATGGCGCGGGAGGCCTTCTGGATTGCCCTCGAGGCCCTGCGCGCCCACAAGCTCCGCTCTTTTCTGACGCTGCTAGGCGTCGTTATTGCCACCACCACCTTGATTGTGGTCATCTCCGTGATCAACGGCATGAACCTTTACATCGCGGACCACATCGCCAACTTGGGCGCCAACGTGTTTGTGCTGGACCAGTTCGACTGGGCCAATACCAGTGACGAGGAATGGCTGAAGGAGCAGCGCCGCAATAAGCCGATCAAGCTGGAGGACTACGATTTCCTCAAGGACAGCCTAG
This sequence comes from Terriglobia bacterium, assembly GCA_036521995.1. GTDB lineage: Bacteria > Acidobacteriota > Terriglobia > UBA7540 > UBA7540 > Gp13-AA77. Next base: position 24,914 of record DATDGR010000114.1, on the reverse strand, counting down.
CGGGTTACAAGAACATTGGCGCCGCCGCCTGGCGGGGCCGCAATAACGCCCCCGATATCCGTTACGGGACCCACACCCTCTACGAGGTTCAAGTCACCGGTCAGACTCCCAGCATGATGGGAATGGAGCAGGAGCAGGTCGGCACGGGCCGCTACTTTACAGAAGCGGAGTACAATCATAGCGCTTTGGTCTGTTTCATAGGCCAGGACCTGGTGGATGAATTCTTCCCTGGCGTCGACCCCTTGGACAAGGTCATTGCCATCGGAGGCCAGCCTTTCCGCGTGGTGGGTGTGGCCAGGAAAATCGGCAAAACCTTGGGGCAGAGCCAGGACGACTTTGTCCAGATGCCGCTGACCACCTACGGCAAGCTCTTTGCGAACCGGCCCCACATGAACGTGGAAATCCAGGCGCAGAATGGCGACCAGATGATGGAGCTCGAAGACGAGACTCGCGCCCTGATGCGCGCCCGGCATCACGTGCCTTACAAAGAAACGGACGATTTCGGCATCAACGCTTCCGACACCATCATGGGCCTTTGGCAGCAACTGACCGGGTCCATCTTTGCCATCACCGTGTCGGTGGTGGCGGTGTTCATGGTGGTGGGCGGGATCGTGATCATGAACATCATGCTGGCCAGCGTTACCGAGCGCACACACGAAATCGGCATCCGCAAGTCGCTGGGCGCGCGGCGGTTCGATATCCTCATGCAGTTCGTGATCGAATCGGGCGTGATGGCCGGTGTGGGCGGCGTGGTGGGAATCCTGCTGGCGGTGGGCGTCGCCAAGCTGGTGGATATGGTGTTTACAGCCTCGGTGCCATTGAGCGCCGTGCTCACCGGCCTGGCCCTTTCGACGGGTGTAGGGCTGTTCTTCGGGATTTACCCGGCCAGCAAGGCCGCCAAGCTCGATCCCATCGAGGCGCTCAGGACCGAAGCATGAAAGCGAGAATCGCAATTCGAAGTGCCGGACCGGGAATCCGAGCCTTCGAAGGCCGCGACATAGGCTATGTATGTAGGCTAACTTTCCGCAGAGAGACTGGAAATCGCGAAAAAAGATTCCTTGTGCCAAAGCCAAGAAGTCTTTCAGAATCAGTCGGTTGACGCAAAGCGGGGGCTAGGCCAAAGCCAACATGTCCTTTAGAATAAGCAAAGGTGGGGCTACACCCAAAGCCAAAATACAACTGCTGGGAGCAAAATAACTCGTTTGGAATCAGCAAAGCCGTCGAACATGCCCCGGAACCAAAGCCAAAGGCCGGTGAATCCATGAAAGCCTACCGCAGAAACGTTGGGGAGAACCTGCTGCTGGCGCTGGATACCCTGCGCACGCACAAATTCCGGTCATTCCTGACCATCCTCGGGGTCCTGATCGGGACCACCACCGTGATTGCAGTGGCTTCGGTCTTTGCCGGCCTCGAGAGGCAGGTGGCAGAAGCGGCGAATGACTTCGGCACGCGAAACCTCTTCATTTTCAAATTCGATCCTGGCATTCACGTGGGGCGGCTTTCGCGCGAGGAGCGCCTGCGCAAGCCGCTGACCTTCGAAGACGCCATGGCCATTAAGGACGAGTGCCCCAGCGTCCAGACCGTGGCCGTGGAGACCTTCATCTGGTGGGGCAACCCGCCGCCCGTAAAATATAAGGGTATGCAGATCCTGGATTACAACTTCCTGGGCGCAACTCCATCGGACTTTCAGGCCGTCAACGACAATCTGGCGGACGGGCGCTTCTACACCGACATTGACAATCTGCATCGCGAAAATGTGGCCGTCATCGGCGCCGACGTCGTCAAGAGGTTCTTTCCCAATGAAGACCCGGTGGGCAAGAGCATTGTCATCGGCCCCGAGAGCTTCCAAGTGATCGGGACTATTGCCCCGCGCAAAGCTTTTCCGGGCGACAACGGCACGGACCGGGTAGTGAAGATCCCCTATCTCACCTTCAAGAAGATGTATCCGGCGGAGAAGGAAAACTTCATCATCGCCACCGCCTTCGAGGGCAAGCTCGATCAGGCCAAGGACGAAGTGGAGGGGGTGCTGCGGCGCCGCCGGCACGTGAAGCCTTCGGAGGGGGACAGCTTCGGCATCTCATCGGCCGAGTCCCTCATCAGCCAGTTCGATCAATTGATCGGAACCGTGGTTCTGGTGACGGTGGTGATCTCTTCGATCGGGCTCCTGGTGGGCGGGATCGGCGTCATGAACATCATGCTGGTGTCGGTCACCGAACGCACGCGCGAGATCGGCGTGCGGAAAGCCATCGGCGCGCGCCGCAGCGACATCACCTGGCAGTTCCTGCTCGAGGCCATGACGCTCACCGGGTCGGGCGGATTGCTTGGCATCCTGCTCGGCTTCGGCCTCAGCTTCTTGATCCGCGCCCTCGATATTCTTCCCTCCAGCGTGCCCCTCTGGTCGGTCGTTACCGGCTTTGTGGTGGCGGTCTCCATCGGTCTCTTTTTCGGCCTCTGGCCGGCCCTGAAAGCCTCCCGGCTCGACCCGATCGTCGCCCTGCGATATGAGTAAGAGACAGACGTAAGCTATCCTGATAGCCTACTGTTCCAGTGGGCGGCTCAATCGCTCAGGGGGCGTGTGTTTCGAGCTGCGCCTGGGCCTGCGCCTGCTCTAGCGGGGGTCTCGACGGACGGGCAGGATGCTTGTCGAAGTAGGCTTTGATCACATCACGGGCCACGGGCGCGGCCACGGAGGACTCCTCGCCGTGCATCACCAGGGCGGCCACCACGATTTCGGGGCTGCTGAAAGGCGCATAGCCTACGAACCAGGCGTTGTTGCGGAATCCAGCCTGGTGTGCCGACTCTTTCAGGTTCACGCTCACCACCTGGGCGGTTCCCGTTTTGCCGGCGATGTCGAGTCCCGCCACCCGCGCGCTTCCTCCCGTGCCGCCTTCGTTAACCACGCCCCACATCCCTTGGGTGACGGCCTGGACGGTTTCGGCGCTGAGCGGGAAATCGCGCTCGACGTCGTCGGGTGGTTTCTGGCCCAGAGCTTCGAGCTCATCGCGGAACACCAGGTGCGGACGGTGGAAGCGGCCGGAGAAGATGACGCCGCTGATCATGTAGGCGAGCTGGAGAGGGGTCACTTCCACCGCCCCTTGCCCGATCGCCACTGAGATGGTTTCCCCGGCCCACCACTTATGCTTGAAGACGCGCTGCACCCATTCGGGCGAGGGCACCAGTCCGGCGTCTTCGCTCGGCAGGTCGATCCCGGTGCGGGCGCCGAGACCCAGTTGTTTAGCGAAATACGCCAGCTTATCGATCCCAAGCATCTTGCCGAGGGTGTAAAAGTAGACGTCGCAGGAATGCACGATGGCCTTGTGCAAATCCACGCTTCCGTGCGATTTGCGCTTGTTCCATACCCAGTCGTGATAAGTGTGGCCGTAGATGGTGACTTCACCGGGGCAGAAGATGGTGAAGTTGGGCTTGATGGTGCCCGTTTCGAGCGCGCACGTCGAGGTTACGATCTTGAACACCGAGCCGGGCGCCAGTTGCGCCTGGATCGCCTTGTTGAGTAGGGGCTTCTGAGGATCGGTGTTGAGCTGCTTCCATTGAGCCTGGTTGATGCCGTGCGCGAAATCATTGGGGTCAAAGTCGGGATGACTGGCCAGGGCCCGCACCTCGCCCGTGCGCGGGTCGAGCGCCACCACGGCGCCTTCCCGGTCGCCTAGCGCCACCTCGGCGGCCATCTGCAGATCCAGATCGATGGTCAGGCGCAAGTCGTTCCCGGGATGAGCGTCGAGCGTCGTCATCGAGCCCACTTCCTGGCCGCGGCTGTTCACCACGACCCGGCGCATGCCGTCCTGGCCTGCCAAAATGTCGTTATACTGGCGCTCGATCCCGGTCTGGCCTACGACGTCGCCGGGCCGGTAGCGCGAGTGGCTCTCGGCGATGATGTCTTCGGAGACGTCGCCCACGTAGCCGATCATTGAGCCGGCCACGGCGTGCTTCAAGTAGAAGCGCTGCTGGGTCTCGATGAGGTCGAGTTCGGGATACTCCAGGCGGTGGGACTCGACGAAGGCCACATCTTCAAGTGACGCTGAAGGCTTGAGCAGGACGGGCTGATAATGCGGCAGATGAGCCGTGCGGCCGATCAGTTGCACCACGTCATCAGGGTCGAGGCCGAGCCCACGCGCGATTCCCGTCAGGTGCTCGGAGGTCAGCGCCGAGACGTTCTCGCGCGAGAGCAGGATACTGAAGGCCGGAGCGTTGTCCACCATTACCCGGCCCTCCCGGTCCAGAATCTTGCCCCGGGGCGCGATCACCGGCAGGTTGCGGATGCGGTTCCGGTCAGCCTGATCGAGATACTTGTGGTGCTGATGGACCTGCAGCCGCCAGTAGCCGGCCACCAGCCCGAAGAAGACGAAGCACACCGCATACTGGAAGGCGCTGATCTTCCAAGCGGGCAATCGGTGGTCGTCCGAAAACCGAGCAGGCATCGTCAGGTCAACCGCGGAGGCGTCACTGCGGGGTTCGCCAAAGCGGGCGAGGCCGTCGACGTCAACCCATCACGCCCTCCCCGCTCCGATGCTCGACCGTACCACAAGGGCGTGGCAAGTGACAAGCATCGAATGACCTGATCTTGGCCTCTGCGCCAACTCCGGCGGCTGCTTGTCCCCGAGCCAGCTCTACTACTGGGCGTGTCTGTATCCGGGGCCTCGTAACGCTTTTCCCGGCCGCTCGTCGGTGATCCTGCCGTCGAGCACAACGGGCCTACCGTTGACGAAGACGTCCTTTACACCCACGGAATAGCGAAGAGGGTTGTTGTAAGTGGCGACGTCGCGGATCGCCGAAGCGTCAAAGACAACAAGATCAGCCATCATCCCCGGCCGAAGAATGCCACGATCCGCAATCCCGACGCGGCTCGCAGCCTGCGAAGTCATTTTGCGGATGGCTTCTTCCAGGCCCATGGTGTGCTCGGTCCGAACGTACTCCGCCAGAATGCGCGGAAATGTGCCGAAGGCTCTGGGGTGGGCTTTGGTGGTGCTCAGCGGTCCATCTTCCGCCTGCGCGGGAGAATCCGAACCGAAAGTCAGCAACGGGTTCGAGACGGCTGCCCGGACGTCGGATTCCTGCATGATCGCGATCACCACCTGGCTGTTGCCGTGATCGGCGATGGCGACATCCATGGCGGCGTCCTTCGGGTCTTTGCCCATCCGGCGGCCAATTTCCTCAAAGTTCATGCCCTCATACTGGCGCAGCTCCGGGTTCACGACCTGAATCAAGGTTACGCCCTGAGCTCCGCCCGAGCCTCGCCATTCGTTCTCCCAGGTTGTGCCGGGTTCATCCATTTCCTTCTGGGCGCGGGCACGCGCAGCGGGATCCTTCAACCGTTCCAGCATCTTGGTGGTGCCGCCTTCTGAAACCCAACTGGGAAAACACGCGACCAGGCCATTGGACGCGCGCGCGTAAGGATACACGCTGGCCGCCACGTCCAAGCCGCGCCCTCGCGCGGCTTCAATTCTGCTGAGGACCTCTGGCATTTTTCCCCAGTTCTCCTGGTACGCGGCCTTCAGGTGCCAGATCGTGGTGGAGATGCCGGCACGCTGCGCGATCTCGAACACTTCGTCGAGGGATTGAAAGATTCGGTCGGATTCCGAGCGCTGATGGGTAAAGTAGACGCCGCCGCAAGTCCGGGCGACTTTGGCCAATTCGACGAGTTCGTCGGTGGAGGCAAACGTGTCGGGCACGTATTCAAGGGCTGAACTCAGCCCGAAGGCGCCCTGCTGCATGGCTTCAGCCACCAAGCGGCGCATCTGGTCGAGCTCCGCGGGGGTGGCCGGACGGTTGTCTTTGCCGACCACGTAGGTTCGAAGTCCGCCAGCGCCGACAAACGTGCCGAGATTGATGGCAGGCCTCGCAGCCTGCAAACGCTTCAAGTACTCATCGAGCGAGCGCCAATCGATCGTGACACCGTACTTTCTGGCCTCGTCCTGAAGGTCCTCAAACAGCCGGTCGTTCAAGGGCGCGATGGAGTTTCCCTCGCCCGTAATCTCGGTGGTCACGCCCTGAGTGATTTTGCTGGCGGCGCGGTTATCCACTAGGAGATTGAACTCCGATTGACCCTGAACGTCGATAAATCCCGGTGAGGCCACCATGCCGGTGGCATCGATTCGCTTCTTCGCAGCGGCGTCATGTAGATCGCCGATAGCGGCGATGCGGTCGCCCACAATCGCGATATCCGCATGGTTCCAAGGAGCGCCGGTGCCATCAGCGACGCGGGCGCCACTGATCAAGTAATCGTAATCAGCCGCTTGCCCGTGAATCGCTGCGGGCGCGAGCAGGAAAGCGGCGAGTGCGAGGTAGGAGAACAGCTTGACGCCTGTAAGCATGGCGCTTCTCAATTCGTGGGGGTCGCGGCCCACGCCTGCGCGCGTTCCGCGAGATAGCGCCTGAGACTCGCGTTCCACACGGGCATGTCGTCCAGTCCTAACGACTCCAGCCTCTGATGGCGCAGCACAGAGTAAACGGGCCGCCGGGCCGGTGCTCCGAAGGCCTCGGATGTCGTTGGCTTCAGGTCAGCGCTGACGCCGGACAGATCGAAAATGGCTCGGGCAAATTCGAACCACGAACACCAGCCGTTGTTCGTGATGTGGTAGAGCCCGAAAGCCTGAGTGCTGATGAGCTGAGTGACCTTCCCTGCCAGGTCCGCAGTATAGGTCGGCGTCACGGTCTGATCGGCCACCACGCGGATTGTCTTGCCTTGAGCCGCCAGCCTGAGCATGGTTTCGACAAAATTGCCGCCCTTCGACCGGCTGCCACCGAGGCCGTACAGCCCGCAGGTCCGAATCAGGAAGTGCCTTTCCAGAGTGGCAGCCACAAGGTGCTCTCCGGCCAGTTTCGAGGTCCCGTAGACGCTCAACGGCCTGGGACGATCAGTCTCGACATAGGGCTCCTGCTTCTCTCCGGAGAAGACAAAGTCTGTGCTGAAGTGTACCAGCACGGCGCCAAACTGCTTGCAGGCCTGGGCCAGACCGCGAACCGCAAACGTGTTCACTTGAAAGGTCCGCTCCATCTGGCTTTCGCACTCGTCAACCCGGTGAAAAGCCGTCGTGTTGATCACAACATCCGGCCGATGTTGCTCAAACGCCGTCTGGACCGAACGGGGGTCCGTGATTTCGATGTCTGCGTGTGTGAGCGGAACCGTGTTCGCCGCGGGGAGGACTCTAAGCAGGTCACTCCCCAACTGGCCGCCAGCTCCAATGAGCATGATCTTCATGTTCTTTCCTTGGCGTAGTCGCTAGAGAGAATCGACGATCGACGCCGCGGGTCGTCGATCGTGGTTCGGCGCATCCGCGTTCCTGTGCGGTCGGTGGCACCTCTCATTGGTACTGGAAATGTTCGGACTCGACGGATGCCAGCCAGTCAGCCAAGGTGCGGGCGTTGCGGTCCTTTTCCGAGAGGATCGGGTTTGAGAGGGGCCACTCGATACCGACCGCGGGATCATCCCAACGTATGCCCGACTCGGCCCGGCTGCTGTAAGTTCCGGTGCACTTGTAGTGGACGTCGGCCTGGTCGGAGAGCACGCAAAAGCCGCGGGCGAAGCCCGCCGGTGCCCAGACCTGCTTCTTGTTCTCAGCCGAGACCTCCAGCCCAAACCAACTCCCCAGAGTCGGCGATCCCTTGCGAATATCGACCGCAACCAGGAAGGCAATGCCGAAGGTCACGCGCATGAGCTTCCCCATGGGCGGGTCCCACTGGAAATGCAGACCACGAATCACGTTTCTTCGCGAGCGGGACTGATTGTCCTGCGGAAACTCGCTCGGAAGACCGAGCGCGCGAAACTGGCCGGCGTGAAAGGTCTCCATGAAGAAGCCGCGTTCGTCCTCAAACACCGACGGAACCAGCACAACCACGTCACCCAAGTGCTTGGATTCGATCCGAAACGACATTTCGATTCCTCTCCTGCTCCCCCTACGCTGCGCCGATTCGCGCCTGAGCCGCGAGGTTCACAGCGTTGCCAGAAAGTCGGCGCGACGGGTGTAGAACTTCTCGTAGTAGGTTCTGTAGTCGCCTCCCCGCACCCCTTCCATCCATCGGGAGTTCGCGCGGTACCACTCCACCGTCGATTTGAGCCCTTCCTCAAGACTCACCTTCGGTTGCCAGCCGAGCTCGTCACAGATCTTTCCGGTGTCGAGGGCGTAGCGCCGGTCGTGCCCGGGACGGTCCTTTACAAACTCGATGAGATCCTCGGACCGATCCAGAAGACGCAGCAAGCTGCGAATGATTTCCAGGTTCGTGCTCGGCTGCCCGAACCCGATGTTGTAGATCTCGCCCGGCCGCCCGGACTCGAGGACCCGGTCAAGCGCCCCGCAGTGATCTTCAACGAAGATCCAATCGCGTTCATTCAAGCCGTCGCCATATACGGGCAGCTTCCCGCTCTCGATCGCGTTCGCGATTACTAACGGGATTAGTTTTTCGGGGAACTGATAAGGTCCGTAATTGTTGGAACAGCGGGTGGTAACGACGGGAAAGCGGTAAGTCTGCCAAAAGCTCCGGGCCAGCAGGTCAGCCGCCGCCTTGCTGGCGGCGTAAGGACTGTTGGGCTCCAGGATCGAACCTTCGTGAGCCGATTCCCCCGGCCGCAGGCTTCCGTATACTTCGTCGGTGCTCACGTAGAGCAGTCGCGGAATGCCTTTCCGGCGAGCAGCCTCGAGCAGCGTATAGGTTCCGACCACGTTCGTGCGCACGAACTCCCGCCCTTCGGCGATGCTGCGGTCCACGTGCGTTTCGGCGGCGAAGTGAACGATGGCGTCGATGGACTCTTGCAGGATCCGGTCCAGCAGTTCCGAGTCCGTCACGTCGCCACGGATAAAACGATAGTTCGTCTCGGAATCGAGGTCGGCGAGGTTTTCGAGATTTCCCGCGTAGGTCAGCTTGTCCAGATTCGTGATGGAACTGCCGGGGTGGGCCCGAAAAAAGTATCGGATGAAGTTCGAACCAATGAATCCTGCCCCGCCTGTCACCAGAAGTCTCAAGATGCTCGCTCCTCAGTGCGAACTGCGTCAATCGATCCTGGCGGCGCGCTGCCTTAACTCGGAGGGCCGTCCCGCCTGCCTTGTGCCGAGATCAAGCCGCCGACCCAACCTTGTTGGCGCCGGAACTGGCCACCAGGTTGTTGGCGCGCAGCAACGATTCGAAAGTGCCGGCGTCCGTCCACCAACCTTCCAGGAGGCTGTAGCTGAGTTGGCCGGCAGCCAGGTACAAATTATTCACATCAGTGATTTCGAACTCTCCCCGGGCCGAAGGACGCAGCGTCTGGATATGATCGAAAACCCGGGCGTCGTACATGTAGATCCCGATCACGGCGTAAGGGGATTTCGGCTCCTTGGGTTTTTCCTCGATGCGGATGATCCGGTCACCTTCGAAGACGGGCACCCCGAAGCGCTGGGGATCCGGAACCTCCTTCAGGATGATGTGGCTCCCAACGCAGCCCTCCCGCTCGAACTTCGCCCGCGCGGCGCAAACGTTGGTTTCGATGATGTTGTCTCCGAGCACCACGCAGATCGGCTGGTCGTCGGCGAAGTGCTTCGCCAGGCGCAGGGCGTCAGCGATTCCGCCTTCGCCTTCCTGATAAGTATAGTTGATGTGCTTCAGCCCGAAGTCTTTCCCGTTCCCCAACAGGCGAAGAAATTCCCCGGCATTCTGTCCTCCTGTAACCAGCAGAATGTCCGTGATGCCTGCGTTCACCAGGGTCTGGATGGGATAGAACACCATGGGCCGGTCGTAGATGGGCAGCAGGTGCTTGTTGGTGACCCGGGTGAGCGGAGACAGCCTCGAGCCCGTGCCGCCGGCCAGAATCACGCCCTTCATTAGGCGAACTCCTCGTTACGAAGCTAGAAAGCCGACTTATCGATGATGAAGTTATCCAGGACGAGCGCGTCCATCTCGCTCTTCGAGAAGGTATTGAAAGCGTTGGCAGGGGTAGTGACGATGGGCTCACCCCTCAGGTTAAAGGACGTATTCAAGACCACCGGGACGCCCGTCGCCTGCCCAAAGCGCTCGATGAGGCTGTAATAGCGCGGGCTCTGATCGCGAAATACCGTCTGCAGGCGCCCGGTTCCGTCGACGTGAGTAATAGCCGGCAACTTCTCTTTCTGGTGTTCCTTCACCGGCACCACGTAAAGCATGTACCGGGCGGGGTAGTGCTTAGGGGCATTCTCGAGTTCGAAGTAGTCTTCCGCCCGTTCCGCCAGAACGGAAGGCGCAAAAGGACGGTAAGGCTCACGAAACTTGATCTTGGTGTTAACGATATCCTTCATGTCTGGATTGCCCGGATCCGCGATGATGCTGCGGTTGCCGAGCGCGCGCGGTCCCCACTCGAAACGGCCCTGGTACCAGCCGATCACTTTTCCGCTCTTCAAGTGGTCTACGACGCGGTCCAGGAGCTGGTCCTCATGGTCGAAAACCTGATAGGGAATGTTGATGCCGTCAAGAAATGACCGGATCTCCCCCGGGCTGTATTGCTGCCCCCAGTAGGCATGGTCCATGCGAAAGACCCGGGGCTTCCCGAGCAGCGTGTTGTAAGCCCACAGCGCCGCTCCCAGCGAACCGCCGCCATCGCCCGCCGCGGGCTGCACGAAGATCTCGTCGAATCCCGTTTCACGAAGAATGCGGCTGTTGGCAACGCTGTTCAGCCCCACGCCGCCGGCGATGCAGAGCTTGTTCTGCCCGGTCATCTGGTGGAGATTCTTGGCCATTCCCACCAGAAGTTCTTCCGTAACCTTTTGAATGCTGGCGGCAATGTCGGCGTAATACTGGTTTGCCTTGCACAGCTCGGCGTAATTCGAAGGTTTTTCTCCGAAATACTTGGGAAAGCCCGTTCCTGCGGTAAAGAAGTGCAATTCCGGCGGACGCGGGTTCCCAAACAGCGCCGTAAATCGCCCGTTGAAGGTCTTGTCGGTGGAGTGATGGAAACAGAAATAATCCATATCCAGCGCAAAGGAACCGTCCCTGTTCTGGCGCACCACCTTCCACACCTTGTCGACGTAGCGGGGCACGCCGTAAGGCGCCATCCCCATCACCTTGTATTCGCCTTCGTTGACCTCGAATCCCAAGAAGGCCGTAAAGGCGCTGTACAGCAGCCCGACGGAGTGCGGAAAATCCATCTGGCTGAGCAAGCGGATGTCCGCGCCCTTGCCAAGCCCATAGGTGGCCGTCACCCATTCCCCGACGCCGTCCACCGTAAGGATGGCAGCCTCTTCGAACGGCGAGCACAAAAAGGCGCTGGCGGCGTGAGAAAGGTGATGGTCCGAGAACAGCACTTTGTCCTTGGGGATGCCGAGCTCCGCCTGGAGCGTGCTTGCCACCCAAAGCTTGTCGATCACCCAGGTGATCATCGACTCACGGAAGACCTTCCAGGACCGCGGGTAGGTCTGCAGCACGGTGGCTAGGATGCGGTCAAGCTTGCGGAAGGGCTTCTCGAAGAAGACAACGTAGTCCAGGTCTTTGCCCGTGATGCCGCCCGCCTCCAGACAGTACTGGATGGCGTTCTTCGGGAAGTCGAAGTCGTGCTTCTTGCGCGAAAACCGCTCCTCCTCCGCGGCGGCCATCAGCCGCCCGTCTCGAACAAGCGAGGCGGCGGCATCGTGGTAGTAGCAGGAAATCCCTAAAATATCCACTTGATTACTGCCTTTTGGCCCATCGAATGTCCATGGTCTCTTTGGAATGCTCTATCCAAGCGGTGGGCCGCTTTTTGATACGGAGCGGGTCCGCTAGCAGACGCGCCAGGACCCCAAAAGGAAGTAGGATGATGGCGTAAATGATGGTGAGGATGAGACGCGCCTGAAAATTGCCGATTCCCTTGGCCAGACCCGGCCACACCTTCCAGATGAAGAAGACCGTAACAAACAGTACCAGGAGTACCCGCAGGCGAGTGCTCGGGACCCTGTGGGCCAGAGGCGCCCAAACAGCCCAGATGAGGCCGCCGCACAGAATTGTGAAGACCAGGCGGGCCCAAAAGCTCTTCAATAAACCCTCGGACTCCGCTTGCGGAGGCCCCAAGGTCTTGGGCAGCCCCGCCGATACCGTTTGCGACATTCCTGACCCCTCCGACTGAATCGTCAAGCAGCCTGCTTCCCACCCTCGGGTCAGAAGAGGGTGTAAATGAACGGTGCAATCACCGCGCTCTGCGCCAGAATCAACAACACACCCATGGCCAGCAGCACCACGATCACTGGGACCAGCCACCAGCGTTTGTTCCCCCAAAAAAAGCTCAGCAGCTCACCGGCGATGCCGAAGCGCCGTCGCGCGACCTGGAAAAACCCCATACTTCCTCCGCTGATTAGACAGGTCAAACTGATGCCGGCCGCCCCCCAGAGCACAATCAATTCGTACGCCCCGGCGGAAGGATCCGGAACAGTTCGCTGCAAAGAACCCTGAGTTCGCTACTTTAGCACACCTGCGGTGGCCTGTACACGGGCGAGAGTTGGTACTTACCTGCCTTTATAACGCCTGCGGAAGCCAGACCGACGTGGCGAAGCAGATTCTGGAAACGCGGATCACGCCCGGCGAAGATTTTCCTGACGCCATTGCACCTTCCAGCCGTGTTTTCCGCTTTAGAGGGTAAGGGCAACCAAAGGTTGGCCCAAGTTCAAAACAAGGAGGTAGTCATGAAGTGGAATCGAAGCTCTAAACTGCTCAGGTTGCTGGCGCTCGCCCTACTGACAGCGTACATCAACCCGGGAGTCGCGAGCGCCCAGGAGGCCGCGGGCAAATTCACACTGCCCTTTGAGGCCCACTGGGGCCTGGCGACTCTGCCGGCGGGCGAGTACTCCTTCAACCTGGATAGGACCGGGGTGGGCGTCACGTTGCAGCTCTTTCACGGGACGAAGACGGTAGCCTTCGTCATCAACCAAAGCTACAGCGACACCCAGTCTGGCGCCTGCGCGCTGACGGTGGTGCGGAACAGCGCCGGGAACACGGTGCGCGATCTGAGTCTGCCCGAGCTCGGGGTGGTCCTCCACTACGCACCGCCCAAACCCAAATCCCGCGCGGCCGCCGGGGAACGGGAAATAGCCCAGGTGATCCCCGTCACTGCAACCCAGAGAGGACGGTGAAACTCTCTCAGAATACTCAGGGCCAGGGCATTCAGCGTGCTCTGGCCCTTCTGAATCAACAAGCAAGCTTCAACGCGTATCACCAGGCGGTTCAAACCGGGGCCCTTGGGTTGACTTCGTCCGTTTGAGCTCGAAGACCTTCCCGCTTGTCTTGTATCCAGGAAACGGCCCTCTGGCAGAAGGTTAATGAAATTCAATTCCTTGACAGCGCGTCGTCCAATCTGTATACTCCTGGGTTAGGTACTCAATGGTTGAGAACGGAGGCTGGGCTTGAGAGAGGTACTCCCGATGCCTTGGCGCCGTTTCCCCCGGCCTCACCCCGGCTCTCCTTGCAGCCGATCGTCACAACGCTCAGAAGTCCACCGTACGACGGTCTGGAAGGCTGTTCCTGGCGCCGCCGGGCTGCGGCAGTTATGCCACTGCAGGCTCCTTGGAGAAATGACGTTCAAAGCCGGAATGTTACAGATAATAAAGGAGCTTACCGGTTTATCCTCCCGGTCAATGAGACCGGGAGGGCAAGGGGTGCGCCTGAGCGTGCAGGAGGCTCAGAAAGGGGCATCTTCAACCACAGATTTACTTCAAACCGGGGTTCAGTTGGAGGGCCATCAGGGCAAAGGAACCGGTAATGATGAGGACGGAAGCGATCGAGAGAGTGTGCCAGAGGATCTCGGAGCGGCGGGTATCGGGCTCGCCTTCGGGAACTAGGTACCCGAGCACCAGTCCGGAAACGAGTCCTCCGATATGAGCGGCGTTATCAAAGGGAAAGATGATTCCGAGTACCAGGATGTAAATCACCCAGCGCCACAACTGGGCGCGGTAGACCTTGCCGAGGCCGCCGTGGTGGAAGCTGACGCCGATCAGCACGCCGATGAGGCCCAGGATGGGGCTCGAGGCTCCGGCCGACATTCCGGGACTCACAAAAGTACTGAGCAGGAATCCGAACACGCCGGTAACCAGGTAGAGCACGATGAACTTTGTCTTGGTGAAAAGCGACTCCACCATGGGTCCGAGGTCGATGAGGCACCACATGTTCATGAAGATGTGGAGAAAGCCCAGGTGCAGGAACATGGCGGTGACGAGCCGCCACCACTGGCCGCGGTAGATCACCTCGAAGCCGCGCTTGGCCCCGAGGCTGAGGACCACGTTAGGATCGACGCCAAACCCGAAGCCCGAGCCGGCTTCATTGGACGCGGCCACCTGGCTGAGGTACCAGGTGATGCCGAACATGGCGATGTTCACCGCGATCAGAATGGCGGTGGCCGTACCAGGTATGGGAATAATGCCAAGGATGCGGTTGCTTTCCGGGTCGCTCGAGCCGCGCGCGCGCGCCGGACGCGCCGGTGCGCCACACAGGGGACACACGCTGGCACTGCGGTCGATGAGCCCCCGGCAGGAGGGACACATCTTGAAAGCCGAAGCGGGACTGCTCTCGCGTGCCATGAGTCGTAGGGGCGGTGGAGTTTATCCGGCTTGACAGGCTCTCCGGAAGATCCGCTTCAGCAAGCCGGGCCGAAGCGGTCCTGGGGTGGTTCAACGAACCTCACAACGCCACTTTCATCTTTCATCCTTTCACATTCGAAATTCTTTTGTCCAGCGCGCTGCTGCGGCTAAAATGGGTCGCGAGGATCATATGAGTTTTGAAGAAGTGGGCCGGGCCGTGGATCTTGAGCTCGAGAACCTGAAAAAATGGCTGAACCGCGAGGTGAAGCCCTCAACGCGTCAGGAGATGGCGGACGGGTTGCGCAAGATCTCCGAGCATTTGGCCGAACTTGCCGATCGCCTGCACAAGCCGCCGAAGCGCTGAGGGAACCTTGCCGAGACTCCCGCTCCGTGGGCGTTCGGACGGCCCGCCGCATTTGCGGGCCAGGCCAGCGGCAGTGCTCCTCCTGGCGCTCGCCGCCTTGTTCTCGACCGGCTGTCTTCATCGGCACCATCATAAGGCGGCCCCAGCGAGCCCACCAACCGCCGCGGGCGGGACGGCTCCTCCTGCTGGGGGCGCTACCACCGGCGCGGCCGGTACCACCGGTGGCGCCCAGCCTTCACCCGGCAACAAACCTTCGGCTCCCTCTCCCATCGTGCAAGGCGAACAGGGGCTCGCCTCGTGGTACGGCCATCCTTACCACGGCCGTCCGACGTCGAGCGGCGAGATCTACAACATGTACGATATGACAGCGGCCCATCGCACGCTGCCTTTCAACACTCAGGTGCGAGTCCACGACCTCGACAACGGCCAGAGCGTCATGGTGCGCATCAATGATCGCGGTCCCTTCGTCGAGGGCCGCATCGTCGACCTTTCCTATGCGGCAGCCAAGTCGATGGGGATGCTGGGACCCGGCATCGCCAGGGTCCAGCTCGAGATCCTGAATCCCAGCGTTCTCAGCCTGCCCGGCATCTTCGCCGTTCAGGTGGGCGCGTTCCGTGAACGGGCCAACGCTGACCGGCTGCGGGACCGCATCGCTGAGCGGTTCCAGCCCGTCATCATTCAAAGCTTCGATCGCGGCGATGGCCTTTATCATCGGGTGCGCGTGGGCCAGGAATCGAGCGAGGATGCGGCTCGCGCGCTGGCGCGGCAGCTGCAGGACGCCGGCCTGGCGACCGAGACGTTCGTGGTGCGGCTGAATTAGGACCTTTACCGGTCAGGGACAGCACAGTGGAAAACTGCATCTTCTGCAAGATCATCCGGGGCGAGGCGCAAGGCAAGATCGTCTATGAGGATGAGATCGCCATCGCGATCGCGGACATCCATCCGCAGGCGCCCGTTCACCTGCTGGTGGTTCCGCGTGAGCACATTGAGACGCTCGCGGCCACGAAGGTCGGAGATGAGAGGCTTATGGGCCACCTCTTCCGCATCGCAACTGAGCTGGCGCGCGCGCAAGGGCTCGAATCGCGCGGCTACCGGACGGTGATCAATAATGGCGCCGGCGCCGGACAGAGTGTGTTTCACCTACATGTTCACTTGCTCGGAGGGCGCGTCTTTCACTGGCCTCCGGGATAGCTTTTCAGGGAGGTAGAGCCCGTGAAGCAGTTGGGATAGCATGGGTGGCTGAAATCCACCAGCGGCGGTGGATTTCGGCCAAAGCAAGTGAGGTCGTGGGCCCTCAACATGGATTTACGCCTTGTTATTTCAGCATGTTAGCGGCAGGTCTCATTTTGGTACGGCAGATGCTTTGTACAAGGGGGGTGGCAGGGGCCAGGGGGTAGGTCTATGAAGGCGATATTTATGGAGCGAATACGCACTATTTATTATCTTGTCGGCCTGTCCGTGCTCACCGCGCCCGGGTTGGCTCTGGCGCAGAATCAGACGGTCGGGACGCCTCCGGCGGCAGCGCCGCAGCAACAGAATCCGGCGCCGCCGGGGACGTGGCAACATTTTGCGAATCCACCGCAGAACCAGGTTCCCGACCCGGCCCAGACCGCTCCCTCCAATGGAGCTGCGCCGGTCGTCGACGTCCCGCCGGATCAGGCGGCGTCCGACGGCACGCAGGGGAATTATCAGGAGCCACCTGCAGTGCCAGTACAGTTGACCCTTAAGCCCGGCACGTTTGTGACGGTGCGGTTGAACCAAGGTCTGTCTTCGGACCGGAACCAGGTCGGGGATAGTTTCACTGCCACCCTGGCGCAGCCTGTGGTGGTGAACGGCGTCGTGGTAGCCCAGAGCGGTCAGACGGTAGGTGGCCGTGTGATGGAAGCCAAGAAGGCGGGAATGGTTAAGGGCGTTTCACGGCTCGGTGTGCAGTTAACCACCCTGACTCTGGCCGATGGCCAACCGGCGCTGATCCAGACCCAACTGGTCGGCCAGAACGGTCGCACGTCGAATGGTCGGGATGCGGCGGCGGTCGCGACAACCACAGGTGTGGGTGCCGCCATCGGCGCTGCAGTGGCGAATCCTTGGAATGTCGGTACGGGCGCCGCCATCGGCGCCGGAGCCGGGGCGGTTGCGGGACTGGTGGGCGTTCTGCTGACGCGTGGAGAGCCTACGGTGATTCCTCCCGAAGCGCTCTTGACGTTCCAGGTGACCACCCCGGTCGTCATCTCGACTACGGGAGCTCCCCAGGCTTTCCACTATGCAGGTCCGGACGACTACCAGCAGGCTAACAACTCATCAGGCCCGCCGCCACCGCCCTGCAACGGCTACGGCTGCCCGCCACCGCCGCCTTACTACGCTGGCCCTGCCTATCCGTACTATGCCGGCCCTGCCTATCCGTACTGGTGGGGACCAAGCGTCGCCTTCTGGGGTCCGCGCTATTATTGGGGACCTCGCTACTACGGATTCTACGGCCGTGGCTACTACTACGGGCGTGGGTACTACGGGCGTGCATACCGGCGTTAGGGGTCTAACCCTGTTTCTGGATGCGGCTCGCCAGCGGCCGTCATTTGCAGCCTAGCTACGGATCAGGGGCGCTGTTCCTTTTCTTAGGGTCTTGGGTTCACTCGAGACGGCTCTGCCAGAAGGTCTTACCTACAAAGAAAGGTCCCATGCTTTCGATGTATTGCGCAGTTTGACGGGTCTTGCGCATTTGCTGGACGCAGGCTGAGAGAGGATAGAGGTTGGACCCAATCAGACCAATGACGAAGTCGTGGTCATTCTGGTCAAGTCCAAAACAAGCCAGCCGTACGTCCTGCGCGTAACCGGCCCCACCAAAAGCGTGCCCGATGCGGCCGTGCTCACTCAGGATCGCCGCCTGCTCCTCGGGCGGCAGAGCGGAGAATGCGCCCTTACGTCGCAAAGGATACCAAACCGCCCACTGCGACTCGCGATTGAGCACCGTCCGCCGCGGCTTTTGCAACAGCCAGTCCTCGAGATCTGGTTCGTGCCCGAGAGAATAGCTGCGCCCGATCATAGTGAGCTCGGGCTTGGGCGCCAGAAGACCAAAAGGCTGTTCTGCCAGGAAGGGTCGCAAGAGGGTGACAAAGAAGTCGGGCTGCTCGCTCCAGGTGAGCAGAGCTACGCCGTAGGGATCGTTCAGGTCCTTGTAAAGCACGGCTTCGAAGCCGCCCGCCTCGAGCGCTCGCGCCAGCTCTGCGGCGTCGCGAGAGTCGCTGAACGCGAGCAGTTGCATGAACAGCCGGCGATCCAGAGCCTGCGGCTGTCCGTTTCTGGGACCACCTTTTTCACTAAGATCGAGCTTTTCGCCCATCGAACGCCTCGCAGGACTACTCTTGAATTGACAGTTCTCAGACCCGCGCGTGCGCAGCTACCAGGTCCGAATAAAGATCACCCAGCCTCTCAAGCATGCGAACGGCAGGGCCGAAGTTTCGCCGGTTGATATGCTCTACGTTCAGCCCCAGAGCCGGCGGGTCGGGAGGCAGATGATCAAAGATCTCCATAAGAATGCGCTGGGCCAGATCGATGGAGCGCTCCAGGCAGGCCGCACGCCCAGCCTGGCGGCGGGCGGGATCAGTACCGACAAGATCTGCAGCCGATACCTCGTCGAGCCGCAAAAAGCGGTCAAGGTCGGGGGGGACATCAGCTCCGAGCCAGCGAAGAAACTGAAGATCGCGCGGGTGGCTCACCGGCGCAAAGCTCAAGAACAGACGGGCCTCGAGGCCGTTGAGGCGCTGCACCAACCATACAATGTCATTGGGATCGAACAGCACCTGAGTCGTGAAGAAGTCGAGCCCGGCTGAGTGTTTCCGCCGTACGCGCTCGGCCTCGCCGGCCCGGCTAGGGATGCTGATGCCGCCGAGAGCCCCGCTATGGCCAGCGGCGCGCAGCCGTTCCGCTGCCTCGATCACGTTCGGCCCCGCATACTGGATGCTGCTCGATTCGCCTCCCACCAGGATGAAATCCTGGACGCCGAAACTGTTCACCGTCTGGCGCATCCACGGCAGTACATCCGACTCATAGACCACGCAGTGATTGGTCACCACTTCAGTCCCGACCTCGTCGCGCAGCCGCGCTCCGAGGCGGCGCGGGTCCATACGAGGTACGAAGTTGGCCGTTCGCTCTCCCGGCCTGAATTCGTTGTGAATCTCCGGCAGGTTGATGGCATCCACGGAGCCTGCCAGACCGCGGACCACCTCGACAGCCTCCTCCAGAGCCGCGGGCTTGCCCTCCTCTGGCGGTACCAACTCGAAGAAGGCAACTGGCAGCGAAGGATCGAGGATTTTCTCCTGAAGATTCATGACCACGCCCCACCACTTTTCTTTATCAGTCAGCGGGCTCCCACTCAGCTTAGTACTAGGGCTCAAAGTCCTGCAACCTTGCGGTCTATCACGAACCTGGACTTAGCTCTCCGGATCATAGTTCAAATTCGGCGCCAGCCACCGTTCCACTGTCTTCATGTCCATCCCCTTGCGCCGGCTGTAATCGAGCACCTGGTCGCGATCAATCTTCCCCACCGCAAAGTAGCGCGCCTCCGGGTGTGCGAAATAGAAACCGCTTACCGAGGCCGCGGGGTACATGGCGAAGCTGTCTGTCAGCTTCATGCCGGTGCGCTTCTGGACCTCAAGCAGGCTCCAGAGGAAGCCTTTTTCGGTGTGATCAGGACAAGCTGGATAGCCCGGCGCCGGACGAATGCCGCGATAGCGCTCGTGAATGAGGTCATCAGGCGAAAGTGTCTCCTCCTTGCCGTAGCCCCAGGCGTCCCGGACGCGCTTGTGCATGAGCTCGGCCAGTGCTTCCGCCAGACGGTCGGCTAGCGCCTTGGCCATAATGGCATTGTAATCGTCGTGATCGCGCTCGAACCGGGCCGCCAGCGTTTCCAAACAGAACCCCGCGCTCACCGCAAATCCCCCCAAGTAGTCAGGAAGGCCAGAATCTTTGGGCGCGATGAAATCCGCCAGCGAATAGTTGAAGTGCCCGGGCGCCTTCTCCATCTGCTGCCGCAAGAAGTGGAACACGGCGAGCACGCCGGAACCCGATTCGTCGGTGTAGACCTCGACATCATCCCCAACGGTTGCCGCCGGGAAGAGCCCCGTAACCGCTCGGGCGGTCAAAAGCTTCTCAGCCACAATCTCCGCCAGCAGCTTCCGGGCGTCGTCCAGCAACTCGCGCGCCCTTCCGCCCACGGTCGGATCGTCGAGAATCTTCGGATACGTGCCGCGCAGTTCCCAGGCCGCGAAGAAGGGCGTCCAGTCGATGTACGGAACAATCTCCTGGAGGGGCACGGATTCGTACATCTTGACACCTCTGAGCTCCGGGCGCCGGACGTCGGTGCGCGACCAATCAAAAGCTGCTTTGCGCCGGCGCGCCTCTTCAATTGTGATCAGGGGCTGTGCCTGAGGACGGTGAGCCTGCCGCAACTTCTCCTGCTCGAGGTGATTCTCGGCGGCGAAGCTCTCCCGCAGTCCGGCGCTCTTCAGACTGCTAACCACACCGACGGCGCGGGAGGCATCCGCCACGTGAACCACCGGATGGCCGTACATGGGTGCGATCTTGACGGCCGTATGAATCCGGCTGGTCGTGGCGCCGCCGATCAGAAGCGGAATGGTAAATCCCTGCCGTTCCATCTCTTTGGCGAGATGCACCATTTCGTCGAGCGAAGGCGTAATCAGGCCGCTGGCGCCGATCATATCGGCCTTCTGCTCGCGCGCCGTGGCCAGGATCTTTTCGCTGGGCACCATCACGCCCAGATCGATCACTTCGTAGCTGTTGCAGCCCAGCACCACGCCCACGATGTTCTTGCCGATATCGTGCACGTCACCCTTCACCGTGGCCATGACGATCTTACCCTGACTTCGGGCGCCGCTCGCCTGTTTCTCGGTCTCCATGAAGGGCAGCAGATACGCCACCGCCTTCTTCATGACGCGTGCGCTCTTCACCACCTGCGGCAGAAACATCTTGCCGGACCCGAACAGGTCTCCTACGATGCTCATGCCGTCCATCAATGGCCCTTCGATCACCTGCAGAGGCCGCGCGTATTTCTGCCGCGCCTCTTCGGTATCGGCCTCAATGTAATCGACGATCCCCTTCACCAGCGCGTGCGACAGGCGCTCCTCCACCGGGCCCCGGCGCCAGGCTTCCTCTTCGGTCTCTAACTTGCCACGCTGCTTTACCGAATCGGCGAAGGCCAGCAGGCGCTCCGTGGAGTCCGGACGGCGGTTCAGTAGCACGTCTTCCACGAGCTCCAGCAGATCCTTCGGAATCTCTTCATAGACGGCCAACTGGCCGGCGTTGACGATGCCCATGTCCATACCGGCGCTAACGGCGTGATACAGAAAGGCCGAGTGCATGGTCTCGCGCACCACGTTGTTGCCGCGAAACGAGAAGGAGATGTTGCTCACGCCGCCGCTCACCTTGGCGTGCGGCAGAGTGGTTTTGATCTCGCGGGTAGCCTCGATATAGGCCACGGCATAATCGTTGTGCTCCTCCATCCCGGTGGCCACGGTAAGGATGTTCGGATCAAAGATGATGTCCTGCGGCGGGAAGCCCACCTGCTCGGTCAGAATTTTGTATGACCGGGTGCAAATCTCAAGCTTGCGCGCCACGGTGTCGGCCTGGCCGCGCTCGTCGAAGGCCATCACCACCACCGCGGCGCCATAGCGGCGGATGAGCCGGGCACGCTCTTTAAAGACTTCTTCGCCCTCCTTCAGACTGACGGAGTTCACCACGCCCTTGCCCTGCACACACTTCAGGCCGGCTTCGATCACACTCCATTTCGAGCTGTCGATCATGATGGGTACGCGGGCGATATCCGGCTCCGAACCGACGTAGTTAAGGAAAGTCGTCATCACCTGTTCGGAGTCGAGCATGCCTTCGTCCACGTTCACGTCAATGATCTGGGCCCCGCCCTCCACCTGCTGCCGCGCCACGCTGAGCGCTCCCTCATAGTCGCCGGCCAGGATCAGCTTCGAGAACCTGGGCGACCCGGTCACGTTGGTGCGCTCGCCGATATTGACGAAATTCATGTCCGGCCGCATCACTAGCGGTTCGAGCCCGCTCAGGCGCGTGAGATGATCGGCCTTCGGCGGCACCCGCGCAGGCGCGCCGCGCACGGCTTCCGCGATAGCGCGGGTGTGGGCGGGCGTGGACCCGCAGCAGGAGCCGACCAGATTCAGCCACCCTTGCCGCGCGAAGTCGCCCAGATCGGCAGCCATGCTTTCGGGAGTCTCGTCAAAGCCACCAAAGGCGTTCGGCAGCCCGGCGTTTGGATAGCAGCTCACCGGGATGGGCGCCACGCGGGCCAGGTCGTCAAGAAAGGGGCGCATCTGCTTGGCGCCGAGGGCGCAGTTGATCCCCACGCTGAACAGCTTCGCATGCGACACCGAAATCCAGAAGGCTTCCGCCGTCTGACCTGACAGATTTCGCCCGCTCTGGTCCACGATGGTCACCGAAGCCATCACCGGAACCGTACGGACCTGCGCTTCAAAGCACTGGTCAATGGCGAAAAGAGCGGCCTTGGCGTTGAGCGTGTCGAAGACGGTCTCTACCAGAAGCAGGTCAACGCCCCCATCCAGCAGGCCGCGAGCCTGATCGTAATAGGCTTGGCGCAACTGCTCGAACGTCACCGCGCGCGCCCCGGGATTCGAGACGTCCTGGGAGACCGACGCTGAGCGGCTCGTGGGTCCCATCGAACCTGCCACGAGCGCCGCCCGGGCGATCCCGTTGCTGGCCCGCGCGGCGAGGATCTTGTCAGCAGCGCGCCGGGCCACGCGCGCTCCGGCGAGGTTCAGGTCATAGACATGGCTCGCGAGACCGTACTCGGCGAGCGAAATAGCGTTGGCGTTAAAAGTGTTCGTCTCGATGATGTCCGCCCCGGCCTCCAGGTATTGGCGGTGGACATCTTCGATCAGTTGCGGCTGGGTGATGCAGAGCACGTCGTTGTTCAGCCGCAGGCTCTTCGGATGATGAGCGAACTCACGCCCGCGATAGTCCTCCTCCGTGAGCCCGCACGCCTGGATCATGGTGCCCATGGCGCCGTCCAGCACCACGATGCGCTCGCGCAGCAGTTGTTCGAGTTGGGTCGACGCGTCACTCATGGTCGATGATTTGCTCTCGTGTCCTGGCTTCTGGCCGCCCTGGGACACAACTTTAACCTGCTTCACCCGGAGCCGAAGGTGAATACAGCGGGATGTTACTTTTGATGGCCAAGGATCCATTCTGGTCTCTCGGCCGGGTGCGCCGGCGGGGCCTTGGCCTATGGGTGTTGAGCCGGTATGTCTTGCGATCGCTGAGTGTTACACTCCATCAACTCCCGCGCAATGGGGAGTCAAGCTAGACCTCTTCACTAAGCATAGCACAGGCGGAAAGTTCAAGCCAACACTCAGCCCTCCGCGTCGTCATCCCAACCGCGGCATCGCGAGGCCGAATCGGCTTGACGAAAGTTCGGAGGTCGGCATACTATGCAGTAACAGGATAGCGCGGCTCATGTGCAAGGCGCTCGGCACCGCGACTCCGCTCAAGGTTGCAAGGCCGCTCAATAGCAATCAGGAGCCGGAAACGAACTGGATGACGTATCCCATTGATTGTAAGCCAGATAAGCGTGATTTCCTGAAACGAACTGGCAGGGCTAAGCCTATGAGCAGTAAGGAAATAGGTTGCATTTCATGGGAAAGATTCGTTCGTAGGGTCTGCGCCGGTCAATGACGGTGTTTCCAGCCGGATGGGACACAGAACGGAGGTACCATCGTATCGCGTTCATTCTAAGGGAGATGGCTTGACTTTTCGAAACGAACTCGCTTGGTTAAACGTATGATGGTCAAAGAGATAGGCCTAATTTCGCTAGAAAGATTCGTTTTCGGCAACGAGGTCAGGAATTCCGGCGGCTTGGGGGGAGTGAGACGGTTCTAGTCGGGACTTTCCGTGCTGAAACCAGCTTCGGGCACCGAAAATCCGGAAGCGCCGAAAACACTTCAGGGAGAATCTGATGAAAGGCTTTGCCGCGTCGAGGCGTATTGCCGTGGCCTCAAGTGGCCCTTGAACGAGATCTGGGCGCAGGTGAAGAATTGGGATTGACGCGTGCAGGCGCAGCCCGCAGAACCGGCGGGCCTGGCTGATGTAGGAGTTGGAACCATGTCGCGCCTTCAAGCCTCGTCGAAAGTTCGCAAGCAGCGCGGTCCGAGCCCGGGCACGATCAAATTGACGCAACTGTTCAACCCCGGCGAAGACCACAAGCTCCGGCTCGCCCATCAGACCGGCGTCAACCACGCGATTGTGACGGTCAGCGGCGCGCTCGGCCGCGTTCCCCGCGGCCGCTACGTTGAGATCCTGAAGAAGATCCAAGCCGACTTCCAGGCCGCCGGGGTGAGGATCGCTGGCGTCGAAAGCGACCCTGTTTCGACGGAGAAAATCAAGCTCGGCCTGCCTGGCCGGGACGAGGAGATTGAAAATTACATTGCCGCCCTCCAGGCCCTCAGCCAGGTCGGAATCCCCATGGTCTGCTACAATTTTATGGCCGGACTCGGCTGGTATCGTACGCGTGCGGACGTTCCCGAGCGCGGCGGCGCGCTGGTCAGCGAATTCGACAACCAGGCGGCTCTCGATCAGGGATTAACTCAGTGGGGGGTGATCAGCGAGCAGAGGGTCTGGGCCAACCTCGAGTACTTCCTGAAGGCTGTGATTCCGGTCGCCGAGAAAGCCGGAGTGAAAATGGCGCTTCATCCGGACGACCCGCCCATTTCGCCCTTGCGGGGAATCGGGCGGATCCTGACGAGCGCCAAGAACTTCCGGCGAACCCTCAACATCGTGCCCAGCCCGGTGAACGGCGTCACGTTCTGCCAGGCGAACTTCAAACTCATGGGCGAGGACATTGCGAGCCTGGCGCGAGAGTGGTGCCTTGCGAAAAAAGTGTTCTTCGTGCATTTTCGTGACGTCGAAGGGACGCGCGAGCACTTCGCCGAAACGTTTCACGACAACGGGCCGAGCGATATGGCGGCTATGCTAAAGATCTATGCCGACAGTGGCTTTGACGGGCCAAT
>DATDGR010000113.1:0-2269 GCA_036521995.1 Terriglobia bacterium | reverse complement strand
TCACGCCCGCGCGTGGGGTGCCGATCGGCGCATGGCCGGGTAGAGTCGGGATGTGGCGCGGTGGTGTTAGGTCGACCATGTCGGTTGCCGCCCCTTTCGTCTGGCGGTGCCTTAGTGGGCCGGCCATAACTCCGTTTCCACACCCCGCTCATCGAACGCAGCAGGCGGATTTCCCGCACTGCGCTCTCGGACAAGACCTCACGCCTTCACCCACGACGGGCCGCGGCCGAGCTGGGTCAGACGTACGAGTCCGAAGTGCCCGTAGAGGTGCGAGAGTGGATAGCTCCCGCGCTTGCGTCGCCTGCCCTTGTGCTTGAACCGCAACCACCGGCGCAACCGCACAGCCACGTATGTGTCGAGCGCGCGATACGCCTTGCTGGTGGAGCCGACGCTGAAGTAATTGGCCCACCCGCGGAGCACGCGGTTCAACTTGTCTACGAGCTCAGTGGTGTCTTGCCAGGTACGCGCCCGGACGGTCAGCGCGTGGACGGTTTCGACCATGCGCTGGATGCTCTTCTTTGACGGTCGCAGAGCCAGGCGGGCTTGGCCCGTCGTTCGAGAGTACATTCGTCCGAACGTGAAGCCCAAGAAGTCGAACTCGCCTTCCGGGACCGTGCAGATCTGTGTCTTGTCCTCGTTCACTGTCAGCTTCAGCTTACCCATGATTTCGCGCAGGCGATGCAGCGCCGCTTCGGCGTTGCCCCTCCGGCACAAGATCACGAGGTCATCGGCATAGGTGACAAGGCGAGCGCCAAGACTCTTCTCAAGGCCGAGCTTCTTCCAGCCCAACACGAACCGGCGCATGTAGAGGTTCGCCAGTAGTGGTGAGAGGGGCGACCCCTGCGGAATGCCGCGCCGATGGTCTCGCGCCTCCGTCGTCCGCGTCTTCCGTCCTCGTTCATCGGCTTCTTCGACGGGGCATTCCAGCCACATCTTGATCAGATGCAGCACGCGCCGATCGACGATCCGGCGCGCCACCGACTTTAGAAGGTCGGTGTGCGGAATGCTCCCGAAGTAGTCCGCGAGGTCGGCATCAACGACGTCCGGGTGACCGCGGAACAGCAGCTCCTCCACCTCTACGGCAGCTTGCTGGGCGTTGCGTCCAGCGCGGTAGGCGTAGATTTCCGGCGGAAGGTCGGCCTCCAAGATCGGCTCCAGCACCAGCATCGCTGCTGTCATGCAGACCCGATCCCGCACGGTCGAGATACCCAGCGGCCGGAGTTTGCCGTTGGCCTTCGGTATGAACACGCGTCTGATCGGCTCCGGTCGGTATGTCTCCTGCCTGAGCGCAAGCGCCAGTTCGGCCAGCCACCTTTTAAGCCCATACGCCTCGATGGCCGCAAAGTCCTGGCCATCCACGCCCGGTGCGCCCTTGTTGGAGCGGCACTGGGCATAGGCATGCGCCAGAATATCCTCACGGCTGACCTTGTCGTATAGGACGTAGAATCGATAGCCGACTTCCGCCTTCGCTTTCGCGTGTAACGCCATCTGCAGTTTCTGAACACTTTTCGGAGTTGCTAGGTTGCCCAATCTCCAGGTCCCGCACCACGTCTTGCGTCTGTCTTGAACTGAGGTCCCTTCCCTCCACCGGCATTACCCGGCTTCATCGGTACTGCGAACCTCTCCGCCACCCCCGTGCGCCCGGCCTGTCCCTCACGGGCGTCCGGTTGATCATCCCTGATCACGCACTGGGGCTTCCCGTGTTGCGTGCGCTTTCCTTGTGTACATGCTGCCGCCACTACCCCGGTGCAGCGGCTGGGCGTAGTCTTCGCTCGTGTCACCCAACCGTGTCAGCCTTCTCCGGTTCCACTTCCGGATCGGCCTGCACATCGTCCTTTTCGAGGTTTGCTCAGCGTTCACTCGCGTTGCGGCCTGCACACTCGCACGGTCACCAATTCGTGACCGCTATCCGAAGGCTTCAGACACTTTGTCTCCTCCATGTCTGCTCCGGTCGCTTCCGGCTGGAGCGGTCGCCGGGTGGGGTTTGCACCCACTGGAAATTCGCCGCCTGGTCACGGCGCACGTGGGAATCGGACCCTGGTTTTGACCGTTAACCGCCAGATTGACGGAATTAATATCTCGGCCGGTTAAAGTGCTCTGTGCCCCGCTCGTGCCGGGCACCGAGAACTTTGCATGACACAGGCTGCTCAACTCGCAGGTCGACCGCTCGCGCCCCGTCGAGCACCAAGAGAAGGACCTCTGTTCAAAAGCTGTTGTTTAACATGATCCAAGACGGACTGCTGAGGCGAAAGACCTAAACAAAAATACT
>DATDGR010000112.1:0-6240 GCA_036521995.1 Terriglobia bacterium | reverse complement strand
GTAGCCGCCCCGCACCACGGTGTTGGACTTCGAAAAGGGCTGCCAGGCGAAACCGATGCGCGGCGCGAAATTGTCGCGATCGGGATACTGCAAGGAGCGGTTCCGGGCGGTGCTGCCCAGGTTGAGGGTGCCCGTTGGCTGGAGTTGGACTGCGTTTGTCGCCGGGTCAAAATTGAAGCTCTCCACCGTGGCCGCGCTCGTGCCCGCCACCAGCAGGTTGCCAGTGTTGAAGTCGAAATTCGCAAACTGATTGGCTTTGTCCGTCACCAGGGCTTTGTACTCGTAACGCAGTCCGAGGTTCAGAGTCAGATTGGGACGCACTCGCCAATCGTCCGTCCCGAAAAAATCGTATTCGCCGAAAGCACCGGAGATATATTCCTGGAAACCATTGATCCAGAACTCGGGCAGGCCTAGGAGCGCATCGGCGACGCTGTTTCCAAACATCGGCGCACCGGTCAGGCCGAGTTCCTGCGCGATTCCTTGTTCTTCCTGAGGGGTCAACTGCCCCAGACCGCCCGTTACCAGGCCCGTGAAGTCAAACTCGCCGCGGATAATGTTATCGACGGAGAAATTTCCGCGCCGGACCGTGCGGATATCGGCGCCATAGCTGAGCGTGTGAGGTCCGTGGACCTGGGTCACAGTATCCGCAATCTGAAAGGTGTTCACGGCTCCGTTCTGGGGCACACCCTCATCCGCACCCAGGCTGTCATAACCCGAGAAGTTTAGGTTGGGAACCCCGGTTTGATCGGGGTCTGTGCGGTCGAGGCCTTGAATGCCCAGGGTCTGCACGAGCGGGTTGCCCGCATCCTGGTCGTTCTCGCGAAGCTGCCAGCGGTTGTAGCCCAGCTTGAACTCGTTCACCAGTTTGGGACCGAAGATGTGCGTCCAATCGGCGCCTGCCATCTGGTAGGAATTGTGAGCGATGGTGCCGTAACCCGGCAGCGTCGTGGTGCTCTCCGGGACGGTGCCGGTGGGGAGGAACTCGCGGTCAAAGGTCACGTTGTAACGGAAAAACACCGAGTCCCGGTCATTAAAGCGATGATCCACGCGGACGGTGCCGGTGTCGTAACTCACCTCGCGGTCCACCAGAGCTTGATAATTCGCAGCGCCACAACTGGCATTGGAGATATTGGGCGACGGGTATTGGTTCACTAGAGCTTGGCCTACCGGGTCTGCCTGGGGCAACACCTGGTTAATGTTGGTAAACGGCTGGATGAGGCCCTGGAACAAGGCGAAAGGATTCAAGAGCACCGTCTGGGTGGGGCAGCTGGGATTCAGGAGGTCGGTAAAATCCCCACCGTGCTCGGCAGTGGTAGGCACCAGGAAATTGTCATAAAAGCCGCGATGCTCGCGAGTACCCTCATACGCGACGAAAAAAAACGTGTGATCATGCCCGTCATAGAGGTGCGGGACAACCACCGGCCCGCCGACGGTCCCGCCGAACTGGTTGCGGTGGAAGGGTGGAACCGCAGGATCGAAGAAGTTGCGCGCATCAAAGGCCGTGTTGCGCACGTAGTCGTAGGCGGTCCCGTGCACCTCGTTGCTGCCGGATTTGGTCACCATGTTGACCTGGGCGCCGGCGTGGGCGCCAAACTTGGCCTCGTAGACGCCTGTCTCCATGCGGAATTCCTGCACCGAGTCGATGGGGGGAGCTACCGTGAACTGGCCCACCCCGATGGTGGTGTCGTCCAGCCCGTCCAGCCAGTAGGAGTTCATGGAATCCCGCATCCCGTTCACGTTGATGGAGCCGCCCCGGTCGCTGACCCGCGTGCCCTCGGTGCCCGGGGATACGCCCGGTACCAGGAGCGTCAGCTCCAGAAAGTTCCGCCCGTTCAGGGGTACGTCTGCCACTTGCTGCTGACTGATGTTAGTTCCCACCGACGAGGTCTGGGTCTCCACGGCCAGCGGTGCAGCTTCCACCGTAAGAACGGAGGTCTGGGTACCCAGCTTGAGCATGAAATCGATGCGGGGATGTTGATTCACCGTCAGGACAATGGGGCCCCGTACCGTCTTCTCAAATCCCGCCTTCTCGACGGCTAAACGATAGCGTCCGGGCGGTAGCAGGGGAATCTCGTAGCTGCCATTAGGGCCGGTGGTGAGCGTGCGGGCAAAGCCTTTATCCTGCTCCTGGACGGTCACGCTGGCGCCGGGAATAACGGCGCCGGTAGGGTCGGTGACTGTCCCGACAAAGCTGCCTTGGAAAGTCTGAGCGCGCGCGCTCAAACACAACCCGCACGTTATGAGAGTCCAGGCCGACAGGGGTCGTCGAACTGAATGTCGCATCACTAAACGTCCTCCCTTGCGAATCTCGCATTCGACGGAATATCAATCGCTTTAGCGTTTCTGCGTTAAGTGCTCCAATAACCCCCCTGCTTGCAGTGTAGGAACCGCAACCGAGAAGTGTCAAGCTCGTACCCTTGCGGAAGCCGTACTTATTCCAAGCGGTTGGCACAAGAGTGAATTCGGATACTATGGCGGCTTCCTGACGAGAATGGCCCTTCGTAACGCTCGGCTGGCTCGATCGCAACCTATCTCATCTGCACTTGGCAACGATCAAGGTGATGTCGTCGTGCTGTTCATGAGGGCTGAACTGCCGCACTTCATCAACCGCTGCCCGAAGCAAGGTCTGTGGAGACGATTCACGATGTGGCCACAACGCCTCCACTAGGCGCTGCTCTCCAAATTCTTCTCCGGCTCCGTTGAACGATTCGGTGATGCCGTCGGTGTAGAGTACGAGTGTATCCCCGGAGCAGAGCCGGCGTTCCTCGATCGAGCAATCCCAATCTTTGAAGAGTCCCAGCACCGTGCCCGTGGAATCGAGGCGTTCAAGAGCGTTATCGTGCCGCAGGAGTAGAGCGGAGAGATGTCCACAGCTTGCGTAGCGCAAGCGCCGTGCTTGATCGTCGTATTCGCCAAAGAACAGGGTGGCATAGGAGCTGTCGGCCGTGTTGTCGTAAAAAAGCTGGTTCACGGAGCGCAGGAAGCGCTGCGGCTGATCTAGGGCGACGGCGCACTGGCTGCGCAGGTTCGCCTGCAGATTGGCCATCAAAAGAGCGGCGGCGATCCCTTTCCCGGAAATGTCGCCAATTACGAAGCCCACCCGTTCTGCACCGAGATGAAGAAAATCGTAGTAATCGCCGCCTACTTGGCGAGCCTGGATGCAGATACCCGAGTATTCAAGCGTTCGAAGGGGCGGGAGCGTTTGGGGGAACAACCTGGCTTGCACTTGTTTTGCAATCTCCAGTTCCTGGGCGGCGCGTCGTTCAGCGTCGAGCTTCTCGGCAGCCAACTGGCGTTGCGCTTCAAGTTCCCGGCTCAGCTCGTCAAAGCTCACTAGCGAGAAGGAATTCCCGTCCACATCCTTGAAGCGCGTGAACACTCCGCCCCAAATCGGTGCCGGCTCTGCAAGCGGCATCGATGGGTCTGTCGAAGGCGGCGTCGCCACCCGCACTTGATACTGCAGGCGCTTCAGGCGCGGCGTGTGCTGAAAGCGGACCCCGCGCTTACGCCATTCGCGGAACTTGGCGAGCACATCTCCGGTTACAAACGTAACAAGCGTGGGCCGTCCAATGAGCTTGTAGGCTTCGGAGTTTGGCTCGGGCGCCAGCAGCGTCAGGTTAGCGGTCCCGTCGGGAGGGGCAACCGTTACAAAGCGGCGACCGGATTGAACGCGGCCGTCAAAGACCAGAACGAATCCAAGTTGATCTAGATAAAATCGCAGGCTTCGATCCACGTCGCGAACGAAAATGGTGACCGATTGAATACGCAGGTAGGGATCTTGCCGATCCTGGTGAACGGCGGCTGGGGCAGCTTCAGGGGTTGAAGGAAAGTTGCCCATCGGCGTGATTATAACCCGAAGCCAGTAACGTCTCGGGCAGGCTCCAGATTGTCATACCATACTGGCTTTCGTGAGTCGCAGTCACCGTGCCGCATTTCAGGATATTTCTGATGGTGGCGCGGTATCTGATCGGGATCGAGATCGTCTGCCACCCCGAATGTCCGGCTACCAGCCCTCGCCCGGCCGCGGCGACCTCAATCTGCGGAATCGCGGTGGTACGCGACCGCCTTTCCCGGCGGGCCGATCGTATGGCGGGCCTCGTGCGAGACTGGACACCGGCTGTTATAATCGAGGTGCCCAATTAGGCCAGCCCCCATGCAGAGCAGGACTTGTCCAGCTTGCCACTTGACTTACCCACCGGATTTCAGGCTCTGCCCTCACGATGGCAGCTCGCTGCAACCGGACGGCAGTTCGTTCCGCGAGTACGAGGATCACGGAAAAGACGCATGGCCCCCCGGGAAAGTGATTGGCGGTAAGTACGTCATCTTTGCCCAGACCGGCGACGACGAAGTTGCCCGGGTTTACCGGGTGCGCAGCCTCGAACTCGATGAGCCCCGGTCCTTGCGTGCCTTGCGAGCCGGCATCGCCCGAGACGCCGCGGCGGCCCAAGAGTTCCGCCGCACCGCCTGGCTGCTGCAGAAAGTCGCTCATCCCAACCTGGTTGGCATCGAGGCCTGCGGAGATGCGGAAGACGGGCGTCCGTTCGTGGTAACAGAGGTGGCTGCAGGGACAAGCCTCGCCGAGTTGATGTGCGCCGAAGGACCGCTTGAAACTCTGCGCGCTTGCTCGATCGCCCGCCAGATCGCGACGGCCCTAGTAGTTGCTCACGAGGTTGGCCTGCTCCATCTCGGACTGAGCCCGTCCAATATTCTAGTCTCCGGGCTGGCCTCAGGCCGGGCCGAGGGGGAACGGGTGAAGGTGCAGGGCTTCGGAACCGTTTCGGTGCGGGCGAGCCGGGAAAGAAACGGGCCCTCATGCGCCCGCTTGAGCCTGCGCGATCTGATCCCGCTTCACGCGGCCTATTGCTCGCCGGAGCAGGCGCTCGGCAGACATCTTGATCGCCTCGATGCGCGTGCCGACCTTTATTCGCTTGGCGTCCTGATCTACCATATGCTGACCGGCCGCTTGCCCTTCTGGCAGCCGGCAGCTGATACCGGGAGTCTGGCCTCGATCGCCGAGGCTGACTTGGCACCCCTGGTATCGCACCTCGAAGACGCGCCGTTACCGCTGTCCCTTGGAGGCCGTGCGGAGCCTCCCGAGCCGCTGATGAACCTGGTTGTGCAGCTTCTTGAGAAGCGGCCGGAGCTGCGGCCCGCCACGGCGCGTGCGGTCATCGAGAAGATCAAGCTGGCTGAAGACGAGATGGCGTCACGAGCTCTGCTGGGCGTGGCTCAATCTGCGGAGATCAGCGCCATCAGCCCTGTCCAGGTTGACGCCGCCGAGGCGGTCGCGGTTGTGGCCCCCGCGCCCGGGAACGAAGGGCCTGAACTGCCGCCCTTGCCTGTCTTGCCCGCCTCGCCCGAAGCGGCGCTGAACGCTTTGATCTCTGAAACCGCCGCTGTTCCCGCCTCGGCCGCCCAGTCCACTCCGAACTCCGTCTTTGAGGTGGCCGTGGCTCAGGAGCCTGCCGTGCCGGCCGCGGGAGCAGTTGCCGTGGCGGCTACCGCCAACCAACCTTCTGCCCGGCAAGATTCAACCTCCGTCCTGTTCAAGGCTCAGCCGCCCAAGCCCACGCACCGGGGCCGCTGGGTATGGGCCACTCTATCCCTGCTAATCGTGGTTGCTGGGGTTTGGTTCTTCTTGACCCGGGCGCAAACTCAGTGGCTCGGCTCCGGCCCGCTCAGCCCGATCAAGTCGGATGAACTTCGCACGGTGGAGGGAGCGAATACTACAGAAAGTCCAGCTCCCGCTTCGAAACCATCTTCTGAAACTTCTCAGCCCTCCGCAAGCGGCGGTGCCGCCGGTACCAGTCCTGCCGCCGCGAATCAGGCTGAAGAGAGCCGCCCTCAGAGCTCAGCCGCGAAACGTCGTCTTGTTATGCCAACAGCCGCACCGCCTCCCGTCAGCCCGGAAGACCTTGCCGCCGAGGTTAAGCGCGCCGTGGCCGCTGGAGACATCTTTTTCGAGCTAGGGCAGTACGACCTCGCCATTCAGGCCTATCAGCGCCCCCTTAAACTCGATCCCAACAACTTCCAGCTTCGCATCAAGATCCAGCGAGCGCAGAGCGCCAAGAACGCCGAGCAACAGTACTTGGGCCAGCCGTGAAGGGGGTGGCAGGTCGCAGGAGAAATGTGGGGGCCCTTGGGGCAGGCAGGAGCCGAAAAGGCGTTCAGACGGCCACAGCCACCCACGACCTACTCCATCAGTGGCTCGGTTGGAGCGCCGGTGCGGCGGGAGGTGTG
>DATDGR010000111.1:0-2170 GCA_036521995.1 Terriglobia bacterium | reverse complement strand
CACTAGTGCTCAGGCGCATTCAGATGGTGCAGTCTCCCCTCAATCGTCATGCCCGGCCCTGTGCCAACTCCTCGCCCGGCGACCACTGCGCGGTTGCGGGGGCGACCGGACTCCTGGCTTGACCGCATCCCGGTACGCGGTATATTTCATGGGTAATCCGATCGTTTGCGGACCGGCGGACCGAGGCGCTGTTTAACGATCAGTTTGTTCGCGATTTCCGAGGCTTCGTCCGCCAGGCGAAGCGCAAGCTGGAAGCGATCAACGCAGCAAGCAGATTGAGCGATCTCGCTATACCGCCGTCGAACCGACTGGAACGGCTGCGCGGTGATCTCGCAGACTTTTATTCGGTCCGGATCAATGATCAGTGGCGGGTGATCTTCAGATGGTCGGGCGGCGAACCTCCCGATGTTCGGATCGTGGACTACCATTGACAGCCGATCGACCAGAGTGAGTGTCTGACCCGAAAT
The DNA here is from genome assembly GCA_036521995.1 of Terriglobia bacterium. Lineage (GTDB taxonomy): Bacteria > Acidobacteriota > Terriglobia > UBA7540 > UBA7540 > Gp13-AA77. The sequence goes on along the minus strand of DATDGR010000111.1, from coordinate 1,703 downwards.
GAGGCAGACGATCCCAATATCTTACCGTCGCCCCCGCGAAAGCGGGGGTCCAGGGGCGACCGCTCGTTGCTTGCCCCCTGTTCATGCCAGGGTCAGGCTCTGGGGTCCCGCTTTCGCGGGAATGACGGCCAAGAGTTTGATCTTTGGGAATTCTTTTCGGGTCAGGCTCTGAAGGAACAGACATGAGCGATGACGAGTTTTCCCCGATCACGCCGGGAGAGATGTTGAGGGACGAGTTTCTGGCGGAATACGGCATTTCGCAAAGTCGGCTGGCAAAGGCCCTTGGCTTCTCGCCCAACCGGCTTACAGAGATCATCAACAATCGACGGCGGATCACCGCCGACACTGCTTTGCGCCTCAGCCTATATTTTGGCAACTCCGCCGAATTTTGGCTGAACCTTCAGAGCCATTACGACCTGAAGATGGCTCGCCAAAGCCTGACGCCCGAAGAGATGGACCGTATCAAAGCACAGCGCGCGGCGTAATGCCGAACGCCGCCAGCCGGACGTGCCCATCGCAGCGGCCTGCCTCGGGCCCCTCCTCACGCCCGAGCTGGGCATCATGCGGGGTGACGAAGGGGAGAACGTGGGAATTATTTGTCCTGTTTGTATCATAAGCGATTAGACTGCGCTCGCCAGAACAGGGAGCGAACAGGCACCCGATGACGCTACTGGACGACAGGGTGGCCGCGCTCGAGCGCGAAAACGCTGAGCTTCAGCGCCAGCTCGACGCCTGCCATGCCTAACTCACAGAAGCCCGCGCGCAGCAGACCGCGACCCCTACAGATCATCGCCGACGGCCCGACTGGCGCTTCCTCAACGAACTCGAGCGCGAGCCAAGGCGTGAGCCCGGCTCCTATGTCCGCCCCGCTCCCGCTTGCCTATACCCACGATCGTGGGTATATTTTCTGCGGATGGATTTTGAGTGGTCCGAAGACAAGCGCATTGCCGTGCTGGAAGCCCGCGGGCTCGATTTCATCGATGCCGCAATCCTGTTTGACGGCCGGACGCTCTATACGGTTGCCTCGCCCCGCCCGGCTGAAGAACGCTGGCTCAGTGTCGGCGAGATCAATGGGCGCCTAGTCGCTGTGGTCTGGACGCGGCGAAGCGAAATCATCCGCATCATCACGATGAGGAGAGCCCGTGATGGAGAAAAAGAACGGTACCGTGCGCTTTTCGGCTGAGCAGCTTGAGGCGATGCGCCGTCGCGGCGCGAGCGGCACCGATTGGGCCAGGGTCGATGCCATGACCGAAGCCGAGCTCGATGCCAGCATCGCCGCCGATGCCGACGACGTGCACGAGGCGCCGGATTGGAGCCAGGCCGTTCTCGGCCTGCCACCGCGCAAGGAGCACATCAACATCCGTATCGATGCCGACGTTCTGGCCTGGTTCAAACAGACCGGTCGGGGCTATCAAACCCGTATGAACAACGTGCTGCGAGCGTTTGTCGAGAGCCGCCGGCAGAGCAGGGGATCATAGATTTGGCCCGCCGCGCAGCACCCTTGGCGCTCGACCGCAGGGCCGATGGTCTGGAGCGCGAAAACGCCGAGCTGCGACGCCACCTCGACGCCTGCGCCGCCGAGCTCAAAGAGGCGCGTGCGCAGCAAACCGCGACCGCCGAGGTGTTGCAGGTCATCAATGCTTCGCCCGGCGACCTCGCGTCGGTGTTCGACGCCCTGCTCGACAGGGCGATGGAGTTATGCG
>DATDGR010000110.1:0-6520 GCA_036521995.1 Terriglobia bacterium | reverse complement strand
CGTCCGTTACCGGGTCTCCAGGCTCTCCCGAAAGAGCACCGGACCACCACTTGCACATGCAAGGGCCGCTTCCCGTCCCACCAGCCGAGCGGGTAGAGTTGGCGGCCCGTCCGGCCGCGGTCGCGGCGCGATCTGACCGAGAGCGTCACCCGCCATCCGGGGCGCTCGAAGCGTAAGCGGTAGGGCTGGGGCAGCCAGCCGCCGTGCGCTTCCACGTCGGGCTTGAACCTGGGGTCGCGCAGGGCGCGCTCCATTTCGCGTTTCATCCACCACACGTGAGCCGCCACCCGTTCGACCCAATCGAGCTCGTCGGGCTTGGGACCGAGGGCGTAGTAAAGGTCGGCGTAGATGCGGGCTACTTCGAGCTGCTGCCGCAGAAGCGCCCGGCCCACGGTCTGGAGCGCCGCCGGGGAGCGGCGGCCACGCCCGATCCGGTTCAGGATCACCGCCTGCTTGCCCCGGGCGGTACGCGGTCCCGTGGACCGGCTGGAGTTGGCGCGATTGGCGGCCATCTTAGCCGGGGTGAGCACCGGAGACTTGACCAGCGGCATGAAACCCTCCTTCGGGGCGTCCGTCTCCGGTGGGACCGTCCCGCAAGACCCAGGCACAAGTGATTCCCGGGATCCGCTTTCTGGCCTCCAGCCGGATCGTCTGAGGTGAACCCGGTTAGAGGTGAGCAACACCTTGAGGGTGATGTTCTAGGGGTGACCCGTCAAGTCAAATCCTGGTCAACCCGTGGTCAACTGAAGTGCCCGCGCCCGCGCTGGGCCGGCACTTGGGGGCCGCGGTTCGTGTATGATGTGAGCTGAAAGTGGAAGCGATGGAGCACAGGAGGTGCGATGCCGCCGCTTAACAATCAAGAATGGAGATTTCTGACACTGACGGTAACCGTTTTCTTCGTGGCTTTGGGCTTGCTGGTCCCGAATCCTATATGCGCCCAAGCACCGCTCGACCAGGCTTGGAGCATCCTGCAGTCTGACGCCGCCGACAAAAGCAGCGACCAGCGAACCGCCACCATGAGAGTGCTGCAATTGATCCCCGGCGATGCCAAGGCTGTGGGCATGGCGGAGAAGGGCTTGCAAGATCAGAAGCCGGACGTGCGCGCGGCGGCTGCACTGTCACTCGGCGCCATGAAGGCCAAGAGTGCAATTCCAAGATTGGAGCAGGCTGCGCGCAAAGACACGGAAGGCGCGGTGTCGATGGCCGCGGCCAAATCCCTAGTCCAGCTTGGAGACGAAAAGGGATACGAGGTCTTCTACGCGGTGCTCACGGGACAACGCAAGTCCGGCGAAAGCCTGGTTGGGAGCGAAGAGAAAGAGCTGGACCAGCTCCTGCAAAATCCCAAGCAGATGGAAACCATGGCCTTCGAACAGGGGATCGGATTCGTGCCCTTTGGCGGATACGGTCTCCAGGTTTTTGATGCCATTCACGCAAGTGAGTCGAAAGAGCCGATCGTAAAGGCGGCCGCGATCAAGATGCTGGCCACGGACCCGGATCCGCTCTCCGGAAAGGCGTTGGTGGCCGCCACCACCGACAAGGACTCGCTGGTGAGGGCGGCCGCCTTCCAGGCTCTCGCCAAGCGTGGCGATGCTGCGCTGTTGCCGGATTTAGCTTCGGGGCTGAAGGACGAAAAAGAAGAGGTGAAGCTCACGGCGGCCGCCGCGGTAATCCATCTGTCCACCGTGTCAAATAAGGGGAGAAAGTAATATGCTCCCTGGAAACAGCGCTTCAATCCAGACAGTCGATCCGGCACGTTCGGTAGACCCGGACGGACCGTCGCCCACACGGAAGTAATATCCGGTAAGCTGACCAGAACAGGGTGCGACAGCCTATGACCGATCTGAGGAGCAATCCATTCCTTGTTTTCGCGCTCTCGATGTTCGTCATGTGGCTGGCGGCGCGGATCGGGGGGTTTTTTCGAAAGCGGCGGCCTCTAAAAGAGGAGGCGCGGGAAGAATACGGTTTTGTGCAGGCGGCTACTTTGACGCTGCTGGCCCTCATCATCGGATTCACTTTTTCGATGGCCATCGGCCGCTACGATCAACGCCGGAACGACGAGGAGGAAGAGGCCAATACGATCGGCACGGAATATGTCCGGACGGGCCTGCTGCCGGCCGCCGATGGGGCGCGATTGCGTGCGCTGCTGACCAAATATCTCAATCTGCGCGTTTTGTTCTATCGAACCCGCAATGAGCGCGACCTTCAAAAGGTCAACGCTGATACCGCTCAACTGCAGGCGGAGATGTGGTCTGCGGTGCAGACTGCAGCGGCGGCGCAACCAACACCCGTGACCGCCCTCGCGGTTACGGGTATGAACGGTGTGTTGAACTCGCAGGGATACACCCAGGCCGCCTGGTGGAACCGCATCCCAACGGCGGCCTGGGGTTTAATGATCCTGATCGCCGTCTGCTGCAACGTGTTGGTGGGCTACGGGGGGCGCAGTGCTCAGGCAAGAGCCAGCGTGCTTTTTGTTCTGCCGCTGATTGTCTCCATCGCGTTCCTTCTTATCGCGGACATTGACAGCCCGCGCGGCGGCCTCATTCATGTGCCTCCGCAGAATCTGGTGAGCCTCTCCCAGTCCCTGCCACCGCAGTAACCACACCTCGATCCCGTTTGCAGGAGGTCGCTCTGCTCGCCGTGTCATTCCGAGCGCAGCGAGGAATCTCGCTCTGAAAACCCAAGCAATGCGAGATTTCCTTCGCTCCGCTCAGGACAGGCTTTCGTCGCCAAAGGCTCCTCAGAATGACAGGCTGCGTGAGTTTTTCAATGAACTGCTAAAGCGCTATGAGAAGGAGAGTGCCGGAGAACAGGCTATAATCAAGGTTACAGCGCGCAATTTTGTGGAGAATCAGGAGGTGAGAACGGCATGAGAATTCCCCGAGGGGCTGCGGTCCTGGCGTGTGTCCTGCTGCTCGGAGGCGCGGTAGGGCGCGCGCAGGACCTGGCATCCCTGGAAAAGCGGGTGACGGTGAAGGTGCTGGATAACGGGCTTACGGTCATCATTTGCGAGCGGCACGAGGCGCCTGTCGTTTCTTTTTTCACGTATGTGGATGTCGGCGCCGATCGTGAGTACCCGGGCACCACGGGCCTGGCGCACATGTTCGAGCACATGGCTTTCAAAGGAACCGACAAGATCGGCACCACGAATTGGCCCGCTGAAAAGGCAGCCCTCGCCCAGGTTGAGACCGCCTACGCCGCCTACGACCGCGAGCGGCGCAAGGAGTTCGGCCGCGACGACCAGAAAGTGGCGGAGCTGGAAAAGGCCTGGAAGCAGGCCATCACCGCCGCCGACCAATACGTGGTGCCGCACGCCTTCGACACCATCGTAGAAGAGAATGGCGGTGTGGGGATGAACGCCTTCACCACTTCGGAGTCCACCAACTACGTCTACTCTTTTCCGTCCAATCGCGTCGAGCTCTGGGCCTACCTCGAATCGGAGAGATTCCTGCAACCCGCTTTTCGCGAATTCTACAAAGAGCGCGACGTGGTGTTCGAAGAACGCCGCATGAGGACGGACAGCGATCCTAACGGACGGCTCTTTGAGCAATTTCTGGGCACCGCATTCATAGCCCATCCTTACGGGCGGCCGGTGATCGGCTGGCCTTCGGACCTGCGGACGTTCTCGGCCACGGACGCCGAGCACTTCTTCGACAAGTACTACGTGGCTTCCAATATGACGGTGGCGATTGTGGGGGACGTTACACCCTCGGAGGTAATGCCGATTATCGAGAAGTACTTCGGCCGGCTGCCCAAGCAGCCAAAGCCCGAAATGCTGGCCACGGTGGAGCCTCCGCAGCAATCGGAGCGCGAAGTGATCCTGCACGAGCAGGCGCAACCCTTTTACGTCGAAGGCTACCACAAGCCGAGCGGGCGCAACACCAAAACCGAGCCCGCTTTTGATGCCTTGCAGGACCTGATGTCGAATGGGCGCACCTCGCGCCTCTACCGTTCGCTGGTGCGCGACAAGAAGATCGCGGCCTTTGCGGGCGGGTTCAACGACTTTCCCGGCGCCAAGTATCCTGACCTCTTCGTCTTTTTTGCCGTTCCCACGCCCGGCCACACCCCGGAAGAGTTGCAGGCTGCGATCCGCGCCGAGATCGAGCGGCTGAAGAACGACGACATCAGCGACGAAGAGCTGAAGATGGTGAAGACACGCGTCAAGGCGGACCTGATGCGCAGCCTGCAAAGCAACGAAGGGCTGGCCAATCAGTTTGCCACCAACCAGGGGCAGTTTGGTGATTGGCGGGAGTTCTTCCACGAGTCCGACCGCATCGACAAGCTCACCAAGGCCGACATCCGGCAGGCCGCCCAGCAGACTTTTGTGGACTCGAATCGGGTCGTGGGCATCATCGAGACAGGTCCAGCCCAAACTCAGGGTCCGGTGGAGAGCGCCGCGGAGGTGAAGCAGTGATGAGGCGAAGGAATGCGGACGATTGTCGGATGTGGCTGTGCCTGGCGGTCCTAGGTCTGGGCTCGTTCGCTCCAGTGGTGAATGCCCAGGTGAGCGACTGGAAGCAGATCCGTATTCCGCCGCTCGCTCCTTTCCATCCGCAGGAGCCGCGCCGCGTGGAACTGCCCAACGGCATGGTGATCTTCTTACAGGAGGATCATGAGCTGCCACTGGTTCGCGGCACCGCGCGCATCCGGGGAGGGTCGCGCGATGAGCCCGCCGCCAAGGCCGGCCTGGTGCAGATCTACGCCGACGTCTGGCGCACGGGCGGCACCAAAGATCAGACAGGGGACGCGCTCGACGATTGTCTGGCGGCGCGCGCCGCGCGGGTGGAAGCTGGGGCCGGCGTGGATTCCACCCATCTGAGCTGGGACTGCCTGAAGGACAACCTGGACGAGGTCTTCCAGGTATTTGTCGAGCTCCTGCAGGAGCCCGAGTTTCGTGAAGACAAGATCTCCGTGGCCAAACAGCAGGTCGATACCGCGATTGCACGCCGCAATGACGAGCCGGAAGGAATCGCGGCCCGCGAGGCCCAGAAGCTGGCTTACGGCGCCGATTCGCCTTACGCGCGCCAGGCCGAATATGCCACCGTGGCCGCGGTCACACGCGATGATCTGGTGAACTGGCATCGCAAGTACGTACATCCCAACAACATCGTCTTGGGCGTGGTAGGGGATTTTGATTCGAAGGCCATGGAAGAAAAGCTTCGCGCCGCGTTCGGCTCGTGGGAGAAGGGTCCGGCTCTTCCACCCCTCCAGGTCTCCTTCCAGGGTCCAAAGCCCGGAGTGTACTTCGTCCAGAAAGACGACGTAGACCAGAGCAACATCCGCATGGTTGCGCTCGGGATCCGGCGCGACAATCCCGACTTCTATGCGATCGAGGTGCTCAACCAGATCTTCGGCGGCAGCTTCTCGTCGCGCCTGATCGAGGACATTCGGACGAAGAAGGGGCTAGCCTACGATGTGCGGGGCGGAATCGGTACCGCCTTCGACCATCCCGGCCTGTTCCAGATCAGTATGGGGACCAAGAGCGGCAGCACGGCGGCGGCCATTCAGGCTCTGGACGAGGAGATCGACGGGCTGAAGACGAGGCCGCCCACGGCGGAAGAGCTCCAGAAGGCCAAAGATTCTATTCTCAACTCCTTCGTGTTCGAGTTTGATTCCAAGGCCAAGGTGCTTGCCGAGCGCATGAACTATGAGTTCTACGGATACCCCCCAGACTTTCTGGAGCGCTACCGGGCGGGCATTGAGAAAGTCACCTTGCAGGACGTGCAGCGCGTGGCCGAGAAGTATATCCACAAGGACCAGTTGGCCGTCCTGGTGTTGGGCAAAGCATCAGAATTCGATAAACCGCTTTCGAGCTTCGGACCGGTTACCACCATGGACGTGAGTATCCCTCCCCGGACCGGCTCAAGCGCGAAGCCGTCCGCCGGCTCCAACCCTGCGGGGAGGGCCCTGCTGGCCAAAGTGATCGAGGCGCTGGGCGGCGCCGAAAAAGTGCACGCCGTCCACGCCCTTCGCACCAAGAGCGCGATCGACGCCAAGACCTCACAGGGCGAATTCAACATCGAGATGGAGGAGGTCGCGGTCTTTCCGGATGAGAGCCGGACCACGCTTCAGACGCCGATGGGCGAGGTGACCATCGTGGCCACGCCCAAAGTGGGCTTCATGTCCGCCCCCCAGGGCACGCAAGACCTGCCTGATTCGCAGAGGGAAGAGGTGTTGAAAGACGTCCGGCGCGCCGAGCTCTCGGTGGCGCAACACGCCGACGATCCTAAGTACGCCTTCGCGGTTTCCGGTACGGCCAAGGTTGGGGAGGTGAACACCGAGATCCTGGATGTCAATGCCGATGGCGCCGGCGTGCGCTGGTATGTTGATCCGCAGACCGGCAGGATCCTGCGAATCTCCTCGCACGTCGTCGATATGGCCGGTCCGGCGGAAAGGGTGCTCGACCTCAGCGATTGGAGGGAATTCGCAGGAATTCATTTTCCCACCAAGGCGAAGGTAACTCGCGATGGGCAGGACGGCGGCTCCGTGGAAGTGCAGGAGGTTGAGATCAACCCTAGCGTGG
>DATDGR010000109.1:0-6900 GCA_036521995.1 Terriglobia bacterium | reverse complement strand
AGCCATCCTATGGTACCAACGGCGTCTATTACCGCGTGGTGCCCGTTCCGTAAGGGCCTGATCGCGGTCTCGGGCAGGGTCGCTGTGACCCTGCCCTTCTGTGACACCTTCTAAACGACAGTTTGGTGAAAAACGTTCTCCCGCCGTGTCATTCCGACGCCGAGCCAGGCGGAGGAATCTCGCTCTGAGAGCAAGCGCAGCTACCGACCTGTCTTGTCCGCGGCCCTGTGCTGCCGTAAGGTGCAGGTTGTCTTACCGGGGATTTTCGCGTTACTGACTCTCCCTCACGACGCGTCCGTTGAGCGGCTGAACGGGTCGGACATCGTGCGGATAAAGTCTGGCGAACGCGTTGATCTGCTCTGCCGAGATGTCCACCGGAGTCTTCAGCACAAACCACGTGACGCCCTCACTGCAGGGTGGGGCCGTCAGCGACCCCATGTACGTGTAATAGGCGGCGTCGAGGGGCAGCAGGCCAGCGGGATTGACCTCGACTCCGGCGATCTCCTCTTCCCTGCCCTGGGTCTCAGGCATATGTTCCCAGATCTGCTGGATGGTGGCGTTCGCGCTGCCCGCCTTCAGAAGAACCGCGACTCCGGCAACCTTCCCGTCGCCGGCTTGGTGCATCAAGTGGAGCACCATGTCGTAGGGCTTACCGTGAATAGACTCTTCGCTGGGACGGTGAAAGTGGAATTGCATGAGCTGGTAGCGCTTGCCTCCCACCATCAGAAAGCTTCCGCTTCCCGGGGCGTCGTGGTAGTTCACCCGGATCGTGTAGCCGTTGTTGATCAGATATTTGAGCGGGGCGCTCTGGTATTCGAATCGTAGGGCGGGGAGTTCAGCTTTTTCCGCATGTCGAATGTCGATCGGAGACTGTTCCTTGCCGGCTTTGCAGGCTGCGTACTCCGGATCCAGGTCACCCCATTGTTGGGGTCCGGTTGCCCCTTCGTAGCTCCAGGGTGTCTTCCACTGCGCTCGGAGGCCCGGAAGGGCCAAAAACGACGCGCCAACAAGCAAGACAAACGGCATCCAACCTTTTCTCAAATTGCACCTCCTTTGCACTCCAATCACAGCCGTGAGCCGCGATTCTGCCTGGAAAATGTGGTGCGTCGATCATCTTAAACTCACCGGCGCTCCGTTCATTAAGATCCCCCTCGGGGTTCGGCCACCCAGCCGCAGGTATGCTCGCTGCGGCGCCAGAGGGTGGGGGTGGCCGTGACCCCGATCCTGCCGGTGCTGGCCGGCTCCGGGTTTACCGCGCAGAGCAGCTTGGGCACCAGGGCCAGTATGCTGGTTGCGGAACATCGACACTTCGTCTACGATCGAAGTATGAATGCAGAGCCTGATGGCAACCTTGCTGTATCCAGAATTGCGGCCGCCATCGCTGAGCCGGCACGCGTTCGCATCCTCTACGGCCTGGTGGACGGCCATGCGCGAACCAGTACTGAGCTCGCGGTGATCGCTGAAGTGAGCCCGTCAACCGCGAGCGTACACCTGAATCGATTGAAGACAGAACGGCTCATCAAGGTGTGGCCGCAAGGGAAACACCGCTACTACAGTCTGCAAGGGACTGAGGTTGCCAGGGCGCTTGAAGCCCTGAGTGTGCTGGCCGGTGGTTCTCCCGACAGGTTCGTACCGAACACGCCGAGCTACCTGCGGGCGGCGCGGAGTTGCTACGACCACATCGCGGGCACATTGGGTGTTTTGCTCCACGACCGGCTGAAAGCGTTAGGGTGGCTCTCAGCCTCATCAACCGGCCGCGACGATGCGTACGAGCTCACCCGGGATGGAGCCCATGCTCTTGAGGCGCTTGGAATCGACGTGGCTGCAACTCGGATGTTGCGCCGGCGCCTTGCGTTCCCATGCATGGATTGGAGCGAGCGCCGGTCTCATCTTGGCGGAGCCATCGGGGCGGCCCTGCTCAAACTCGCACTGAAGAGAAAATGGGTGATCCAGGATCTTGACAGTAGAGCGCTCTTCGTCACAGGTCTTGGACGACGCGAACTTTTGACTCGGTTCGGCCTTCATCTTTGAAGTCAGCACCCTGATTCGATGGCATTGTGAAGCGCTGGCGGGCGGCAGACCCCTGGCTCTCGGATCCGTCCCCCGTTTGACGACAGCGTGATTTCGACCCCAATCATGCGCGTGACTTGGGGCAGGCCGCGTGGAGACGCGCAGACCTGGGAAGGCCTGTTCCAGCCTAACCCTATCTGTTGGGCGGACTCGGATCGAGCATGCTCTTAGAAATCGGACATTTGGAGGCGATCTTCCGGTATCCCGTGAAGTCCATGGGCGGCGAACGACTCGAGGTCGCCCAGCTGGGCTGGCACGGCCTCGAGGGTGACAGACGCCTGGCATTCCGGCGGATTGATGACCGCAGCGGGTTCCCGTGGCTAACAGCAAGCAAGCTTCCCGACCTGCTCCTGTTTACTCCGCACCGCCGTGAAGACGGTGCTCAGGGAGACCTCCCGACGCATATTCGCACGCCGGATGGCGAACAGATGCCTGTCTTCGGCCCGGACTTGGCGGCGGAGGTCGGACGCCGGTACGGGGCTCCCGTGCAGATGATGCAGCTGAATCATGGCATCTTCGATGAAGCGAGCATCTCCGTGATCGCCTTCGATACGGTGCGCGAGATCGGACGACTCGCAGGGCGGAGCTTGGACGTGCGACGATTTCGCCCGAATGTTGTGGTTCGTTTACTGCGATCGGTTCCCTTCCAGGAGGACGACTGGTTGGGCGGTGTGCTCTCATTCGGCGAGGGGGACGACGCCCCCGCCATCACCGTCACGATGCGCGACGTCCGCTGCTCGATGGTGAACCTTGATCCCGACTCGGCAAGTCCGGCGCCCGAAGTGCTGAAGGCGGTCGTTCGTGCGAACCAGAACCAGGCGGGCATCTACGGCGCGGTCACTCGCATCGGTCGACTGGCGGTCGGACAGACCATGTTCCTCCGTACGGCGACCGAGAAAAGGGAACGTGGGTGATTGAGACACAATGTACCGGAACGCCGCCCGACCCGGTGGGTCCGGTGATGGCGGGTGGCGCATACGTGCCGTTGTTTGACATGTATGCGGTCTTCGGCATCGTCGATCACGGCATGGGGTGCAAGGATATTCTAAGCGCCGCAACAGGCGATCGAGCGGCGAGACTTATACTAAACTCAGTTCGATCGTTGCGGTCGGCAATCTGGGGCTTCCAGACTGGCTGAGGCCTATGGGCCCACGCACCGATACCGGGCTTCAGGGGCGAAGCAATGATTGGCAAAAGCGATAGAGAAGCTTACAAGCGAAAGGGCTGGTTCGGCTCGATCCGCTTCTCTCGGCGGAAAATATGACAGGTTCGATAGAGCTTCGGGGAAGGGGTTAATGAACCGCAAAGCATTCTTGAAAGCAATCGGATCGGCGGCGCTCCTGCCGATTTTGCCACGCCATTTCTTGGCGAGTGCGAGTTTCAGCCGGCGCCGTCCTTCCGATGCCGCGTGGCCATCGCGGTCCGCCTGGAAGCAACTCAATGATGCCGTCGGCGGAAATCTGATTCCAGTCGATTTTCCCCTTTCGGTATTCAAGAGCGATCCGGCCGGCGCCGCAGCAAAGCGTCTCTCGGGGGACCTGAAAAATCCATATTACATCGGCGATCAGCCGGGGCTCACGCAGACCTTGGGATGGGTCGACGCCTGGGCCACCAAACCAAGCGTTTACGCGGTCGCGGCAAGAAATGCCCATGACATTGCCGAGGCCGTGACTTTTGCCCGCGCCAATGACTTGCGCCTGGTGGTCAAGGGCGGCGGCCACAGCTACCAGGGCACGTCCAATGCGCCTGATTCGCTTCTGATTTGGACGCGGCACATGAACGATATCGCGATGCATACCGCGTTCGTTCCGCAGGGATGCGAGCAGACTCTGCGGCCACAACCGGCTGTGACGCTCGGCGCCGGAACGATCGGGATGCAGGCCTACGACGCGGTGACCACTAAGGGCGGGAAATACGTTCAAGGTGGCGGATGCACGACCGTAGGTCTGGCCGGTCTGATTCAAGGCGGCGGCTTTGGAAGTTACTCGAAGCACTATGGTCCGGCAGCAGGAAGCTTGCTCGAAGCCGAAGTAGTCACTGCCGACGGCAAGATACGCGTCGCGAATGCCTGCACGAACCCCGATCTGTTCTGGGCGCTGAAGGGCGGCGGAGGCGGCACTTTCGGTGTGGTGAGCAAGGTGACAGTGCGTACTCACGATCTCCCCGAGTTCTTCGGCGGCGCCAACTTCACCATCAAAGCGTCGTCGGATGATGCCTATCGGCGCCTGATCCGCGAGTTCGTGAGCTTCTACAGGGAGCATCTCTTCAACGACCATTGGGGAGAGCAGGCCCACGTGAACCCCGACAACACGCTCGAGATCAAAATGGCCTTTCAGGGACTGGACCTCGAGCAGGCGAAAAAAGTCTGGCAGCCTTTTTTGGACTGGGTGGCGCGTTCGTCGCACGACTATTCGCTTGAAGGACGGGTGATTATCGGGAGCATACCGGCGCGTCACATGTGGGACGCGCCATGGTGGAAAGAGCATTGGCCTGAAATCGCTTTTCCTAATCCCAATGGCAGCCGCTTGATCGGATTGTTTGATGATGTCCTCGGACTCTTGCCTCAGCCTGTTTTGGACTTCGACCCTCGGCCCGGAGCGGGACCCAATAACGCGTGGTGGAAGGGGGACGGGGGGCAAGTCGGGTGGTTCATCTGGGGTTATGAATCGTTGTGGTTGCCCGCGTCGCTGCTCGAAAGTAACGCGCAGGGGCGTCTCGCCGACGCGTTGTTTGCGAGCTCTCGGTATTCAAGTGTCGAGCTGCACTTCAACAAGGGACTCGCCGGAGCGCCACCCGATGCGATCGCCGCGGCCAAGGACACCGCAATGAATCCCGCCGTGCTGAACGCCTTCGCGCTGGCGATCGTGGCCGACGGCCAGGGACCCGCATATCCGGGAATTCCCGGCCATGAGCCATCGGTTGAGACAGGTCGGAAAGCCGCGGAGCGCATCGATCGATGCATGAATCAACTTCGAGCCGTCGCAGGGGAAACGGGAGCGTACGTGAGCGAGAGCAATTACTTCGAGAAGGGATGGCAGCACTCGTACTGGGGCAGCCATTACGCCCGCCTCGCTGAAATCAAAAGAAAATACGATCCGGACGGGCTGTTCTTCGTCCATAATGGAGTTGGCTCGGAACAGTGGAGCGCGGACGGCTTCACGAAGCCATGAGCCGCCGCGGTTCAGCTTGTGTATAGGCTGGCTGACGCAGACGCTTGGCTCTGCGATCCATCCCCGGTTTGACGATGGCGTGATTCCGCCCGCAATCATTGCGCGTGAGTTGGGGCGGGCCGCGTGGGGACGCGCAGACCTGGGAAGGTCCGCGCCAGCCTTACGGCCTCCCTTCACAAACCGCCATCGGGTGGCGCCGACATTGTTCTTCATGTCGGCGACCCTGGGCAACTCGTCCCAGAACGCGAGCCCATGCCCACATGAGCAGACCCCAAGTCGCGCCTACATACAAGGCAATGTATGCGCCACCCGGGCCGCGCCTTACGGCCTCCCCTCGCAAACCGCCACCGGGTAGCGCCGACATTGTTCTTCATGTCGGCGACCCTGGGCAACTCGTCCTAGAACGCGGGCCTATGCCCACATGAGCAGACCCCAAGTCGCGCCTACATACAAGGCAATGCATGCGCCACCCGAAACTAGCCTAGGATGTAGCGTACAGCAGTTAGAAATCATTACTTGAACTGTCACTTGACAAGCCTCTCCGGCTTGGCCATAGTTTGAGTAGCTCGTCGGTTAGATCAACCCTTCCCTTCCCCTGAAATCAATTCATTGACGAATTGAATGAATCCATTTCTTTTCAGCGGAGTCTCTATGGACCAGCCTTCTCAAACCCAGCCCACGCTCAAGCAGAAGCGTGATGAATTGTACGCGGCCGCCCGCGAAAATCCCGGCTCCGAGGAAGCCCAGATGGTTCAGGTGCTCCTGCTCGCCGGGATTTCCCAGACGGAGCCGCCATCCTACAACAAGACCCCGGGACTCGCCTTAGGCGTGGAGCGCGAGCGCTACGGGCAGGCGCGCGACCGGCGAACGGGGGAGCGCCGGGCGCGCCACACTCCGGAGCAGGCTCAGGAAGCCGGAACGGCCACTGAGGGCGCGGAGAGCGAGACCGAGGAGCTTAGACGGGAAGTCGTCGACCGCGAGGCGCGGCTGCGGAAAGCGGCGCATGCCCTGGAGGCCGCGCGGTCTGCAGACGCCGAGGGCCGGCCCATGAACCCCCTCCAGGTCTACAACCGGATTGCCGAGATTGTGGGATTGCGGTCGCCCGCGGACGAGACGCAGATGGAGTGAAACTTCCCCTCCTCCGATGAGGAGGGGTGGCCGGAGGCGGGGTGGTGTCCGAAACGGTCGCCAGTCGCCAGCCAGCGGTCGGCAGCTTTCAGACTGAGACTGCGCACTGCTTACTGCGAACTGCTGACCGCCATGGTGACACCACCCTCTGGCCCCCTCCTCACACGAGGAGGGGAATCACCACTGTAGGCAAGGAGAGGCTTATGTCAGCGAATGACCATGCATTGCCACCGGGGCCTTCGGCTGAGGCGCCGGCTGAGGCCCCGCCCGGGCCTTCGGAGCGGAAGCTGGCGGCCAACCGCGCCAATGCCGCGAGATCCACCGGACCCCAGACCGAGCTGGGCAAGCAGCGCGTGATCCTGAACCTGCAGCCGCCTTGCCCCCGCCTGCTGGGGCTGGCCCACGCCCGGACGCTGAACCAGGAGCCGGGCATGGCGGAGGCGCTGTATCGCCGGCTGATCGCGCCTTACGAGCCCGCGCCGCCGCTGCTGGCCCTCCATTTTCAGGACCTGGCGCGGCTCTGCCTGGAGCT
>DATDGR010000108.1:0-1742 GCA_036521995.1 Terriglobia bacterium | reverse complement strand
GGCGTTGTCGCACGCCAGAGCATCCAGACGATCAGTCTCCAGGGGTTCGGAATCGACATCCCAGGCCTCCCACCGTCTGCGCAACAGGGCAAGGTCGGACCATTCGGGTCGATGGACGCCCGTGCGCTACTGAGCCAGGATCTCTTCAATCTCGCCAGCATCCGCGCCTGGCAAAGCTACCGCTCCCGGCGGGAATCATCCCGCTTGCTGGTGGACGATGCGCGGGAGATCGTGGCGTTGAACGTCGTATCGGCATATCTCGAAGCGCTGAGAAGCAAAGCGACGCGGGATACGCTGGCGGAGCAGCAAAAGCTGGCCGAGGAGCTCTACAAGGTTACGCGGGAACGGGTGAACCAGGGCGCCTCCGCTGAGCTGGATGCGAACCGGGCCATGCAGAAGGTCAACACGCTCGAACAGCAATGGCAGCAGGCCTCACAGAGCTATATCGCAGCGAAGCTGAATCTCGCCAACATATTGCAGGCGCGCATCACGTCCGACTTTGACGTAGCCGACAGCGCCGCATACGGCACTGGAGCGTTCCCCGAACGCAGCACCGCAATCGCCGCGGCGCTCGCTATGCGGGCGGACTACCGTTCCGCGGAGTCACAGGTGCGGGCCGCGGAATTACAGGTCAAATCCGTCAAGGCGTCCAGTCTTCCGACCCTGGGGTTGCGAGTGGGCGACGGACAAAGCGGGAACAGTCCCGTGAACAACGTGAACACCTACCGGGTGCAGGGGCAGATCGAGGTTCCAATCTTTACCGGCGGACGAATCAAGGGAGAGATCGAGGAGGCCGAAGGCGCCCTTCGCGAAGCACGAGCTCTTGTGGACAAGAACCGTTCCCAGATCGAAACCGATGTGCTGACCGCCATTTCCGGAATCGAGTGGGCACTCAAAGAAGTGGAAACCAGCACTCGAAACGTGAAGTTGTCCCGGCAGGAAGTGGAGTTTACGCGGTCGCGCTTCGCGCAAGGCATATCCGACAACACCGAAGTGGTCAACGCACAAGATCGGCTCACGCAGGCGGATGAGGCTGAGATCCAAGCCAGGTATCTGCTCGGGCTGGCGCGGGCGAATCTCGCGCGGGCAACAGGAGCGGCGGAGCGAACGTATCGCAAATGACGGTCGTCGAGGAAGCTATGAAAAGAACTTGGATGGTCTTTGGAATCGCTCTGATGTTTCTGGCCGGATGCAAGAAGAGCGCCGAGCCGCCAGGCACTCTCTTTGTAAGCGGGCGCATCGACGGCGATACGGTGGACATCTCATCGAAAATACAGGGTCAAATTGTGAACCTTACGGGGCGGGAAGGCGACTCGGTAGCCGCTGGCCAGGTGCTTGCGCGGCTCTCGAGCCCACAGTTGGAAGCGATACGCGACTCGCAGAAGGCCCGGATTGTAAGCGATCAGCGAAAAACAGACCAATTGAAGAAACAACTCGCTACGAATGCCGAAAAGGTACGCCAGGCGGGGCTATACGAGATTCAAGCTGAAACCGACGCTCCAGGACACGTCAAGGAGGCGGAGGCTGAGCTCGCGGCCAGCAAATCGGAACTTGCCCGATGGGAGGCGGAACTGGAACAGGTTCAGACCGACGCCAAGAGGTACGCTCCCTTGGCCAAGTCGGGAGCCGTGGCAGTTCAGGTGGCCGAGCAGTACAAAACCAAGGAGGACGTTGCCCGTGCGTCCGTCGAGGCAGGCCGAAAGAAGATAGCGGCGGCGGAAGCATCCCTACAGCAGGCACAA
>DATDGR010000107.1:0-1849 GCA_036521995.1 Terriglobia bacterium | reverse complement strand
CTCGAGATAAGTCAGCAACTCCGCCTGGCTCGCCCCATAATAGAACGGCGCTGAGGTTACGACTGCTTGAGCCCCCAGTTCTTTCGCCTTTGCCGCCAGTTCAACTGCTTCCTCAAGCACGGTGTCCGTAACGCCCACGATCACGGGAACGCGGCCAGCCACGTGCTCGCAAGTTCTCTCGATCACCTCGGTTTGCAACCTGCGCGGCAATGCCGGACCTTCCCCGGTAGTTCCCAGGATAAACAGGCCGTGAACACCACCGGAGATCAGGTGCTCGACGAGACGCGCCAGGCCGGGCCCGTCGAGTGTGCCCCTGTGAGTTAGAGGCGTAATCATTGCCGTGATTACGCACCGCAAAGGTTGGGGAAGCGGCATGCCTCATACCTCGACACGTTTAAGATTGACGGACAGCGCTGCCTGCATTTTCGCTCGGCGTTGCCCAGGGCTCTGTTAGTGCGGCCCTTCGGGCCTCATATGCACAAAGACTTGGGAGAGGCCCACAACGGGTGCCCTACAGAGTCTGTGTGAGAACTCTTGCCGCCCAGGGTCATTTCATGCATGAGACGATGTTCGCGATAATGCCTTTCCACGGTCCCCCTTCTCGGCTTGCTTCTCTACGACCCGGAGTCAAAATGTCCTGGTCTGGCGAGGGATGGTGGCGCCCCGGCGTGGTGACGGTGCCCCGCAGGGAGCTAACCGCCTCGGCCTTAGCCACGCAGGGCCTCGGGGGCGCTGTGCCAGATCCTCGTCAGATTGTAAGCGGTGGTGGCCAGGGCGATTTCCACCGCCACTTTCTGCAGACCCCGTCGTCGAAATTGCCTCATTCCTCGCTGCTCCTTCAGCACTCCAAAAACCGGTTCAATCAAGCCTTGACGTCGCGCGTAGGTGGCTCGTCCGGCCGGGCTGCGCAACTTCCGCCGCATCGCCCGATGGGCCGCGTCCCGCGCTCGACCCTTCAGGCGCCCGCCGCGATTCATCACCCGAGCCAAATTCGAATCCGGCACATAGGCGTCGATCTTCTCCGTCTCCAAAGTCTTCAACGAGTCCACCGAGAAAAACCCGCTATCCGCACTCACTTGGCCGGGGCTCTCGCCACAGCGCTCCTGCACCGCTTGGACCACCGGCAGCAGCAGCCCGTTATCGGTCGGCTCCTGACTGACCTGCTGCTCCACAATCACGTGGTCTTCACTGGCTGCCAGCGTCACCGTGTAGCCCAGCACGAATCCTTTCCGCGCTTTCAAAAAGCGGCTTTCCGGATCGGTTCGCGAACGCTGTTTCAAACCGCTCTTCTTCAATTGCTCCAGTCGCACCGGAATTTCCCCCAAGGCCCGCTCCAGCCGCACCCGCTCTTTTTCCGCCAGTTCCAACCCCGGCCGCTCGTTGGGATCTTCGGCGTTCGAGGCTTGCTGCCAATGGCGAATCTGGCGGCGAATCTTGGCCCGCTCCGCCCGCAGCTTCTCAGCCGTGTCCACCCCATCCGGCGAAGCGTTGGCCTTCACCCGCGTCGAGTCAATGGCCACGTGACCCAAACGCCCCAGCCCCGCTCGGCGCGCCAGTTCCACCACTTGGGTGAACAAATCGTTCAACGCCTCGGGATGCCGCTTGCGAAATTCGTTGAGCGTCCAGAAATCCGGCTGTGCTCCGCCCGCCAGGTAACGGAATCCCAAATCCTCGCGCACCCGTTGCTCCAGCCGCCGCGAACTGGTGATCCCCAGGGCATAGGCGTAAAGCCAGACCCCGACCATCAGCGCCGGGTGATAGCCGGGTTGCCCTTCCTCCCCGTAATCGGCGAGGAAGGCGCTCAAATCCAAACGCTCCACCGCCCGCCCGATGAAAAAGCAGAGGTGCT
>DATDGR010000106.1:0-6256 GCA_036521995.1 Terriglobia bacterium | reverse complement strand
AGGCCCAACCAGAAGAGACGATCGCACAGCCTCAACCGGGGTCTCCGGTTCTTACGTTGGAGGACGCCGACCTGCTGCCGCAAGGCGACGAGCTCCAGTCCCAGGTCATGTCGGGAGCGGAAGAAGGCACCGAACCAAGAGAGAAAAGCCAGAAGAAACCGGATCATGAGCCCAGTTTACACGACGCAGTCCACGGAAGAGGCGGGTCTTGCAAGTCGCTGATTTTGTGAACTGATCGAATTTTGAGGACGCACACCCGTATTGGCCGCTCTTCGGACCTCGCACGTCACGCCTTCAGGGGATCGAGCCGCTAGTTTGACTCTACCCGAAACGCAAGGTGAAGCGCCGGCCGCGGGGAGCCGCAAACATGCCAGTGCCGGCTCGAAAGCAGCCCCTGCGTTCCGATTCGTCCAGATCTTGTATAACCAATGGGTTTCCCTCGGGGCTTGCGTGAGACGATCGATGGTTAATCACAACTGTTGAAAATCAGCACCCCAAGCACAATCGCCCAAAATGGGTCTGCTCCAACGCTGTGCCACGCGACAAATACGCCATACGCTAGCGCCGCCGTCGCGCAGCGTGCAGTTGACGAAAGTTTCGTTGACAGCCTGGACTCAGCGGTGGACCTCGCCCTACGAGGTGTGTTCCAATCTCGACAAGCACATTGTGCGGGTGCCCGATTGAGATTTTGACGGGCCTGTGAAGGGGTGAGTCTCGTGGATGGACGAAACCGAAGGGACGTGGTGCGTGGAGCAGACGTTTCAATTGTCCTCAAAGAGGACCAGCCCACAGGAAAACAAACCCGAGGCATCGTCCAGGACCTTCTCACGAGGTCCGAGTTTCACCCGCGCGGGATCAAAGTGAGGCTGCAGGGCGGTGAGGTCGGCAGGGTTCAGGTCATCCATAGCGTCGGGCATCCTTAGTCGTGCTTATTCGCGGCCGGCTCCAAGCGCGTGCTGACCATCCGCGACAGAGTGATACAGGCCGCGGCAGGCAGCGCACCCCGACCCAGCCTAGCTGGGGCCTGGCTCTCGTGAGGATCGGTGCAAGCTTACGATGGTGGCTCCCCGGCCTCCCGCCTCGGGCGGCGCATCCCGATAAGACGAGACGAACGGCGTGCGCGCCAACATTGCACGCACGATCCTCCGCTGCACGCCCGTGCCGCGACCGTGGATGATTCGCACAGCACCGAGGCCGAGCCGTGCCGCTTCATCGAGATAGGCTTCTACCACTGCAGCGACTTGGCGGGGCTCCACCGTGTGGAGGTCGAACACGTCGGTGGAATGCGGAGGGGCTCTTCGTCACCGTGCATGCGATTGCGGCTAATGCCTTCCCGGCGCTCACTTCTTCGCTGGGCACCGCTTCCGCGTCCGGCGACCGGTCAAGACCTCGAACGGGTACGCCACGCGAGTTCCGATGGCTATGAACGGCCAGACCCAAATCACCTTGAGGCATGGGCCGCGGAGCAACAACGGACGACTTACCTCCAACAAGTGTGCGAGTGGCGTCTTCAGCGGCTGTTCGGCAAACGCCTGCCACTAGGCCGTGCCCGTCGACCGAGGCTTGTCTGAGTTTAATACAAGGGCTGTTCTCAACAGCAATCCATGCTGCACGCTATGCAGCCGACTCACTGCCTCTCCGTCGATTCGTTCCGGCCGTTGACATCCAAAATGGAAATGGTAAATAATTTAGGGATCTGAGTGTAGATGAATTAGGTATATGCACCGACGATGGGCAAACCTTCCGATCTGTTACAGGGAACGTTGGACCTCCTGATCCTGAAGACGATTTCGCTTGAACCGAGCCACGGCTGGGCCATCGCCAAGCGTATCGAGCAAGTCAGCCAGGACGCGCTTCAGATCACGCAGGGCGCCCTGTATCCTGCACTACATCGTTTGGAGCATCAGGGATGGCTGCGCAGCGAGTGGCGGACCACCGAAACCGGCCGCGAAGCCAAGCTTTACAAGCTGACCAAGGCCGGTCGCGCGCAGCTTGAGAAGGAGCTGGCTCAGTGGGAACGTCTTTCTGACGCCGTGGGGCTCGTGGTCCGCATGGTGTAAGAGCCTGCTGACAGCACGGAACGACATGGTCTTGTGGTGTTTTGCAGGAAAAGGCTGCCGGGGGCGTTGATGAAGCCTGACCGCTGGTGGAATCTCACTCGGATGCGGCTTCGCTCAGTGCTGCGGCGAGGCCAAGCGGAAAAGGAACTTGAAAGGGAACTTCGCTTCCACCTCGAGCAGGCGATCGAAGCGAATCTGGCGGCCGGCATGCCGTCAGAGGAAGCCCGCTACGCCGCGCTGCGGAGGCTCGGCGGAGTTGCGCAGATCAAGGAGGGATGCCGAGATATGCGACGCACCGATTACCTGGAGAACTTCATGCAGGACGTTCGTTATGGCGTGCGTACGCTCGGCAAAAGTCCCGGCTTCACGGCGGTGATTCTGCTGACTCTGGCTCTCAGCATTGGAGCCAACACTGCCATCTTCAGCGTGATCGAAGGCGTGTTGCTCCAACCGCTGCCCTACCCGCAAGCCAACCGCATTGTCCGCCTCTTCTTCAGCAGCCAGGATTTTCCCAAGTTTCCGCTGAATCCTTTTGACTTTCGGGATTTTCGGACGCGCAATCGGTCGTTCCAGACGCTGGCCGCGTTCACGCGCGGCGACGTGCAGCTTTCGGGCTCAGGCGAGCCGGTGAACCTGGCCGGATTCCGCGTGACCGCCGGATATTTCAAGGTGCTCGGACTTGCGCTCGCCCGCGGACGCGAGTTCGATACCCATGACGAGCTGCCTGGCAACGGCGGCGTGGTAATTCTGAGCGATCGCGCCTGGCATGACAAATTCGCGGCCGATCCCGGCATTATAGGCCGCAAGATCACGTTGGACGCGCAACCCTACACCGTGGTCGGAGTGATGCCGCGTGGCGTCGAGCATCCCGGCAACGAGTATCATGCTCTGCCTTATGGCGACTCCGTAGACGCCTGGCGGCCTTTTACTTTTGACGGCAATCCGAACCAGCGCGGGTCGCACTACATGGAGGGAATCGGACGATTGAAGCCCGGCGTGACGCCGTCGCAGGCGCAGGCCGAGATGAACACCTTGATTACCGAGGTCGGGCGCGAACACGGAGGATACGGCGACTGGCACATGCTCGTGGTGCCACTTTATAACGAGATCGTAGGACCGGACAAACGCCTGCTGCTGGTGCTTCTCGGCGCCGTGGGCCTGGTCCTGCTGATCGCCTGTGTCAACGTCGCCAATCTTTTGCTGGCGAGGGCCAGTGCTCGACGGCGTGAGATTGCAGTGAGGGCGGCGCTCGGGGCTCCCACGTCGCGCCTGGTCCGCCAAATGCTCACCGAAAGCCTGTTGATTGCGCTGGTGGGAGCCGCCCTGGGCGCAGCGCTGGCGGTAGCAGGCGTTCCTGCGCTGGTCTCATTATTGCCGGGCGGATTTCCCCGCGCCGGGTCCATCCACGTCAACGCTGCTGTGCTCGTGTTCACGCTGCTGATTGCCGTCGCCACCGGATTGGCGTTCGGGCTCGCGCCCGCTCTTGAAGCGGCGCACACCGATCCGCAGCAAGGACTGCGCGAGGGGGGACGCGCAACGACCCCGGGCAGCGGTCACGTGCGCTTGCGGAACGCGCTGGTGGTGGCTGAGGTTTGCCTCGCTTCCGTGCTGCTGATCGGCGCGGGCCTGATGCTCCGCAGCTTCGTGAACCTCCTGCGGGCCGACCCGGGCTTCAAGCCCGAGCACGTGCTTACGGCCAGTCTTTCGCTGCCGGATACCGAGTATAAGAACAACGCCTCTGTCGTCCGCTTCTACGACCAGCTCACGACGCACTTGGCCACGCTTCCGGGCGTGAAATACGCCGGCGCCGGCTCGGACTTGCCTTGGACGGGTTACGACGAGAATGACGGTGGCTTCCTGATTCAAGACGAAACGCCGCCTCCGAAAGAGGACTTTCATGCCCGGTATCACGTCGCCTCCCCGGATTACTTTCCCGCTTTGGGCATTCCGTTGGTGAGCGGACGATTCTTCACCGACGGCGACAATCAAGATGCGCCGAAGGCCCTGATCATCAATGAAGCCATGTCGCGCTACTGGCATCATGGTGCGGCCCTGGGCGGGCGAGTATCCTTCACTGACAACCCTAAAGAAAAGGATTGGATGACGGTGGTGGGGATTGTGGGCGACGTCAAGGACAAACCTGACGACGCCGGAGCCCAATCCGCCTTCTGGTGGCCGATGCTGCAGGTGCCTTTCAGACAGATGTCCGTCGCGGTGCGTACGGGTTCCAACGCCGCGCAGGCGGCAGAGGAGCTGCGGGGAGAAGTGCACCGCCTCGATCCCGCCCTAGCCATGTCGGACCTTCGCCTGATGGACCAGATTGCGGACGCCGGCGTGGCGACGGCGCGATTCGCGTTCTTCCTGGTGGGTTTGTTCGCGGCGCTCGCCACCATCCTGGCCGCCATCGGAATTTATGGGGTCATCTCCTATGCCGTGAACCAGCGCACTCACGAATTCGGATTGCGTGTGGCTTTGGGCGCGGAGCGGTGGGACGTGCTTCGCCTCGTCGTCTCTCACGGCATCAAGCTCACCCTGGCCGGCGCCGTACTTGGTCTGTTGAGCGCGCTTGCTTTTTCAGGTGTGCTGAGACACTTGATCTACGGCGTCAGCGCCGCCGATCCGCTCACGTTCGGGGCCGTCTTCGCTACGGTGATGTTCGTCGCCTTGGGCGCCTGTTACCTTCCGGCGCGCCGCGCCACAGCCGCCGATCCCATGACGGCTCTGCGGGCAGAGTAAGAACCGCGAGGCAGGACTAGTGCGTAATCGCAGCCAAGACTGAGCACGACCTGTGCCGCACCGACGACGAAGGGAAAACGGATAGGGACGAAAGAACGTATCTTGCCTCAAAAACCTTGCGGACTTGACGGGCGAATTCGGACAACTGTTGGGAAATCCTTAGCGCTGTATCGGCAGTGCTCCGGCCCGAGGGTAGCAAGTTAGACGGATGGGTGGGTGGCCGGAGCATTGCCGATACGGCCATTTCCAGTAAGCCGCTAGCGCGGCCCTGGACCTATGGGTATTGAATGTTGACCGTTCGGCGGAGAGTTGGAACTGGACGCCGGCGGAACACTCGTATAGGAATCGCACGAAGGACGAGGTGAAGTACCGTTCCCCCTCCTGCTGGACACACTTACTGGGCGTAATGCATGACCATGAGGTCGCAATGAAACCCCGCAAGCGAGCACTTCCCGCAAGCCCAAAAGCTACCCTCAGCCGCCGCCAATTCTCGAAATTGGGGGTATCCACTTGACTCACCTAACCCCAACCTGTAGTATTTCCGCCGATGGAGGATTACCCGAGAACCCTGGCGGAGCTGGAGGCGCGCTTCACTTCGGAGCAGGCGTGCCGGGCCTACCTGTTCCAGCTTCGGTGGCCGGACGGGTTTCGCTGTTCCGCGCTGCGGCGGGGCCAAGTCTTGGCCGCTGGGTTCGGTGTGGTGGCGCTGTGCGAGTTGCCGCTGCGAAGTATTGGTGACGGCCGGAACGATCTTCCAGGATACCCACACCCCGCTCACCCTTTGGTTTCGGGCGATGTGGTGGGTCACTGCGCAGAAGAACGGCGTCAGTGCTCTGGGGCTGCAGCGCGTATTGGGCCTGGGGAGTTACCAGACGGCCTGGGCCTGGCTGCATAAACTGCGTCGAGCGATGGTGAGGCCGGGCCGGGATCGGCTGACGGGCACCGTGGAAGTGGACGAAACGTATCTCGGTGGTCTGGAAGAGGGTGTACGAGGTCGGCAGACGGAGAAGAAGGCCTTGATCGTGGTGGCGACGCAGGAAGATGGACGGGGAATAGGCCGTATCCGGATGCGACCTATTGCCGACGCTTCGGCCGCCAGCTTGATCCCCTTTGTGCAGGACTCGATCGAACCGGGCAGCGTCGTGCCTACGGACGGGTGGCTGGGCTACGAACCCCTGGAGAGGAACGGCTACCGCCACCAGATCACCTTCCTGCGGGGCCAAAAGGAATCTCCGTCCGAACTGCTGCCGCGTGTTCATCGGGTCGTCTCGTTGCTGAAGCGCTGGCTGCTGGGCACCCATCAAGGAGCCGTAAGTTTCGAGCACTTGGACTACTACCTCGACGAGTTCACCTTCCGGTTCAATCGGCGCAGATCGCGCAGCCGAGGCCAGTTGTTTTTCCGGCTGGCCCAGCAAGCAGTGGCTGTGGAACCAGTCACTTACAAGTCGCTGATCCGGGCG